>JAHEKN010000156.1 GCA_024638305.1 Gemmatimonadota bacterium | reverse complement strand
GCTGTAGACGTACTCCGCACCCGGCGCGGCCCCGAGTGGAATCGATGGGCGCTCGGAAAGCAGCCGGTCCACCTCCGCCGTGGTCTGGAGCAACGGGGCCTCCGGGAGCGCACCGAACAGGTCGGGAATCCCCGATGTGTGCTCGAGTAGGTGACGCACCTCCACCGGAGCCCATTCCGGAGGGCAGGTCTGAATGTGCCGACAGATCGACTCCTCGAGCTCGAGGTGGCCCGCGCTCACCGCATGCAGAATCGCCGACGCCGTCACCGGCTTGGTCAGGGAGCCGATCGGGTAGATCAAGTCGGGCGCGTTGGCCACGCCCCCCGCGGCATCAGCGAGCCCGAAGCCGGCTCGCAGCTCCACTGAGCCCGATACGACGATCAGGGCGGCACCGGAGAAGCCCGAGCCAACCAGGTACTGCTCGAGCGGAGACTCGGCCCGGGAAGTCGCGGTGCACCCCGCGGTCGCCGCGGCCAGCAGGGCGACGCATTGGCCGAGTCTGGACTTCATCGGGAAGGCACCCGCGCGGAAGCTCACGCCGCCGAGGCATCCGTCGAGTCGAGCATCAGCGTCCCCTCGCTCCGCTGACGTCGAGGGGCCCGTTCATGAGCCGGACCCGTACCCACTCGCCGCGCGCCTCGGCCTCGAGGCCTTTCCTCGGGCCACACGCGACGCGGGCATGCACGGCAAGCATGCCAGCGGTACCGCCGTCGCCCGGCACGAGCATTACGTCGAAGTGGCCTGCGATGACAGCCGTGCGCCACTTCCGAATCTGCCGCCCGGGCGCACTCGGCTGCGATCGGGGCCGGACTACCGCGACGTCGGACGCGCTCCAGTCGACGAGCTTCAGGTGGGTGACGTCGAGCGCCGCGTCGTCCGGGCAATAGAGGGTCGGACTGAGGAGCGACGGGTCGAACGCCAGGTTCAGCCTGTCCGCCGCGCAGCCCGTCAGCGTGAACATGGCACACCCGATGACAACGGAGAACGCATGTTTCATGGGATGCCTCCAGGCCAGCCGCGCCGGCGCGTGGCGGATGGCCGATCGGAAGGAGCCTCCGGGGTCGTACACGCCCGACGCGCGTCGAGTTCGCTGGGGAATACCTCCACGGCTAGCGGACCCCCTCCTTCCTCGCCACCGCGAGGATGTGGGTACCCATGTCGAGCGCCCCCGGAGCCCTCGTGGCCTCGTCCTCCCACGCGAGCGCCTGCGCGAAGCTCTCCTCCCCGTCGAGGTAATCGCTCCAGCCGGTCGACACCGCGTTCGACGCGGCCATGAACTCCACGCGGAGCCCGTCCTCCAGGAATCGACGCAACTCGTCGGCCGTGAACATGTGGAAGAAGTGGCCGCCGTCCACGCTGCTCGGGGACGTGGCGGGTGTGACGTCTCCGGTTGCATCCATCGCCCGGATCTCGTCCGCCGGGAGGGACTGGATCGCACCCAGGAAGGCATGGGTCGAGCCCCACTTGGACATGACGCTGAGCAGCAGCACACCGGACGGAGCGAGGAGCCGCACGCATTCTTCGAGCGCAGCGTCCCGCCGATCCAGCACGTAGCTGAACGGTCCGCCGAAGGCCACGACGGCGTCGAAACGCCCGTCCGCCAGCGCCGGGAGATCACAGAAGTCCGCGTGGAGCCAGCGCTCGATGGACTGGGCGTATCCCAGCTCTCGTGCCCGCTCCTCGTTCAGCCGCACCTGCTCCGCTGACAGGTCGACGACCGTGACACCGCAGTCCATCTCTGCGAGGATCTCGGTGAAGCGACCGGGTCCAGCGCCCACCTCGAGCACCCGCGAGCCGGGCTGAACGAACTCGCGCAGGCAGCGGACGTGCATCTCGAACTTGATGCGCTGCTCCGGCGAAGCGTCGTGGCGCTCGTATTCACCGAGGCCGAATGCGTCGAAGTAGCGGGCAACCGCGTCGGCGTCGTACGTCACGGCCGATCCGGCCAGAGCCGCGAGACCAGGCCCATCACCGGCCCCCGGAGCGCCCGGCTCTGCCGGACCGGTCCTCGAGGGGCGGAGCCGGAGTCATGACGGGTGGGTTCGCCCGCAGGTTGCGCATCACCTCCTCGACGACCCGCTCGATCTGGGGATCGCGTCCCTGCACCAGGAGGTTGGGGTCGTCCCACACCTCGATGTCCGGCGCGACGCCCTCGCCCTCCCAGAACCAGTGGCCGTCGTTGTCGTAGAGCCGTGCGCCCGGGACGGTGATCCCGCCGCCGTCGATGAGCTGATGCCCGGTCGCCGGTCCCACCAGAATGCCGAGGGTGCGCTCCCCCACGATGGGTCCTGCTTCCAACTCCTGGAAAGCCCACGGCAGACCGTCGCCTCCCGAGCCCGCCCAACCGTTGATGAGCATGCCCATGGGACCCGGGTTGGTCTTGGCGGGGTGCGTGTGGTCGCGACCGTGCCGCCAGTGCAAGTTGTAGACGACCGGACGCTGTAGGAGCTCGAGAAAGCGGTCGGCGAGCTGCCCGCCGCCGTTGAAGCGCTCGTCGATGATGAAGCCCTGTTTGTCGAGCTGCCCGTAGAACATGCGCACCAGCTCCTGCTGGCCCTGTCCGCCGGTGTTGGACATGTACACGTATCCCAGCGCACCGCCTGAAAGCTCCTCCACCATCCGGCGATTGTGCTCGATCCACGCTAGATAGCGGAGGTTGATCTCCTGACCTGTCGTCAGGGCCTCCACGACCACGGTGCGGGAGTCGTCGTCCCTACCCGAGCTGCTGACGGTCAGCGAGATCGTCTCTCCGGACAGGCCCTCGAACGCCGCGTAGGGGTCCTTGGCGGGATCGAGCGACACGCCGTTCACCCGGAGCACATAGTCGCCTTCACGAACGCCGACGCCGGGCCGGTCGAAGGGCGACCGGACGTCCGTGTCCCAGGGCGCTGGCCTGACGATCCTGTCGATCCGGTACCGCCCCCCCTCGAGCGCCCAATCCACGCCCAGGTATCCGGTCTGGACCGGTGCGACGCTCTCCGTGTCTCCCCCGAACGTGTACGTGTGGCCGGCACTCAGCTCCGCGGCCAGCTGTGACTGGACGAAGCTGACGTCCCATCGCGTGCGCGCGTCCTCGATGAGCGCACCGTAGCGATCGCGAAGCTCGTCCCAATCGACCTGATGCATCCCGGGGTCGTAGAAGAAGTCGCGGTGCCGGCGCCAGGTGTCGTCGAAGATCTGGCGCCACTCCTCGCGCGGGACGAGCGCCATCGTCAGTCCGTCGGTCGGAACGGGATCCTCGATCTCCTGGTTCGGTCTCGGCGGTACGATGCCGTACCGTCCGCGGCTGCTCACGAGCAGGGCTTCGCCGTCCGCGGTGGGTGAGACGCGTCCGACGTTCCCAATCACGGTCTGCTCTTCCCGCTCGGCGAGGTCGTAGAGCATGAGGGTCGCCGATCCGCCGCCGGCCCCGGTGTTCGGCGCTCGGCGATAGACGAGCTTGCCCTCGAACGGAATCAACGTCCCGATGTTGCCCGCCTCGGGCGGCAGCAGGACCAGGCGGGCCTCGAAGTCTGCCAGGTCCACGGTGACCTGGACTCCCCCGGAGTCCGGCGCCGGAGTGGACTCGTCGGCGACTGCTCCGTCCAGCGCGTCGTTTTCGACCTCGAGCAGCGATGGCACGTCCGGCGTCAGGCCCACCGAAGCGATCCGGGTCGCGTTCGGATAGACCCACGTGCCGTCGCCCAGCGCGGAGTAGGCCGCCGCGAAGTTACGGGCGGTCACGTAGAACAGGTACTTGCCGTCCTTGCTGAACACCGGGTTCGTATCGTCGTAGAAGCCGCTGGTCGCCTGCTGCGCCGTTTCGGCCTCGACGTCGTACAGGAACACGGCGTTGTTCCCGTTGGCCAAACCCTCGGTGAACGCGATCCACCGCGAGTCCGGCGACCAGGCGATGGGGTACCCGAGCCGCCCGGGGTGGCTCAGGTTCCAGTCGTTGTTGCCCGCGACCCGCGCTACGCCTGACTCCACGTCGACTACGATGACGTCGTTGGTCTCGTCGATGAACGCGAGCTTCCGACTGTCCGGTGACCAGTAGAGGGCGTACCCGAACCCCCCTCCCCTGTTGGTGAGCCGTCTCGGCGGGGACTGCGCCCCCGTGTTCTGTAGGTAGATCTCGTACTCCCCGGCTCGGTCGCTCCAGTACGCGATCGAGGCGCCATCGGGCGACCAGGCTGGATCGCGGTCGAACGCGCCGCTCGATTGCGTCATGTTCAGGACATAGCCCTCCGACGCCGGCACGTTGAAGAGCTCACCACGAGCTTCGAAGACGACGCGCTTTCCGCCGGGGGAGGCGGACGCGTTGCCGATGCGCCCGCTCACGTCGGTCGATCGGGGCATCTCTATGGAGAGGTCGCTCACCACGTCCACGGAAACCGGCGCGTACCGCTCGCTGCCGAGATCCATCAGGTAGAGCGTGCCGCCGGCCTCGAACACGAGATCGTCGGGTCCAGCCGACATCAGCGAGATGTCGAAGTCCTCGAACGTCGTGACCTGTGTCGTGGTCCCGGTACCGGTGTCGTAGCTCCAGATGTTGAGCCGCACCTCGGTACCCTGGTCGGACAGGAAGTAGACCTTGTCCCCCACCCAGGCGGGCTTCCCGTCGTTGGCCGTGTTGGCCGTCACGTTCTCGGCCCTGTCATTCGTGAGATCGTAGAGGATGATGTCGGACGCCAACCCTCCCCGGTACCGCTTGAAGGGATAGTCCTCCGTGATCTTGGTGATGTAGGCGAGCCGGTTTCCGTCCGGGGAGTAGCTGGCCAGCTCGCCATAGGGCACCCGGAGCTTCTCGGGGAAGCCGCCTTCCTTGGACACCAGGTAGAACTGCGAGAACGACTGGCGCCCACTCTCCCGTCCCGAGGCGAACAACAGGCGTTGTCCGTCGGGGTGCCACTCGACCATGCGGTCACCGTGCGACTGGTAGGTGACCCGGGTCGGGATCCCGCCCGTGGCCGGCATCACGTACACGTCCTGGTTCCCGTTGTAGCTGGCCGTGTAGCCGAGCTCGCTCCCGTCCGGCGAGAAGCGCGGCCAGGCTTCCTCGCCCGGGGAGTGCGTGACCTGGATCGCCGTGCCCCCCGTCTTGGGCACGATCCAGATGTCCCCCCCGTAAACGAACGCGATCTGAGTGGCCGACACGTCCGCGTAGCGGATGAGCCGTGCATTGGTTTGCGCCTGCACCGAGCTCGGCACGGTTGCGGTGAAAAGGGTCAGAAGAAGTGCGGCGCTCAGCGGGTTTCTCATCGCTCAGTCTCGGGGGTGCGAGGACGTTGGACGCGCCGACGAGCTTCTCGGCGGCGCGCGTCTATGCTCAGTACGGGCTTCCGGTCACGGTGTTGCCAAGCCCCCGCGGGCCACGCCGATCTCCCTAGCGCTCATGTCCGGGCACGAGGTGTCGCCGGAACCACTCCAGCATCGCGTCGTGCGCCCGAGCTCGGTCTGCCGGACTCCGGAACCCGTGATCCCCGCCCGGAATGACGATCAACTCGGTCGTCACGCCCTCGGCCTCGAGCGCCGCATGCATGATCTGGCTGTGCCGGACGTCCACGAGCGCGTCGGCGTCGCCGTGGATCAAGAGCGTCGGCGGATCGTCTGAGCTGGCGAACAGGATGGGGGAGATGGACGGCGCATCGGAGGGCGCGAAATCGAGCGCTGGAAATCGCTCACTGGGACCTACCATGCGGCGCAGATCGACGGGGGGATAGTACGCGACCACCGCCGCGACCCGGCTCGGGGTGCGTGCCACGCCGTCGTCCCCGTCGTGCTCACCCGGGTCGGAATCGAGGCCGAGCATGAGGGACAGATGCCCACCCGCGCTCCCGCCGAACACGCCGAGCCGCTCCGGGTCGACTCCGAGCTCTGCGGCGTGGTGGCGGATATATCGCAGCGCCCGCCGGACGTCGGCTTCGGCCTCCGGAACCTTGTAACGCGGTGCGCTGCCGTGACGGACCGCGATGACGGTGAATCCGTAGTCGAGCAGTCCCGTGAAGTTCCGGGTCGCCAACTCCTCGGGCGGTAGCCAGCGCGACACCCAGCCCCCGCTCACCATATAGAGGACGGCAGCGCCGTTGGGCCTCGGCGGACGGAACACGTCGAACGTCAGGGCCATGCCGTCCTTGTGCCCGTACACCACGTCCGGGGTGATTCCGAATCCCGGCGCTTCCGCTTCCTGGGCCGCGGCACCCGCAGGTCCGAGGCAGCCCAGAACGGCCAGGTGCACCAGCACGGTCGAGACCCTTCGCATCGCCTTCCTCCGAGCACAACGACTTGGCCCGAACGGCCGAGCCCAAGCTGTGGGCTCTGGTCCCAGGGTGGCAAGGAGTCGGCGCGGGTGGCGGATGCTGGCCGACGGATCGCACCGCCGGATCGAGTCAGCGAGGCGCCAGTCGGTAGGCCCTCACCGACTCGACATCGAGCTCTCCGGTGTGCACGCCCCACAACCGCCCCTCATGGACCGCGTGGAGCTGGAACCCTTCGGGCGTGGTAACCATGCCCACCAGCTTGCCCTCGGACGCGAACACGAGCCAGCGTCGGGCAGGCATCCGCGGAGGGTCGCCCGGAAGGCCCCTGATGCCGAGCTGCCCGGGATAGTCCCCCACCCACAGCTCACCCACATCCGACGCGACGACGTCCCGGTATGCCGGGAAGCGCTCAGCGGGGGGCATTTGATCGAGGATGCTGCGAATGCCTGCGGCGTCGGCAGGTGCCATGGCCGCGAGCTGGGCGTCCAACCACTCCGTCCACTCCGCGAGCATCGCGCCTCCGACGGCGCGCTCTCGGTCCGGCCAGCGGATCATGCGGAAGAGTCGTCCGTCGGAATCATGGAAGCGGAGCTCCGGATCCGCTGCCGTCCCTACCACGAGCGTGTCGCCGAGCGTGGCTCCGTAGGTGCTGGCCCCGAACGGATAGGGGGCAACGCCCGTGGCCTCGCTGTAGAACGACTCGACGCCCGGAAACGGACCGAACGTCCCCAGGCGCCCACCGTTGCGGTCGACCCGATACGATGGTGCTTCCACCCGCCTCAACCCCACGCCAGGACCGAAGCTGCCGACCCCGAACAGCACGAACGTACCCGGAACGGACGGCAGGAGGGTGCTCGAGGCGGCGGGGTCCAGCGCTGAGCCGACGGCCTCGGGCGACGGCACGACCAGGTCACCCAGGCCGACGTCCCGTACGTAGCTCCCTTCGGCAGTGAACAGGGACAGACGCCGGCGGTTCTGGTCCCACACGGCCATCGAGTCGCCCGCGAACGGCACGACGGAGGTCACGGTCCAGAATTCGCCGGGCCCCTCGCCCTGGCGCCCGAGCACGGTGCGGGGGGCTCCGTCCGGCGAGAAGATTCGCACCTCCGCAGGCGTAGCCGTGCCCACGGCCACGCCGCCGGCCGGGAGCGGGACCACCGTGGTGATCCGGAAGAACGTGACCTCTCCGTCGGGCTCCGCGCCGATCTCGAGGACCGGCTCCGCGGAAAGTGACCACGAAGGCGCCCGCTCCATCGATCCCGGCAGGTTGGTCACGATCGTGACGCCGGCGCTGTCCGCCTCCGTCGTGGCTGCGCGGTCCGGTCGGACCTGGCAGGCGCTCGAGGTGGCCACCGCAAGGACGACAATCGCGAAGGCCCGTGCGCGACGGGCGCCTGCGGGCGGGGCACGGTGGTGTGATCGTTCGAGTTGCATCACAATCCCGGGCACGAGGACCCGCCAACCTTCAAGGGAGATCGACCTGCTTGCAAGCGCGGGCATGACCGAGGCAGAGGTCGTCGCGAACCATCGGGCCGCTGGGCGGATGTTTCAGGCAGCCGGTGTGCGGAGCTTCGTGCGCGAGCAAGGCAGCGGCGAGCCCGTTGTCTGCATGCACGGAGTGCCCGCCTCGAGCTTCCTCTACCGAAAGGTGCTGCGCGAACTGGCCCGCCGCGGTCTGCGGGGCGTGGCATTCGACCTCCCTGGTCTCGGATTGGCCGGTCGGCCGGTGGACTTCGACTATACCTGGACGGGGTTGGGGGCTTTCGCCGTCGCCGCCGTCGATGCGCTCGAACTGGAGCGCTTCCACCTGCTCGTGCACGACCTGGGCGGACCCGTGGGCTTCGAGCTCGCAGCGGCTGCGCCCGAGCGCATCCGGTCCATGACGGTCTTGAACACGATCGTCGACGTCGCCGGGTTCAAGAAGCCATGGTCGATGAGGCCCTTCGAGTCCAGATGGCTCGGCCCGCTCTGGTTGGGAGGGATGTCCCGTCCGCTACTGCGCCTATTGATGCGACTACAGGGCGTTGCCGACGCAGGCGCCGTG
>JAHEKN010000155.1 GCA_024638305.1 Gemmatimonadota bacterium | reverse complement strand
GCTCTCCTCCGGATGGAGATCGAGGTGCCGGAGGACGTGGCCGCTGCCGTGGCCGGGCTGGGGCGCCTCCCGGAGGACCGGCGATGAGCGAGATCCGGCCGAGCGGGGACCCGGTCGTGCTCTACCGGACCGAAGACGGCGTCGCCCTCATCACCCTGGACCGACCGGAGAAGCGGAACGCGCTCAACTCCCGCATGGTTTCGGAGCTTACCGCAGCCGTGGCGCGGGCCGGGGACGACCCGAGCGCCCGGGTGGCGCTACTCGGCGGAAACGGCCCCGACTTCTGCTCCGGGGTGGACCTGGTCGAGCTTGCCGCCAGCATGGACAACACCAGGGCCGAGGCGCTGGCCGAAGCAGAGCGCCTGGCGGAGCTTTTCGCGGGCATGCGGCGGACGCCCCTACCCATCGTGGCCGCCATCCACGGCCGCGCGCTCGCCGGCGGGGCCGGGCTGGCCACCGCGTGCGACCTGATCGTGGCCTCGGAGGACAGCACGCTCGGATACCCCGAGGTGCATCTCGGATTCGTGCCCGCGATCGTGATGACGATCCTTCGCCGGAAAGTGGGCGAGGCGCGGGCGTTCGAGCTGGCCGCGTTCGGGGATCGGGTCACGGCTCGCGAGGCGGAGGCGCTGGGGCTGGTGAACGGGGTTCTGCCCGAGGCGGATTTCCGAGTCCAGGCGCTGGAGTACGCCAAGGAGCTGGCGCGGAGACCGGCGTCGGCGCTCCGGCTCACCAAGGGCCTCCTCTACGAGCTCGCGGACCTGTCCTTCGAGCAGGGACTGCGCCGCGGCGCCGAGGTGAACGTCGAAGCCCGGTTCACGGAGGCCTGCCGCGAGGGAGTCCGCCGATTCGTGGAGCGGAGCGGCGGGCGGTCACGACCGAACGAGGCCGAGGGATGACGAAGCCGGGAGGCGCGGGTGTTCATCCGTAGAAACGACGTGACCAAGGCACACCTGGATTGGCGGGTACGAACGTTCGCCGCGGGCGCTCTGCTGGCGCTGGTCGGCATGGCTCTCGGCATGCCGTGGCTCGTCTGGATCGCCGTCGGACTCCTGATCGTGGGCTTCGCGATGCGGTTCCTGCCGGAGCGGTCGGAGGAGTAGTAGCGCCGCCCTCCCCAACGCCTTCCTCGGGGCCGGAAGGATCATCCTCGGGCCCCTCCTCCCGGCCTATTCTCCACCGTGTCCCGTCTGCACGCGCTCCTCCGCAAGAGGTTCGGCCACACCGCCTTCCGGCCGGGGCAGGAGTCGCTCATTCGGGCCGTGCTCGACGGGCACGATGCGCTGGGCATCCTCCCCACCGGCGGTGGGAAGAGCCTCTGCTATCAGTTGCCGTCGCTCCTCCACGGCGGGGTCACCCTGGTCGTCTCGCCCCTGATCTCCCTCATGAGGGATCAGGAGCGGCGCGCCCGGGACGCGGGCATTTCGGCCGTCACGCTCCATTCCGGTCTCGACCTCCCCTCTCTTCGGGACGCGCTCCAGTCCGTCCGCGCTGGAACGGCGCGCATGGTGTTCGTCACCCCCGAGCGAATGGCGAGCGCGCGGTTCCGGAGCGCGCTCCGTGAGATCTCGGTACGGCTCGTTGCCATCGACGAGGCCCACTGCGTCGCTTCGTGGGGTCACGATTTCCGGCCGGCGTACCTGCGGTTGAAGCGCGTGCGTCCCCCCGGGGTCCCGATGCTCGCGATCACGGCCACGGCAACACCGGCCGTCCAGGCGGGGATCGTCTCTGGCCTGGGGCTCAGGGACCCCCAGGTGGTGGTGACCTCGTTCGACCGGCCCAACCTCTTCTGGGCCGTGGAACACGCGAAGTCGACCTTGGCACAGGTGGGGAGGCTGGCCCGAATACGGAGCGCCACGGACGGCGCGATGATCGTGTACGCCGCGACCAGACGCCGGGTGGTCGCCGTGCGGCGAGGACTCGCCGACCTGGGGGTGCGGATCGAAGCGTACCACGCGGGCCTCCCGAGCCGCGCTCGCCGGCGGGTCGAGCAGTGGTTCGTGGATGGGAGGGCTCCCACCCTGGTGGCCACGAACGCGTTCGGCATGGGGATCGACCGCGCGGATGTCCGCGTCGTGGCCCACGTGGACCTGCCGCTCTCGCTCGAGGCGCTCTATCAGGAGGCGGGCCGAGCGGGTCGCGACGGTCTGCCGGCCACCGCGCGGGTCATCCTGCGGCGGGATGCGGTCGGTTCCCGCAAAGCGCTCGCCGCGGCCAGCGATCCCGACTTCGGCACCCTCGTCCGCGCCGCGCGGGCCCTCCGACGGGCGCAGGACAACGCTGCCCGCCCGCTGACGGCATCGGAAGCGAGCCTATTGGTCGAGCGGTCCGCCGCCGGTACTCCGGTGCCCACGATCCTCGCTCGCCTGGAGTCCCTCGGGTCGCTGGTGGGGCTGTCCGGTCCCGGGGAGACGTTGCTGCTGGCGCGGGCGGGGAAACCGGACCGCGCGGGGTGCCAACGCCTGCGGCAGACCGCGCGGCGGAGGCTCGGGGCGGCCGACGCATACGCCGCGTCCCGGGGATGCCGCAGGCGCCGATTGCTGCGGTACTTCGGGGAGGACACCCATCCCGCCCCGGGGCCAGGCCGCCGTCCTTCCGACCGCTGGCCCTGCTGCGACCGTTGCCAGGGCAGGCACGGGGGCCGTGGGGGCCACGGGGGGCAGGGGACCAACGAGGCGGCCGCTCTCCTGGCGGCCGGGGGACCGCGGCGGCCGCACGCGGTGCGGCGCTCCGCGGGCGGCACCCCGCCCGGCCTCTCGGGTAGAGATGACCGCGCTTACGGACTCCGTGCTTGACGGACCGTGGCCTGCTCCTTGCCCCGCCTCATACGTCGAGGGCTTCGGGGATCTCCAACCTGGACGGATCGATAAGCACCTCTGTGGAACCCTTCCTATCCGAACGCCACCTGGCGTTGCGCGAAACGGTGCGCCGCTTCGCGCTCGAGACGATCGTTCCCATCGCCACCGAATTGGACGAGTCCTGCACGTTCCCCTGGGAGAGCGTGAAGGCGATGGCGGACATGGGTCTGCTCGGTGTGCCCATCCCGCAGGAGTACGGCGGCATGGGCCTCGACTACATGAGCTACGTGCTCGTGGTCGAAGAGCTGGCTAAGTACGACGCCACCCACGCGATCACGGTGTCCGCGCACACGACGCTCGGCACGTCGCCGATCCTCAACTTCGGCTCCAGCGAGCAAAAGGAGCGCTACCTGCCCCTCCTGGCCGGAGGGAAGGTGCTCGGCGGATTCGGGCTGACCGAGCCCGGGGCGGGATCGGACTCGGGAGGAACGCGCACGCGGGCGATCCGCGAGAACGGCGGGTACCGGCTGAACGGTGCGAAGATCTTCATCACGCACGCGGGCGTCGGGGAGATATTCACGGTCACGGCCGTCACCGACGCCAAGGCCGGGGCGAACGGCATCACGAGCTTCATCGTCACCAAGCCCACGGTGGATCTGGAGAAGGCCGAGACCCTGGGCTTCGGGCACGCCGGCGACCTGGAGTTCATGGCGGGGGTGCGGGCGGGAAAGAAAGAAGACAAGATGGGCTGGCGGGCATCCGACACGCGGGAGCTCGTGCTGGAGGACGTATACGTTCCGGAGGCCAATCGCCTTGGCGACGAGGGTCGAGGGTTTCGGAACTTCATGAAGACGTTGGATGCCGGCCGCATCGGCATCGCGGGGCTCTCGCTCGGTCTGGCCGAGGGGGCCTTCGAGGTGGCCATGCGGTACGCGCACGAGCGGGAGCAGTTCGGGCGCAAGATCCTGGATTTTCAGCAGGTGCAGTTCAAGCTCTCGGAGATGGCCACGGACATCGAGGCGGGAAGGCTGCTGACCTACCGGGCAGCCTGGCTCAAGGACAATGGGAGGCCGTTCGGCAAGGAGGCGGCCATGGCCAAGCTCTTCTGTTCGGAGCTCTCGATGCGCGCCACTTTGCAGGCCGTGCAGATCTTAGGGGGCGCGGGGTATACGGACGAGTATCCGGTGGAGCGCATGGCGCGCGACGCCAAGGTCTGTGAGATCGGAGAGGGGACCAGTGAGGTGCAGAAGCTCGTCATTGGTCGCCACTTGGTGAAGGAGATGTTCGGCGCCTGAAGCGCAGGGCCCGCTGTGGGCCCTCACGCGCTTGGGTGTCGAGCTCGAGAAATGACGAATCAGGCTCGGGTCTGCCCGGGTCAGGCGTAGATGGCCGGTCGCGTTTCCGACGCTTTGCGGAGACGGTGCCGGGGTCCTGCGACTGAACCGTGACGGGGCCGGGCGAAGGGAGAAAGAACGCTGTGAGGAGAGAAATCCTCATCAGCGCCACGACGCAGGAATCGCGCGTGGCGTTGTTGGAAGACGGACGGGTGGTCGAGTTCATGTTCGACCGTCCGGATCAAGGCCGGTCGGTCGGCGACATCTGCTTGGGACGGGTCGAGGCGGTACTGCCCGGCATTCAAGCCTCCTTCGTCGACATCGGGACCGAAAAGGCGGGGTTCCTGCACGTGTCCGACGTCCCACTGGACGACGACGAGGACGAGGACGCCGAGGACGGGAACGGATCCGGGGAGACCGAGCGCAAGCGCGGAGGCTCGAACGGCAAGGGCGGCGACGCCAAGGGCTCCTCCCGCCGTGGCGGCGGGCGCGGGCGCGGCCGCAGACGGGACCGGAAGTTCCCACCCATTCAGGAGCTCCTGAAGAAGGGAGACACGGTCCTGGTCCAGGTAACCAAGGAGCCCATCGGCACCAAGGGGCCGCGGCTGACGCGGCAGGTGTCGCTCCCGGGCAGGTTCATCGTGTACATGCCGTTTTCGTCCCGCGTGGGCGTGAGCCGCAAGATCGAAGCGCGCGAAGAGCGCAGCCGGCTCCGGAAGCTCGCCAAGGGGATCCTGCCGAAGGACTCGGGCGGGATCATCATCCGCACCGTGGGCGAGGACTTCACGCGCGAGTCGTTCGAGCGCGAGTTCCATGGCCTCCGCGATACCTGGCTGGAGATCGAACAGAAGTCCAAGACGGCGGAGCCCCCCACGCAGCTCCATTCGGACGCCAAGCTGGTGAGCGGCGTGATCCGCGATCTGTTCAGCGGCAAGTTCGAGAGCTTGACCGTGGACTCGGAGCCCGTGTTCGAGGAGATCCGGCGCTATATCCAGGGCGTGGATCCCGATCTCATCCCCAAGGTGAAGCTGTACCGTGGGGACGTCCCCCTGTTCGACGAGTTCGAGGTGGAGGAGCAGGTCCAGGAGGCGTTCCAACGCAAGGTGGATCTGCCGTCCGGCGGACACATCGTGGTGGAGCCCACCGAGGCGCTCGTCTCGATCGACGTGAATACCGGTCGTTTCACGGGCAAGAAGGACCCCGAGGCCACCATCCTCAAGACCAACCTGGACGCCGCGCGCGAGATCGCGCGCCAGCTCCGGCTTCGCGACATCGGTGGGATCGTGGTGTGCGACTTCATCGACATGGAGTCCCAGAAGAACAGGGACCGGGTGCTGCACGAGCTCCGCTCGCACTTGGGCCGTGACCGCGCGCGTACCAAGACGTTCGAAGTGTCCGACCTGGGACTCGTGGAGATGACGCGGCAGCGCATCCGCCCTTCCCTGTTCCAGAGCCTCACCGAGCAGTGCCCGCAGTGCGGGGGGAAAGGCAGGGTGTACTCGCCCGCCACGGTGCTCCGTCGCGTGGAGCGCGCCTTGGGCCGCCTGGGGGCGGAGGGGAAAGAGCGGGCGGTGAAGATCCGCACCCATCCGGAGGTCGCGCTCTACTGGCTCGAGTCGGAGCCCGACTTCGTGGAACGGCTGTCCAGCCGCATCAAAGTACGGCTGGAGGTGCTCGACGACCCGTTGCTCAACCACGACGAGTTCCGCCTGTTGGCTGGCCCCGCCGAAACCGATGTCACGCAGCGCTACGTGATGGAGGCTTGATCAGCCTTCCGGTTCCAATACATTTATAGGCTTACTTACATATCGGGACCGAGGCATCATGTACGCCGTTTTTCGGACGGGTGGAAAGCAATTTCGCGCCGAGCCCGGCGCCAGGATCCGGGTACCGGCCCTCGAGGCCGAGCCCGGTGAGAGCGTCACGTTCGACGAGGTTCTCATCGCAGACGTCGGTGAGGGCGTGGCCGTAGGTGCTCCGGTCCTCGATGGAGCCACGGTGACCGCGGAGGTCCTCTCCCACGGGAAGGACAAGAAGATCATCGTGTTCAAGCGGAAGAGACGGAAGGGATACCGCAAGAAGCAGGGTCACCGTCAGAAGTTCACGGAGATCCGCATCGATCAGGTCTCCCTCTAGGAGCGTTGATCCATGGCGCATAAGAAAGGCGTAGGTTCGAGCCGCAACGGCCGGGACAGCAATCCACAGTTCCTGGGCGTGAAGCGCTTCGGGGGCCAGTCGGTGACGGCGGGCTCGATTCTGATCCGGCAGCGCGGCACCCGTTTTCACCCGGGCAACAACGTGGGGCGGGGACGGGATGACACCCTGTTCGCGACCTCTGACGGCAATGTGAAGTTCGAGACCTTGAGGGGCCGGCGGGTCATCTCGGTCTACCCCGCGGAGTAGTCCTCCGCACCGTTCCCGGGGTCCGCGATCTCGTCGTGGAACCGGACCCCGCTTTCTAACGGATCGCCCGGACGCGCGATCCAATTCCCTGCGCTCCCGACGTGTTTCTACCGGGAGCTTCGAACCCCGATTCCGGGGTGCCGTCCCACCCGACCGCGGGCTTCGGCGCCACAGTACCGGCAGTAGGGGGAATAGATGAGAGGTGACCGATGCGAGTCGATTTGAGGCTCACGCGGAATGTCCTCCGCAGTGTGAGGACAGGTGGTGCATTGCCCATTGCGGGCGCCGTCTCGATCCTGGGCGCGGCTCTGATCCTGGGTGCGGGCACATCGGCCGACCGGGACCTGGGGACGGAGGCCGAGAGCGCCCCGGAGACGGCGGCCGTGCGCCCTTCCCTGCCGGTCGAGGTCAACGACCGGGTGGCGCACTGGATGGAGCGCTTCCAGACCGCGGACCGCGCCACGTTCGAGCGCTACCTCGAGCGCCGTGGTCTCTACGAGCAGATGATCCGTGGCAAGCTGCGCGCGCGCGGGATGCCCGAGGAGCTCATCTACCTGGCCATGATCGAGTCGGGGTTCGCACCCGACGCGGTGTCACCGGTCGCGGCCACTGGTCTCTGGCAGTTCATGGCGGGAACGGCGCGCGCCGAGGGTCTCCGTATCGACACCTGGGTGGACGAGCGCCGGGATCCGGTGATGGCCACCGACGCGGCCCTCGATTATCTGGAGGGTCTCCACGACCGATTCGGGTCGTGGACGCTGGCCGCTGCGGCCTACAACGCCGGCCCCACCCGCGTCGCGCGCGTCCTCAGGCGGCGTGACGTGCACCAGCGCTCGGACGAGCGTGTGTACTGGGACGTGATCGACGCGCTCCCGCGCGAGACACGCGAGTACGTTCCCAAGCTGCTGGCTGCGCGTGTCCTGGCGGAGGAGCCCGAGGTCTACGGATTCGAGGTCGCCCCGGCGCCGGCCTACGCCTTCGAGCGGGTCATGGTGCCGGGCGGTACCTGGCTCACGTCGGTCGCCCGTTCACTCGCCCTGCCGCCGAGCGTGATCCGGGAGCTGAACCCGCAGTTTCTCCGCGGGCGGACGCCGCCCGGGTCGGCCTATCCCGTGAGGGTTCCCGTCGGCGCGCCCCCGGTGGTGGTGGCCTACCTGAACTCGCCTCAGGGAGTGGGTCCCGCCGCCGACTGACGGACGAACGCGTCCACGTGGGCGTCGTCCTGGGGAGCCGTGGCCAGACTGACGGCAACGAGGACCGGAAGGTGCACGACCAGCCCGAGGATGCCTTCGTGCATGTCGAGGATGCGGAGCTCGGGGTTGAAGTAGAAGAACACCGCCGTTGCGGACCCCGCGATCAGGCCGGCGAGCACGCCCGCAGTGGTGGCGCGCCGCCAGTAGAGGGACGCAAACACCGTGGGCGCGAGCTGGGCGATGATCCCGTAGGCCGTGAGCAGCAGCACGACCAGCGACTGGTTGTCGGTGACGGCGTAGTAGTACGCCACGATGGCAACCACCACGAGAATCACCCGCATGAGCCCGGTCTGGCGCTCCTCCGGGAGGTCGGTGAACGGCCCCAAACCGTCCTCCACGGCCACGGACGCCGCCGCGTGCAGCAACGCGTCCCCGGTGGACATTGACGCCGACAGCGCCCCAGCGCAGAAGAGCCCGACCACCAGCGCCGGCATTCCCGTCTCGAGGATCATCATCGGCATGACGAAATCAGGCTCGGCCGGTGTCTGCGGGAACAGGACGCCGGAAAGCCGATCAGGAACACCGGGATCAGGAAGAGCTGGAATGTCGGGAACAGCATGGCGGTTCGCCGGAGCG
>JAHEKN010000154.1 GCA_024638305.1 Gemmatimonadota bacterium | reverse complement strand
CATCGTTTACGGCGTGGACTACCAGGGTATCTAATCCTGTTTGCTCCCCACGCTTTCGCACCTGAGCGTCAGACCCGGCCCAGCTAGCCGCCTTCGCCACCGGTGTTCTTCCTGATATCTACGCATTCCACCGCTACACCAGGAATTCCGCTAGCCTCTACCGGTCTCTAGTCCCCCAGTATCCACTGCATGTCCGGGGTTGAGCCCCGGAGTTTCACAGTGGACTTAAGGGACCGCCTGCGCGCGCTTTACGCCCAGTAATTCCGAACAACGCTTGCGCCCTCCGTCTTACCGCGGCTGCTGGCACGGAGTTAGCCGGCGCTTCCTCTGGGGGTACCGTCACTCGGGCACGCTATTCACGTACCCGGCATTCTTCCCCCCTGACAGCGGTTTACACTCCGAGGAGCTTCATCCCACACGCGGCGTCGCTGCGTCAACCTTTCGGCCATTGCGCAATATTCCCCACTGCTGCCTCCCGTAGGAGTCTGGGCCGTATCTCAGTCCCAATGTGACGGGTCGTCCTCTCAGACCCGCTACGCGTCGTAGCCTTGGTGGGCCGTTACCCCACCAACTAGCTGATACGCCGCGACCCCCTCTCCAGGTGGGAGCTTGCAAGCAGAGGCCCCCTTTAATCCGTCGCTCATGCGAGCATCGGACATTATGCGGTATTAGCCCAGGTTTCCCCAGGTTGTCCCCCTCCCGGAGACAGGTTGGTCACGTGTTACTCACCCGTCCGCCACTCGGTTATAAGGTGCAAGCACCCTATTCCTCGTTCGACTTGCATGTGTTAGGCACGCCGCCAGCGTTCGTCCTGAGCCAGGATCAAACTCTCCGTATAGAAAGCTTTGATTAGCTCTTTGGAACGCAGATCCGTCGGCCATCGCCTCGGATCATTTGCATTCGGAATTCTACGTTGACAAACCCACTCGCGATCCGAGCCGAAGCTCTGCCGCGAAACCGGCGAGACGTAGTGCTCGCCGACGTGGGCCCACCCTCTACCTCGAACCTAGGTTGTCAAACAGCGGGGTCCGTCCCGGTCATGCAAACGGACGCGCGCCCACCAGTGAGCCCGGTGGCCGCGCAAGAGCAGAATGATATTCGTAACCCTCTAGCGTGTCAACACCTTGCGGAGATTCACGCGCCAGCCTCGTTGCCTGGCCTCCCCGATACCGCGTGGGGACCCGAAAACCGGCTCGAAAAAGGGTGAGCGACCGGACTTGAACCGGCGACCTCCAGGGCCACAACCTGGCGCTCTAACCACCTGAGCTACGCCCACCAGGAAAACGCGCTTCCGATCGTTCCGGTTTCTGAATCGAACCCGGGGTTTCCGTGGCGCGCGCTGGAAACTATCCAGATGGTGCGGGTCGCTCAACGGGTCGGCGGCCGCCTTCGCGGGCGCCGCAGCGGGCCGGTTGCCTACGAGCGCGGAAGCTCGCCCAGGACCGCGTGCCCGTCGATGGGCGGGCCGACGCCCGTCCGGGTCAGGTCACGAAGGGTTCCGAATCGTACCAGCTCGGGCTTGCGATACATCGAATGCCTACCGGGCTCGGTGAGTACGACGAACGCCCGCGGAGGGATGGGCGGCGCGAAAGCGACCCTAACGTTAATCCAACTTGATGCCGGCCGTCAAGGGGCCCGCGGTCCCCTGGCAGGAGTCGGTGGCCCGGTCACCCGCAGTCCGCCCGCACGATGTGGTCGGCCGGCCGCCGGTGTCGGGTCGGTCCCAGACCCCTCTCACGGTTGAGCCCCTTGTCGGACGTCTGAACATGCCGTCGCAACGAAGCGTCACCCCACCGTGCGACGAGACGTTACAGGCCGCACCCGTCTGGAGGGGTTCGCCTTTGCCGTAAACGTCCGAGGAACCGGGGGTTTCCTCTCCCACGGCCGATCCGGCACGATCCGTGTTGTACCCGCTCCTCGGAACGCGGTCGGGACGGTCCGGCTGCACCTTTCAGCAAGACGGGAGTCATGGCATGCTGGACCTATGGAAGGGGTTTTGGTCGGACGAGCGCGGTCAGGGACTGGTGGAGTACGTCCTGATCGTCGCCCTGGTGGCCATCGGACTGACGGCGGTGCTCATTCTGTTCCGGAACCGCATCGGTGGCGCGCTCAACACGGCCGCGACGGATCTGTCCACGGCACCGTCGACGCCCTACGCGACGACCTGATCCTACTCGATCCAGGTGAGCCCCGTGTGCGGGTGGGCCGTCGTCTTCGGACAGGGCGGCGCTCCGCACACGGGGTTTGTGCGTTCGGGGGCTACCCTGGGGTCAGCACTTCCGTTGGATTCACTCGCCCCGCGCGCCAGGCCGGTACGGTCAGGGCAACCGTCGCCACCAGGGACAACGCCAACGTCACCCCCGCCAGGGTGAGGGGGTCGAAGGGCTCGATCTGATAGAGGTAGGAGCGGAGCACTCGCGCCCCCGAGATGCCCAACACGACTCCGCCGGCCGCCCCCACCAGGATGGGCGCTATTCCCCGCCCCAGTGCCGATGCCACGATCCCCCGCCGGGTCGACCCCAGCGCAAGGCGGACACCGAATTCGGATCGCCGACGGGCCACGGAGTACGCGGTCACGCCGTAGATGCCGATGGCCCCGAGCAGTAGCCCCAACCCCCCGAACGAGCTCAACAGCACGGTGAAGAAGCGGGTCTCCGCCGCGGACCGGGCGAGCACTACGTCCAGATCCTCGACGCCCGAGACCGGCACGTTCGGGTCGACCCGGTCCACGATCCGCCTGATATCGGCGCGCAACGCCTGTGGCACCGCGGTGCGCACGAAGATCCAAGCGGACATCTCCCACGGCCAGGACATGTAGGGGACATACAGCTCGGGTCGCGGGTCCTGACTCAGCGCATGCTGCCGAATGTCACCGACCACGCCCACCACACGGAGCCGGTCGTTTTCGGTGCCGAACACGCTCAGCGTATTCCCGAGCCCGTCTTCTCCGGGCCAGAACTCGCGCACGAACGCCTCGTTTACGACGACCACGGGCTCCGCGTCCGCGCGGTCCGCCGCCTGGATCGTCCGCCCACGCACCAACGGGATGTGGAGCGCCTCGAAGTACCCCGGCAGTACCGCCCGGAAGTTCACGTCGGGAAGCGCGCCAGACTCGGGGATCTCGTAGCCCGAGGGGTAGGTGGGGAAGCTCCAGTTCTCGCGCGTGCCGGTCAAGATCTGGACTCCGCCTACCCCGTCGACACCGGGGGCCGCCTCGAGCTCCTCCATCAACGTCCGGTAGAACTGCCGGAAATCGTCGACGCCGGAGCGCCCGGACCCGAGGGGGTTGGGTCGGAAGGCCAACACACCCGCGGGCTCGAATCCGATCTCGACCGAAAGGAGCCGATCGAGGGAGCGGAGCATCAGGCCGGACCCGAGAGTCACGATCACTGCCAGGGCCACTTCCGCCGCGATCAGCACCTGGCTGACCGTGCGCGACGAGCCCAGGCGAGCGGCCCCGCGGCTCGATCCCCCGAGTCCCGCGACCAGCTCCTGCCGGCTCGTGCGCCAGGCGGGCCAGAGTCCCGACACGACCGTCGCACCCAACGTGACGCAGAGCGCGAACGTCAACACGCCCCAGTCGACTCCGACCGTTTGAATGCGCGGCACCTGCGGAGGGGCCAGGGCCACCACGGCGTCAGTGAGGGCCACGGCCATCAGCACGCCGAGCACGCCGCCCGCCACGCCGAGCACGAGGGCCTCGCTGAGAAGGAGCCGCACCAGGCTGGCTCGATTGGCCCCCAGGGCGGCGCGAACGGCGAGGGTCTGCTGGCGCGCCTCTCCCCGGGCCAGTAGGAGGTTGGCCACGTTGGCGCATGCGATCAGGAGCACCAGCCCGACAGCGCCCAGGAGTGCCCAGAGGGCCGTGTCCGCGTCCCGGAGCAGGTCGTCCTTGAGGGGGACCACGTTGGCGGCGGCGACCTGCTCGATCTCGAATTGATTGGGCACGGACGGGGCCAACCTTTCGGCGAGTGCCCGCACCTGGTCGCTGGCCTGTGCAACCGTGGAGCCCGGCGCCAAGCGCGCGATCCGGTCGTTGACGAACCACGTCGGGTCGCTAACGACGGACAATGAGCGATCGTCGACCAATGGCGCCCAAGCGTCCGCTTCGAACGGGGGGCGGAAGGCTCTGTTCATGACGCCCACGACGGTGTGCACGTCCAAGCTGTCCATACTGAGCTGAATCGCGCGCCCGACGATGTTCGGGTCGCTTCCGAAGCGGGTGCTCCACAATGGGTGGCTGAGCACCACCACCGCGCTGTTGTCGGGGAGATCGTCGCCCAACGCGAGCGGACGTCCGAGCTCCGGGTCGGCACCCAGGATGCGGAAGAAGGCGGGAGACACTCGCCCGACGTCGATCTCGACGGGATCGCCCTGGCCCGACAGGACCGCCGTCCAGGTGGAGATCCCCGCTATCGCATCCAGTGCGGGTACCGCCTCCGCGACCTCGCGTACCATCGCCGTGTTGAAGTTGGCGACCGGCCACACCGACACGATCCGATCGGGGTCCTCGAACGGGAGAGGCTCGAGGACCACCCCGTCCACCACCGTGAAGGTGGTCGTGATGGCCCCGATGCCCAGGCCCAAGGTGAGCACTGCGATGCCTGCCACGACCGGGGTCCGGCGGATTGATCGCACTGCCAGCCGGAGATCCCAGCCGATCGAGATGGGGCTCCAGGGTCCCGTTCCGATTGAACGGGCTCCCGCCAACAGCCACTCACGGCCGGCGCCCACGAGCGCATCTCCCACGATCCGCCACCACGCCATGCGGCTCGACCAGCCACCTGCGCCTGCGGCCTCGAGGCGGTACCGGCACAGAGACTCCATCTCGGTCCCCCAACGAGCCCGGAAGCCCGGTGGAAACAGTCGAAGGAGGCCACGGTATCGCCGGAGCCTTCGTTCGGTGCGCTCAGGCATCACGGAGCAGGTCGAGCCCACGAGCATCCATGGCGAGGGCGTGGAGGCGCCGGGCTTCGGCTTCCGCGACCGAGCGACCCAGGGCGGTCAAGCGCACATACGTCCGGCGCGGATCCGCTCCCGCCGGTCCCGGGCATTCCTCGAGCAGCCCGTCAGCCAGCAGATCGCGGATCCTTCGGTAGAGGTTTGCCGGGTAGAGGCGAGTGCCCTGCTCCGCCGCCTCGATGCTCTGGACGATCTCCATCCCGAAGCTGGGTCCGTTCACGACGGCCATCAGGACACGAAACGCCAGCGGGTGCATGGGCAGGAATCCACTCGGATCCGGTGTCATGGGTCGGTTCACCTCTCGCTCCTCTATTCGGCTGCGGCTCGCGGCCTCCGGAGACGGTGTCACCTCGCAAGGTGTCGTTTCGATACTGTCGAATAGATACTATCATATCGACAGCATGTCCAGAGGATGGGTGCTGTGGGGGGGGCGCGCTGATCATGAGCAAGGCGGCGGCTTACTGCCGGGACTGGGAGCGCGAGCGGCTGGAGGAGACGCTCACGCTGAGGGAGGCGGCGGAGGAGTCGGGCTACAGCTACCACCACCTCTCGCGGCTGGTGACGGCGGGCCAGATCCCGAACGCCGGGGTACCCGGCTCGCCACTCATCCGCCGGGCCGACATGCCGAAACGTCCGGCCACGGTGGCGGCAGGATGACAAAAGTTCTGCACCCACTGTTGACGCGAATTGCACCCACGAACTGCACCCACTCGGGGGTCGAGGGGGTGGGTGCGGGGCACCCCGGTGGCCGAACAAGGCCCCGTGGCTATTGGGTTTTCGGGCCAACGCGCCCGCCAGGACTCGAACCTGGGACCCTCGGCTTAGAAGGCCGATGCTCTATCCAGCTGAGCTACGGGCGCAGACGCCTGGACGGTACCGCAACCGAAGGATGGGAGTCAACCGTCGGGGGAGACGTCGGCCGGCCGGCTGGTGAGACGGAAGCGCCCGCTCGATCTGCCCGTGCAATCGGCCGCCTGGACCACGCCGGAGATCTCGGATCCGCCGGCCTGGAACTCCCCACGCAGCACGATGCGCCCGGCACAGTCCCCGGCGTAATCCAGCCCGACGTGGAGGTGGTTCCCGTCCAACTCGCCCATGCCGGCGGCCGACGGTCCGTCGCGGATTACGAGCTCGGCCGCGACCTGGCCCTGATAGGGAGCCAACCGGACCGTAGTCCAGAGGTCCTGGCCATCGATGTCGAGATACCCCTGATAGGTGGCGCCACCTTCCGGGAGGGCGCTCCCACCACCCAGTCCCCCCAGCAGCGCGCATCCCGACGAGGCCAGCAGCAGGAGCGCCGCCGCCAAGGCCGTTCTCGTCCACACGATCCGCCACCTCCGTCACGGGCCCGTCTCACTCAGCGTGGATACGAGATCCTACAGGTATCAGGCGCCTCAGGGTCCGGGTAGGCGCGAACGCGCGAGGTCAGACAGTGCGGGTTGCACGGGGACGGCCAGACATACGAATCTGGAGCGCCATGGCACGACCCGTGGTCGCGGCATCCACACCGATCAGGAGACCAACGATGCATGGAGTGCGCGTGAGCACGCTCGGACGTTTTCTCACAGCGGCCCTGGTCGCGGTCGCCGCACAGGGCTGCGTGCTGGCGGCGGACGCATCCGTCGAGTCGGCGGTTCAAACGGTAGAGCGCCGGGCCATCAACCCGGGCGGCTCGCTCAGCGAGGCCCACCAGGTCGGCAACACGTTCTACTTCTCGGGCAAGCTCGGGGTCTCGCAGGAGACCAGGGCAATGACGGAGGGCCGCATCGAGGCCGAGACCCGCGCCATTCTGGAGGCGTTCCGGGAGTCGTTCGCGGCGCAGGGGCTCGAGCTCTCCGACGCCGTGCAGGCGCGCGTATTTCTGACCGACGTGGACGACTTCCGCGGCTTCAATGCCGTCTACCGGGAATTTTTCCCCGCCGATCCACCGGCGCGCGAGACCGTAGTGGTCGCAGACCTGGTCGCCGGCGCGGCCATCGAAATCTCGTTCATTGCCGTGAGGCGCTGACCCTCAGGGGATTCGGCCCATCACCCAGCGATCGAACCAGTTGAGATTTCGGCGCATGGCGTCGAGCTGGAGCTTGGGCTCCTGGATGCCGTGGGGCTGCCGGGGGTAGACCACCATCGTCACGTCGACACCCTGGCGCGCGAGCGCGTTGCGCAGCTCATACGCCTGTGAGACGGGTACGCGACGGTCCTCCTCGCCGTGTTGGATGAGTGTCGGTGTGGTGGCGCCACCGATGTTGAACAGCGCCGAGTGCGCCTGCCAGGCCTCGGGGACCTCCCAGAACTCTCCGCCGAAGTAGTCGGGTACGAAGCCTGGGACGTCGGCGGTGCCGGTGAAGGACATCAGGTTGGGGATGCCCGCTCCCACCGAGGCGGCCTTGAAGCGATCCGTCTGGGAGATGATCCACGACGTCATGTAGCCTCCATAGCTCCAGCCCATGACGCCGAGCCGCTCGGCATCCACCACCCCGCGGTCGATCATCGCGTCCACGCCGCTCATGATGTCCTGGTAATCGCCGCCGCCCCAATCCCCGTAGTTCGCGTAGCGGAAGTCTCGCCCGTACCCGCTGCTGCCGCGGGGATTGGCCCGGAGCACGGCGAAGCCGCGTGAGGTGAACGCCGCAATGGGGTAGGCACCCCCCGAGCCGACGAACGACTGGGTGAAGACGCCGGTCGGTCCACCGTGAACGACGACCAGGAGGGGGACACGTTGCCCTTCGCGGTACCCCACCGGGTACGTGATCAGGCCCTCCACGTCGGTGCCATCCTTCGACGTCCACGAAACCACCTCCGTGCGGCCCATGGGAGGCAGGCTCTCGGGCTGCGCCCTGCTGACCTGGACGGGGGCCGTGACGGTCGTGGCGGACACGAAGGCCTCCGGGGGTCTGCGGGCCGTCTGCGACACGAATCCCAGATGGGTACCGGTGGCATTCAGGGTCGCACCCGACACCATCAGGTTGTCCGGCGAGCGATTCTCTGGCGGACCTCCATCGACCGGGAGCGCGCCCAGCCGGCTAATGGTCCCCCGAGTCTCGGTGAAGAGGATCGAGCGATTGTCTGCCGACCACCCCACGATTCCGGGCTGCTCGTCGAACGTGGCGTGCAGCGCCCGCTCGCCGGTCCCGTTCGGGGCGATCAGGTGAACCACCGACCGAAACGCCCAGGTGACCGGATCGTCGCTCTTGCGAAAGGCGATCCAGCGGCCGTCCCGGGAGAACGAGGGAGAGGACTCGCGCGCCCCCGAGGTGGCCAGTTGGCGAACGGTGCCGCTGGCCACGTCGACGATGGCCAGATCTCCCAGCGTGTATCCGTCTTCGGCCGTCGGAGTGGGCGCGTGCGTGAATGCGATCATCCGACCGTTCGGCGCCCAATCGAAGTCGCCACCTACCGAGAAACTCCCCGGAGTGAGCGCTCGCCCCCGGCGTTGTTCGGTTTCTGCGTTTAGAGCGACCACGTA
>JAHEKN010000153.1 GCA_024638305.1 Gemmatimonadota bacterium | reverse complement strand
ACCAACGAGCTCGAGCGCGTTCGTGTGATCCCCACCAACGACGTCGCCATCAACCCCGACTTCGATAGGACGCTCAACCCGGTTGGCCTGGTCCTGCTGGGCGCGGTCGGCCTGGTCCTGCTCGTCGCGTGCGCCAACCTGGCCAACATGCTGCTCGCGCGCGCCTCGACCCGGCGACGTGAAGTCGCGGTCCGCCTGGCCGTGGGCGCCAGCCGCGGACGGCTGATCCGCCAGATGCTGACCGAGAGCATCGTGCTGGCGCTGACCGGTGGGGCCGTAGCGCTGGTGTTGTCGGGCTGGCTCGCCCGCCTGGTCGCGCGCTTCCAACCGCCGCTCCCGATCGAGCTCGGTCTCGACATCCGTCCGGACTTTCGGGTCCTGGCCTTCACGCTCGCCGCCGCCGTCCTCACCGGAATCGTGTTCGGGCTGGTACCGGCCCTGCGGGCGTCGCGGCCCAACCTGGTGCCGGCACTCAAGGACGGAGGCGAGCGGGACGGCGGCGGCAAGCGGCGCGTGGAGCTGCGCGACGCGCTGGTGGTCGTGCAGATCGCGGTGTCGCTCGTGCTGATGGTCGGGGGCGCGCTTCTCATTCGGAGCCTCGGGGCCGCGGAGCGGGTGGACTTCGGGTACGACCTGGAGCGGACGGCCTACCTCGGGCTCGCCATGGAGATGAACGGATACGATGCGGCCCAGGCTGGAATCTTCTACGAGTCTGGCCGCCTGCGGCTCGAGGCCCTGCCCGAGGTCGCCGCCGTGGGGCTCACGAGCCGCGTCCCCCTGTCGCTCAACAACAACGGCTTTGGGATTTTCATCGACGGCCATCAGGGCTCGGGCTCCGACCGCCCGTACATCATGGACGGCGCCAGCGTCGACGAGGGCTACTTCGATGCCTTTGGCCTCCGGATCGTCGCGGGGCGGGGGATCGAGCCGGCCGACCGCGACGAGCGCCTGCGGGTGGCGGTCGTCACGGAGGCGATGCCGGACCGCTACTGGCCGGGCGAAGACCCGCTGGGCCGCGAGTTCCGCACGTCCTGGCAGGGCGCTCCCTACCGAATCGTCGGCGTGGTCGAGGACTACAAGGTGGACACGCCGGGAGAGCCGCCGAAGCCGTATCTGCACATTCCCCTGCCCCGCGAGACCACCTTCGCCAACTTCGTGGTCCGGACGGCCGGGCCGGCGAGCCCGCAGGTGTCCCTCCTCGAGCGGGAGCTGCTGGCGCTCGATCCCGACCTCGTCTTTCTCGACACGGGAACGCTCGGCGACCTGGGTGCCGTCCGGCTGTTCCCGATCCGGGCCGGGGCGGTGCTGATCGGCGCGTTCGGCGCGCTGGCGCTGATCCTGGCGGCGGTCGGCCTCTACGGCGTGATCGGGTATTCGGTGAGCCGGCGCTTTCGCGAGATCGGCATCCGCAAGGCGCTCGGGGCTGAATCGGGTCGGATCATCGGACTCGTCCTTGGCCGGGGGATGCTGCTCGTGGCGGTCGGCGGCGTGATCGGGGCAGGGTTGGCCGCCGTTAGCGCGCGGTTCCTGTCGAGCGTCCTGTTCGTCGGGTCGTTCGACCCGGCCAGCTTCGCGATGGCGTTCGCGGTCTTGGCCGGCGTCGCGGCCCTGGCCAACTGGGTGCCCGCCCGCCGCGCGTCCCGCGTGGACCCCATGGTTGCCCTCCGAAGCGAGTAGGCGGGCGGGACAACGGCGGATTCCGCCGGG
Source organism: Gemmatimonadota bacterium (assembly GCA_024638305.1). Lineage (GTDB taxonomy): Bacteria > Gemmatimonadota > Gemmatimonadetes > Longimicrobiales > Gaopeijiaceae > JAHEKN01. The sequence goes on along the minus strand of JAHEKN010000153.1, from coordinate 6,792 downwards.
GGCGGCCAGCACCCCGTCCGCCCGGAGCCCCTCCTCCCTTGCGGCAGCCTTCGACCTTGCCCTAGAATGTCTATGCCTAGAATGTCTAGGGAAGGCGAACCATGCCGTGGGCACATCGCTCCTACGGCAGCGAGGCGGGTCATCGAACCCAAGTACCCGGAGTGCACACGATGGAGCTCATTCGAGGAACCCTCGACCTGCTGATCCTGAACGCTTTGGCCTCTCGTGCCATGCACGGGTACGAGATCGCCCGCTGGCTCGAGGACACGACCGACTCGGCGCTCTCGATCGAGGAGGGATCGCTCTACCCGGCGCTCCACCGGATGGCGCGTCGCGGATGGATCGCGGCCGACTGGGGCATCAGCGACGCCAACCGGCGCGCCAAGTACTATTCGCTGACCGATGCGGGCAGCGATCAGCTGGGACTCGCCTCGTCACGGTGGCTCCGGTTCGTCGAAGCCGTGGCCAAGGTCCTGAAGGCCGCTCCGGCCCCGAACACTCCGTAGGGAGGGCGGCCATGGGCTGGATCCCGGATCGGTATCAAGAGCTCCGAAGGCTGCTGCGCCCGGAATCGGCCGAGGAGGAGATCGACGAGGAGATGGCGCAGCACTTCGAGCTTCTCGTCGAGCGGCTACTCCGGAGTGGAATGAGCCCGCTCGAGGCGCGCGCGGAGGCGTCCCGCCGGTTCGGTGACCTCGACGCGTATCGGTCGGAAACCCGTGCCATCGCACGGAAGGCGCGCATCCGGACGGCGCGCCGCGAGCGCCTCCAGACCTGGCTCGGCGATCTCTGGATCACTGTGCGATCGCTAGGGCGCCGGCCCGGATTCTCCGTGGCCGTGTTGGCCACCCTGGTGCTCTCGCTCGCGGGCACGGCGGTGACCTTCACGTTGATCGACACGGTCCTCCTCCGCCCCCTTCCCTACTCCGCTCCGGACGAGCTGGTGGTCGTTCGCCATCCGGTGCCCGGACTGGAGGAGGGGCAGGAGTGGAATCTCTCCGCTGCAGGTTATTTCTTCTTCCAACAGAACGCGCGGAGCCTCCAAGGCCTGGGCATCTGGAGCGGAACGCACGTCAGCGTGGCCGGCGACGAAGGGGCCGAGCGGGCCATCGCGGCCCTGGTGAGTGGGTCCCTTCTGCGGGTTCTGGAGGCCAGGCCCGCGCTCGGGCGCCTTCTGGACGATTCGGACAATCGCCCCGGAGCCCCGCTCACCGTGGTCCTCGATCACGGCTTCTGGCGCCAGCGGTATGGGTCCGACCCGGACATCGTCGGGCGAGTGGTCACCGTGAACTCGGCGGAACGGGAAGTGGTGGGCGTGTTGGAGCCCGGCTTCGGCCACCCCATTCTGGATGCCCAGCTGTGGATGCCGCTCGAGCTGGACCCGACGGCTCGACCGGTCAACAGCCACATCTTCCAGTCCATCGGGCGTCTTGCGCCCGGGACCGACCGCCAGACGGCGGAGCGCGAGTTGGCGGGGTTCACGACCCAGCTTCCCGAGCTGTTCCCCGAGGCCTATTCCGAAGGCTTCATGGACCAGTACCGATTCGGGCTGGCCGTGCACCGGCTCCAGGACGACGTGGTCGGCAGCCTCGAGCTCCTTCTTTGGATCCTGGTGGCGGCCGCCCTGTTGGTTCTGGTCGTCGCGACCAGCAATGTGGCGGGCCTGTTCCTGGTTCGCGCGGAAGCACGACGCCACGAGATGGCCATCCGTTCGTCGCTGGGGGCGAGCGTAGGGCGACTCACCTGGCACGGGGCCAGCGAAGCGGTTCTGCTCGTGACCGGCTCCGCCGTGGTCGCGCTCGCTCTGGCCAGCGCCGTCCTCCGCGTCCTCGACGCCGCGGAGCTCGAGAGCCTCGAGTGGATCACCAGCCCCTCCGTGTCGCCCGGAGCCGCGTTGGCGGTGGTGGTCACGGCCGCCCTGGTCGCGGCCGGGCTCGGCTCCCTCACGCGCGCCCTGCCGGTGTCGCCGGTCCAGTCACTGCGCGAGGGTGGCACGGCGGGCACCACCCCGCGGCGCCGATCGGTGCGGGAGTTGATGATCGTCGGACAGATCACCGTTGCCCTGGTGCTCGTCACCGGGGCCGGCCTCCTGCTCCGGTCGGCCATCAACCTGGGGCGAGTGGACTCCGGTCTCGACACGGACGGGTCATGGATGGCCTCGGTCGCGCTGCCGCCCGTGCGGTATGGCGGGTACGAGGAGGCCGGTCGGTTCTTCCAGCAGCTCTCGGAGCGGATGGAGGCCCTTCCCGGCATCCGCAGCGTCGGGGCGACCAATGCGCCGCCGCTCTCGGGCCAGGACGGGTGTGCGTTGATCTTCGTAGAGGGCCGTCCGCTCGCTTCCGACGAGCGTCCTCCCTGCGTGGCGACGCCCATGGTCGCGCCGGGGTACTTCGACGCCCTCGGCATCCCGGTCCGCGGGCGTGCTCCCGGGTGGTCGGAGATCGACGCGGGCGAGGTGGTGGTGAGCCGCGCGTTCGCGGACCGATTCTGGCCGGGCGAGGACCCGATCGGTAGGGGTGTCAAAGGGAATGGCGACGAGCCGCCCTTCTATCGCGTGGTCGGCGTGGCCGCCGACGTACGGGCGGACGGCCTGGACCGACCTCCGGAGGAGGCGGTCTACTTCCCCCTGATGCCGATCGAGGGGGCGCCGCTCTGGAGTCCGCTCCGGTCCGCCACGCTCACGATTTCCACCGAGGGCACGAGTCAGGAGAACCTGGCTGCGATGCTCCGACGGGAGATTTCCGCGCTCGATCCGGAGGTTCCGGTGTCGGACCTTCGCTCCGTCGCTGCGGTAGTGTCGCGGTCGACGGCTCGACGGTCGTTCGCGGCAACGCTTGTCGGGACGGCGGCCGCGCTGGCGGTGCTGCTCGCGGCCCTGGGCATCTATGGCCTGTTGGCCTACCTGGTCGGAAACCGGCGAGCCGAGATCGGCGTCCGCATGGCGCTCGGGGCGGACCCCGCCGACGTCCTCCGCATGATCGTTCTCCGCTCGCTTCTGCTCACGGTGTTCGGACTCGTAGCCGGACTCGTCGGGAGCGTGCTCCTCTCACGATCGCTCGAATCGATGCTCTTCGAGGTGAGCCCGCTCGATCCTGCTACGATGGCGCTCGCCACGGCCCTGATTCTCGCGATCGTGCTACTCGCATCGGTGGCTCCGGCCCGGCGTGCCGCGGCCGTCAATCCGGTTCAGGCGCTCCGCACGGAGTGACCCGAGTGGCCCGAGTGGGCCCACGGGCCGCTTGGTTGACCCAGGCCCACGGGGCCGTCTAGGTCCGGTGCCCGGCCACCGAGTGGGAGCGCTCAACGGCCGCCACGACGGGCGCGGCGTCGGGCTCGCCTTTGAAGTCCACGTCCACCTCGCGGCGGGCGACGTCGACGCTCACGCGGCGGACCCCCGGGACCTCGCCTACGGCCTTCTCGATGGTCGCCTTGCAGTGCCCGCAGGAAATCGTTGGAACCGACAGTGTCAGATCAGCCATGTCGAAAGCTGTAAACGGCGGGCGCAGGGCGCCAGGGCACATGCGCCGCCGCTTGGTGCCGAAACGCAGACGTTCGACTGGCCGCCCTAGCGAGGATCCTTGGCCCCGCGCCAGAGCCGGGTCTCGAGGTGCTTGCGAACCGCGGGCCATTCCTCAGCTGTCACGCTGTACATGACGCTGTCCCGTACGCTCCCGTCCGTGCGGAGCGCATGGTGTCGTATCACGCCGTCCTTCTTGGCGCCGAGCGCCTCGATGGCGCGCTGGGAGCGAAAGTTGAGGTTGTCGGTGCGGAGTCCCACCACCCCGCAGCCCACGGTCTCGAACGCGTGGGTCATCAGCAGAAGCTTGCAGGTGGTGTTGATGTGCGTCCGTTGACAGCGCTCGGCGTACCAGGTGTAGCCGATCTCCACCCGGTCCACCGCCGGCAGGACGTCGTGGTAGCGCGTCGAGCCCACGACGTCCCCCGAAGCGAGGTCGCGTACGGCCCAGGGGAGCATGTGCCCCTGCTCCTGCCCTGCGAGCGCGGCTTCCACATAGGACCGGGCCTCGCCGGGACCGGGGACGGACGTGAAGAACAGTTTCCAGAGCTCCCCGTCCGCCGCCGCCGCCTCGAGTCCCTCGACATGGTCGAGCGACAGCGGCTCCAGCCGCACGCCGCGTCCCTCGATCGTCGTGGAGTGGAGCTCGATCATTTGAGCGCTTCCTGGGGCGCGATCTCCGAGGCCCGCCGAGCTGGCAGGTAGGTGGCGAGCAGCATGACCCCGGACAACAGGCCGGCCAGGACGGCGAAGGTCAAGGGATCCGTGGGCGATACGCCGTAGAGCAGCGACCCCAGCAAGCGGGTGAGCACGACCGATCCCGCGAGCCCCCCCACGACTCCGAGGGCAGCGATCCCCGTCCCCTGCCTGAGGACCATCCGGCGGACATCCGCCGACCGGGCCCCGAGCGCGATGCGCACTCCGATCTCTCGAGTTCGCTGGCTCACCGCGTAGGAGACGACCCCGTAGATGCCGATGGCGCCCAGCAGGAGCGCCACGACGGCGGCTATGGAGAGCAGCACCATCGTGAACGCCGTACGGGCGTTCGCCAGGGTCAGCATCTGGCTCGCGGTCCGGAGCCCCGCAATCGGAAGATCCGGGTCCCGGCTCCAGATCTCCGCGCGAATCGCCGAAGCCAGGTCGAGGGGTGTGCCCGCGGTGCGGACGACGTATCCGAGGGTGCGGGGATCCGGGCCTCTCGTTCCATCCGTGTGGAGCAGGGGCAGGTAGATCGCCGGTACGGGGTCGTCGGTCGGCTCCCGAACCGGGATGTTGCCGACCACGCCGACCACGGTGTACCACGTGGAGTCCGTGGCCCCGCTCCCGTAATGCACGCGCCGTCCGAGCGGATCCTCCCCGGGCCAGTAGCGAGCGACGGTCTCGGCGCTCACCACGGCAGCACCCGTGCGATGCTCCTGATCCGACCGAGCCAGCGTCCGCCCCAGCAACACAGGCACCCCGAGGGTCTCGATGTACCCGGCCGTCACCCGACGGGTGGCAACGACCGGCGGAACCGTGCCTTCCGGGACCGGCACGCCGTCGACCTCGAGAGGATTGCCGGCCCAGGAGCCGCACAGGGGCAGGCACGTTGCCGCACCGACCGAGATGACGCCCGGAAGCGACTGCAGACGGTCCAGCAGATCGCGGTGGAAGAGCGCGGCGCCGGCCCGGTCGGGGAACTTCGACACCGGCAGGCCCAGCTCGAAGGTGAGCACGCCCTCCGACCTGAACCCGGGATCGAGGGTGCTCAGGTTCCAGTACGTTCTGGCCATCAACCCGGATCCGATGAGGAGGATCAGGGCAAGCGCGACCTGGCTCACCACCAGGGCGTTCCGGCTGCGGAAGCGCGCGCGCCCGGTCGTGGTGCCGCGGCCGTGGTTGAGCGCGGTAACCAGCGCCGGGTTGCCACGGAGCAGCGGGAGCGCTCCGAACAGCAGGCTGGCCAGGACCGAGGCTGCGGCGGTGAACGCCGCGGCTCGGTAGTCGATGCCCACCTCGTGCAGCCTCGGGAGATCGGGACCGATCGCCAGCAGGAGACGGATACCGCCCGCCGCGAGGAGGAGCCCGAGAACCCCGCCGGTAAGAGCGAGCACCGTGCTCTCGGTGAGGAAATGAACGGCCATCCGCTTCCGGCCAGCACCGAGTGCCCGGCGGACGGCCGTCTCCCTCGCCCGCGCATCGGCCCGCACCAGAAAGAGATTGGCCACGTTGGCGCAGGCGATGAGCAATACGAAGCCGACGGTTCCGAGCAGGATCCACAGGGTGCGACGGACGTCTCCGACGACGCGGTCGCGCATGGGGACGACCAGGGACCGCAGTCTCGCGTCCTCCACGACCGAGCGGGCGCCTGTTCCTTCGGGAAGTGCCTCCGGTAGGGATGGAATGAGCGCGTTGAGCTCGCTCTGCGCGTCCCGATGGCTGACGTCGGGATGGAGGCGTCCGATGCCGCGCACGTCGAAGCTCCCGAGTCGCTGTTGATCGGCATCCACGACCAGGGGTATCCACAGCTCCGTCCGCTGGTCGGGGAACGCCAGGCCGCTCGGGGCCACGCCGACCACGTCCAGCGTCACCCCGTCGAGCTGCACGGTGCGGCCCACGATGCCCGGGTCGCTCCCATAGCGCCGGGTCCACAGCCCATGGCTCAGCACCGCGACGGCAGAGCCGGACTCGACGTCGGCGTCGTCCGGCCAGCGTCCGACCAGGGGCGAGACGCCGAGCACGCGAGGCAGGCTCGGCGTGACCAGCGCGATCTGCACCCGCTCCGGTTCCGCGCCGCCCGTCAGGTTGGCCACGCGCTCGCTCCAGATCGCGATGTGCTCGAACGATCGCGCGGTTCGACCATAGTGGATGTAGAGGCCGGTGGTCATGTCGAGCCCGCTTTCCACGTTGATCCCGTCGGCCGCGTGGTCGAGCCACACCAGCCGATCGGACTCCGGGTACGGAAGGGGGCTCAAGATGATGCCGTCCACCACGCTGAACACCGCCGAGTTGGCGCCGATGCCGAGCGCGAGCGTGAGGACGGCCGCGACGGTGAACACTGGACTCCGCCGCAGACGGCGGACGGCAAACCGGATTTCTGCGAGGTGGCCCGCACCGAGAAGGTCGCGGCTGCGCCCACCGCCCGGGCCACCGAGGGGGGGATGTGCAGACCGAGGGGACCCCCGCGCAACCCGCGCTTTCAGCGCCCCCAAGAGGGCGCCCAGAAACTCCCGCGCCACGAAGCTCACCGCCCGCACGGGCCGCCCCGCGCCGAGCGTGTCCTGCAACCGGCTGGC
>JAHEKN010000288.1 GCA_024638305.1 Gemmatimonadota bacterium | reverse complement strand
TCGATCCAGCCCCACGTGAGCATGCACCGCGTCCGGTTGGGCGCCGTGCGGAGGGACTGGAGGAAGTCGAGGAAGAAGAAGAAGAAGAAGCAGATGACGAGGTCCAGCCGCCTCAGGATCTGGCGGGTCTCGGGCTCCAGTGGGACCGCCGCCTCCACGGCGAGAACGATGAGCACCACCACGCACAGGAGCAGGATGAACAGCTGGTAGGGCCCCACCTCCGGTGGCGGCGCCGGATCGGCGGTGTCACTGCTTCGATTCAGACGGTGGAGCCGAACAGCCACGAGCCTGCCCCCGAGCGCGATGGTACCGGCCGCAAGAGCGGCTCTCCCTCGCTCAAGTGTCGGGCCGCCGCCCGTCCGAGTTGACCGGAGCGGCTGTGCTCGCGGGGCTAGGCGACCTGGAGCGCCTTGAGCTCCGCCGCCATCTGACTCGCCGCCGGACGCTTGGCGACGTCCTTCGCCAGAGCTCGATCGATCAACGCCTCGAGCCCCGGGGGGCCCCCGCGGGCGCCGATACGGAGCGGGTCGGGATTCCCGCTGAGCAGCCGCCGTACCGTGGCCGCCATGGAGCGCTCGCGGAACGGGTGGCGACCGGTCAGCATCTCGTGCAGCACCATCCCCAGCGCCCACACGTCGGTAGCCGGAGCGACCTTGCCTCCCGTGATCTGCTCGGGGGCCATGTACGTGACCGTCCCCAGGATCTTGCCCGTCTCAGTCAGACTGATGTCGGACTGCTTGGCCGCGCCGAAATCGAGGATCTTCACCCTGTCGCCGGACGTCACGAACACGTTGCTCGGCTTGATGTCACGGTGGATCACGCCGTGCGCGTGCGCGGCCGCAAGGCCGAGCGCCATCTGCTCGCCCAGCGAAAGCGCCGGCTGCGGCGGGATCGGCCCGTCCTGCAACCGCTCTTTCAGGGTCTGTCCGACGTAAAGGGCCATCACGATGTAGGGTCCCAGGGCCTCGTCGTTCCCCAGGCCCAGCACGTCGCACACGTTCTCGTGCTCGATGGCGGCCTCGACGCGGCCCTCCTCCAGGAATCGCGCCGTGGCGCGGGCGTCGGCCCTGAGGTGGGGCGGGAGGAACTTGATGGCCGCCAGCGACCCATCCCGCTCGTCGCGGGCTCGGCACACGACGCCCATGCCGCCGCCACCCAGCGCTCCGTCGATCCGGTAGTGCCCCACGGCTTTACCGGTGGGGACCTGCGGGGTCTCCGACTTCCGCCTCTTGGCACCGATGAGCGAATCGCCCAGGTGGTCGAACAGCGCCTGGCCCGGATCCGCGTGCTCGAGCAGGGAGCGGACCTCCTGGAACAGCGACACGTCATCCCCGCACTCCACCTGGAGGAATCCCTCCCGCTCGTTCGGCGGCAGATGCTGCGCCCGGTCGAGCAGCTCGTCCATGCGCCGCCAGCGGGTCTGGGTCTCCTCGGAGCTCATGCGCCCCTGCCCGTTTGCAGGTCCCTGTGGAGCCAGGCCTGAGCGCTGGCCCATCCCCGTTTCACCGTGGCCGGCGAGATGCCGAGCGCCTGTGCGGTCTCCTCGATGGTCATCCCCCCGAAAAACCGGCACTCGACGATGCGACAGTGCTGCGCGGTCTCCTGCTCCAGCCGGCGCAGGCTGTTGTCGAGGCCGATCAGGGTCTCGGCCCGCTCGAGCGAGAGGTCGGGAAGGGATCCCTCGAGATCCTCCACCAGATCGAACGAGATGTGATCGAGCTTCCCGCCTCTCTTCCCCGCCTGCTGTCCGCGGGCGTAGTCGATCAGGATCTGGCGCATCGCGCGTGACGCGACGGCCAGGAAGTGGGCGCGGTGCTTCCACGATGGCGACTGCTGGTCGACCAGCTTCAGGTAGGCCTCGTGCACGAGCGCCGTGGTCCCGACGGTCTCGTTGCCCGTCCAGCGGGCACGGTGTCGGTGGGCGATCTCATGGAGCTCGTCGTAGACCACGCCGATCAGCGTGTCGAACGCGGCCCGGTCTCCGGTGCCGAAGGCATCGAGCAAGCTGGTCACGTCTCCGCGACCGTCCCCGCCAGGCGGTTCGCTCATGAAGTCCCTTTCGTTGGTGGTCCGCTACCCTATGTCACGGTGAATGCCGCCTCAACGGTTCAATCCCGCTCCATCCCGCGCGAGAAACGGATCCCGGACGTGTCAGGAGACGCTAGCGATCGCCCCGGCCTGCGGCCAGCGGCCGACTTCCGCTTGTCCCTGATTGCCCGATCCCCCAGGATCGTGGGAGGCTAGAAACACGGACAGTCGCACGCCGGAACGGGCGGGTCCGCCCGCCAAGGAGAGGTCGATGAGGACGATCGTGGCTTTGGTGGTCTTGGGGGGGCTGGGCCTGGGGGTTCTGGCGGCCGGACCGGACGGGGACGCGCCCGAACCCGCGGTCGTGGAGGATGCGCGGCCAGCGGCCGTCGGAGCGTTGTTCGTCGGATCGGCGAGCCCGGCGCCCAACTCCGCTACCGCTTCCCCGGACGCCCCACTCGTGCTCACGCTGGCTCAACCCATCCGCGGGGACCGATTTCCCCAGGATGCGCTCACGGTGTACGGACGGTGGTCGGGGGTTGTGCAGGGGACCGCCGTGGTCGCGGACGGGGGCGCGACGCTCCGCTTCGAGCCGGACCGGCCGTTCCATCACGGCGAGTGGGTCACGGCCACGCTCCGGAAGGGAGTCGAGGCCGCGAACGGCGAGGCCACGCCGGGCTTCTCATGGAGCTTCTGGATCCGACCCGACGCCGGCTCGCTGGACCTGGTGGACCTGGGGTCGAGCTCCCTGCTCGAGGGCGCCGAGGACCACGTGCAGCCGTATGGAGGCTACGCGGGCGACTTCAACGGCGACGGCTATCCCGACCTGGCGGTCCCCAACGAGGTCACCGCGGACGTGCGGGTGCTCCTCAACGACACCCGGGGCGGCTACTCGGAGTTCGCGGTCATCGACATTCCGGACGGCAATTGGCCCAGCCCCAACGAGGGCGCCGACTTCAACCGGGACGGCATCGTGGACATCGTGGTCGGAAACGGGGGCAACGATCTGGTTTCGGTGTTCCTGGGCGACGGCGCGGGCGGATTTCGGCTGGACGCCAACGTGGTGTCCGGGGAAAACGTTCGGGGCGTCTGCATCATGGACCTGGACCTGAACGGGTGGCCGGACGTAGCCGCCGTCAACATGTCCGAGGGGGCGGACCGGGCCACGCGGGGGAACGTGGCGATTCTACTGAACGACGGAACTGGCCGGTTGGTGCGCACGGCAACCGTCACGTCCCCGGGACAGGCCGAGAAGACCTGCGCGGTCGGAGACGCCAACCAAGACGGCATCCAGGACCTGTTCGTGGGTGCGTTTCGCTCCGACGAAGTGCTTCTGTTCCTGGGCGACGGAGAGGGCGGACTGTCGCTCGAGACCCGCGTGCAGGCAGGGGGAAATCCCTGGATGATCGCGGCCGGCGACCTGAACGGCGACGGCTTCGTGGACGTCGTGTCCTCCAACCGGGAGAAGAACAACGTGGGCGTGCTCCTCGGCGACGGCCGGGGGGGACTCGCGGAGCCCGTACTCTATGAGGTGGGCGAGCTGCCGCTCGCGGTGGACGTCGGGGACCTCGACGGGGACGGCGACCTGGACGTGGTGACCAGCGACTACACGGGCGGCACCTTCACAATCTACGAAAACGCCGGGGACGGAACGCTGGTCAGACCGCGCACGCTTCCCGCCAGCTCGGCAGGCTCCTGCGCCATCCTGCACGACCGCGATCGGGACGGCGATGTGGACGTAACGGGCGTCGACGAGGTGGACGACAAGATCTTCCTGTTCGAAAACCCCGGCAGGCCCTGATCTCGATCCCTGTCCTAACCGGTGGGTGTGCTCCGTTGTCCAATGGATAGCGGTCCGGGAGTGACGATCGCGCCCTCGAGGCGCGGCGAAGGAATAGGAGCACACGATGAGAATGGCTTTGATGTTGGCCCTCGGGGCCGCCGGTGTGGCCGCTTTGGCGGTCCCGGCGTCGGCTCAGCGGGGCCCACCGGGCCCTCGCGACGCGGGGCCGGACGGTGGGTTCGGGATGCGGAGCGGCGGAGTGGAGCGCATCCTCCAGCTCCGTGAGGAACTGGAGCTCACGGACGAGCAGATTTCGGCGTTGAACGAGATCCGGGCCGAAGCCCTCGAGCGGAGACAGGCGGAGTTCGCGTTCATGATGGAGCTCCGGTCCGACCTGCAGGCGGGAGAGATCACGCGCTCACAGATGCGGGAAGCGCTGGCCGAGCGCCGCGAGGCGCACCAGGGTCGAGCGGAGCCCGATCGCGAGCGCCTTCGCGGGGTCCTGTCCGAGGAGCAGTTGGACGCCCTCGCCGATCGGGGCCGGATGCAGGCCCGCAGGGACGGTGTCCGTGGGCGCCGCCCCGGCGCTGGCATGGGCCAGCGTGGACCACGCACGCTGCGCGGCGGCCGCGGGTTCGCGCCTCCCGCTCGATTCCGCCGTGGCGGCCCCCGGGCCCGCACGTGGGGACTCGCGCCACGCGGCGGCTTCAGGCGCCGCTAGAGGACCTCCGGTCGCCCGGGGTGCCCGGGTGCCCGGGTGCCTAACGGACGCAGGCCGCTACGGGGAGAAGGGGGCTAGATCTTGCCCTCCTCCTCGTAGCGGTTCTTGAGGCTCATGACCACCTCCGGGTCGGCGAGCGTGGTGGTGTCGCCCACGGCCCGGCCGTCTGCGATGTCCCTCAGCAGCCTTCGCATGATCTTCCCGGAGCGGGTCTTGGGTAGCGCGCCCGTGAAGATGACGGTTTCGGGACGGGCGATGGCGCCGATCTTGTCCACGACGTGCTGCTTGAGCTCGGCCACGAGCTCGTCCGTACCTTCGATCCCGTCTTTGAGCGTCACGAACGACGCCACCGACTCGCCCTTCACGTCGTGCGTCTTACCGACCACGGCGGCTTCCGCGACCGCCGGATGATCGACCAGGGCGCTCTCCACCTCCATGGTTCCGATGCGGTGGCCCGCCACGTTCAGGACGTCGTCCACACGTCCCAACACCCAGAGATTCCCGTCACCGTCCCGCTTGGCTCCGTCCCCCGTGAAGTACGTGTCGGGCCACTTCGACCAGTACGTGTCCTTGAACCGCTGGTCGTCCCCCCAGATGGTGCGGATCATCGACGGCCAGGGGCGTGTTAGCGCGAGGTAGCCGGCGTCGGCCTCCTCTCCCTCGTCGTTCAGGATCTTGGCTTCGATGCCGGGGAACGGCAGCGTGGCGCTCCCGGGCGTGGTCGCCGTGACGCCGGGCAGCGGAGTGATCATGATCGCGCCCGTCTCGGTCTGCCACCACGTGTCGACGATCGGGCAGCGCCCCCCGCCGATCACGTTGTGGTACCAGATCCAGGCCTCCGGATTGATGGGCTCGCCCACCGTGCCCAGCAGTCGCAGCTTGGACAGGTCGTACTGGTCCGGGAAGGCTTCGCCCCACTTCATGAAGGCACGGATCGCGGTTGGCGCCGTGTAAAAGACCGTCACGCCGTATTTCTCGCAGATCTCCCAAAACCGGCCGCGGTGCGGCCAGTCGGGTGCGCCTTCGTACATCATCACGGTCGCTCCGTTCGCGAGCGGCCCGTAGACGATGTAGCTGTGTCCCGTCACCCATCCGACGTCGGCGCTGCACCAATACACGTCGTCGTCCTGGAGGTCGAACACGACCTTGGTGGTGGCGTAGACCTGTGTGAGGTAGCCGCCGGTGTGGTGCACGACGCCCTTGGGCTTACCGGTCGTGCCGGACGTGTACAGGATGTAGAGCACATCCTCCGAGTCCATCGGCTCGGGAGGACAGTCGGCGGACGCGTCCGCGATCAGGTCGTGGTACCAGTGATCGCGCCCCCCGGTCATGTGGACCCCGGAGACCTTGGACAGGCCGAACCCTCGCGCTACACATACGCAGTGCTCGATGGTGGGGCAGTTCTCCATGGCCTTGTCGGCCGCGGCCTTGAGCGGCAGGACCTGCCCGCGCCGGTACCCGCCGTCCGCCGTGATGAGCACCTTCGCACCAGCGTCGTTGATCCGGTCACCCAGGGACTCGGGGCTGAACCCTCCGAAGACCACTGAGTGGGGCGCGCCGATGCGAGCGCATGCCAGCATGGCGATGGCGGCTTCAGGGATCATGGGGAGATAGATGGCCACCCGATCGCCCCGGCCGACCCCCAGTCCCTTGAGGGCGTTGGCAAACTGGCACACCTCGCGATGGAGGTCCCAGTACGTGTAGACCCGGCGCTCGTCCTGGGGCTCCCCCTCCCAGATCAGCGCGGCCTGGTTGCGCTTGGGCCCGTTCACGTGCCGATCCAGGCAATTGTAGGCCACGTTGAGGCGCCCCCCGAGGAACCACTGAGCGTGGGGGGGCGTCCATTCGAGGACCGTATGCCAGGGCTCGAACCAGTCGAGCTCTTCCGCCCACGCGGCCCAGTACTCCTGGAAATCCCGCTCCGCGTCCTCGTAGACGTCCGGGTCGGAGACGACGGCCCTCTCCCGAAAGCCCTCCGGCGGAGGGAATCTGCGGTCCTCGGTGAGGAGCATGTCGAAGGCGTCGCCGTCTCGGCTCATCGGGTCTCCATCTCGGTATTTGCAGGTGTGGTTTCAGCGCGGGCGCGCGCACGTCGGCCGGTCCCGGGTCGGCACGAGGGCCCCGCAGAGTACCCCGCTCCGCTCGGCTCCTGCAAGCGGTTGAGGCGCCCTCCCTGGCAGGGCGCCGGGTTGTTGACATTCTGCCAGGCGGACGGCGAATGTAAACCCATGTCCGACACGCTTCCCGGCCCCGCGACAGCGCTTCGTGACGCCCTCAGGGATCACGGACAGCGTCTCACGCCCCAGCGCGCCGCCGTCTACGAGGTGCTGGCCTCCTCTCGAAGCCATCCGAACGCGGAAGAGGTCTACCAGGCCGTGAGGCGGGTGAGCCCGGGCATCTCGCTCGCGACCGTCTACAAGAGCCTCGAAGCCCTGGTCGGCTGCGGCCTCGCGCTCAAGCTGGCCTACGCCGACGGATCGGCCCGCTACGATGGCCAGATGGAGCCGCACCACCATGCGCGCTGCGACGGCTGCGGCAGGGTGTTCGACGTGGCGGCAGGCCCGGAGCAGGAGGCCCTGGACGCGCTCAAGCGCGGGGTTGAAGGGTTCGTGGTCACCGACCTGCGCGTGCAGCTCAGCGGGGTGTGCCAGAGCTGCGCCGACGGTCCCGGGCGCGCGACCGTCTGAGAAGACCCCGGTAGCCCTCCGCATGCCAGGGGACGCCGGGCATCGGGTTTCCCCTAGACGCTCACGGCACGGGAAACGCGGGTGACTGCCATCCTGGGGTACGAGGGCGCCCTCCTCGAGCGACCGACCACCGGATGGCCCGGTGAGATCTGCGCTGCTTCAGGGCCGTTCGAGCTGCGACCTGAGCTGGTGGCGATTCCCACCTCGGCAAGGGACGTGGCGGCCTTGGTGCGCTGGGCCGGGTCCACGGGCCGCTCGCTCACCGGTCGCGGTGCCGGAACGGGGATGCCCGGTGGCAACGTCACCCGCCACGTGCTCGTCGATCTGCGCACCCACTTTCGTCGAGTCGTCGCGCTCGACGAAGCCGCCCGTACCATCACTGTACAGCCGGGGGTTACGGTTGCCGAAGTCGAGCGCACCGCGGCCCTCCACGGCCTCACGTTCCCGGTTCGACCGTCGAGCGCCGAGCGGTGCGTGGTCGGAGGGGTAGTGGCCAACAACGCGGCCGGTCCGGCAGCGCTCAAGTACGGTTCGGCCCGTCAGTGGGTCGAGGCCGCGGACGTGGTTCTGGCCGACGGCCGCCCGGTGCGACTCACGAGGGAATCGGGCGCTCGGGACCCCTTGGCCGGCGCGGTCGAGGCCCTCGGGACGGGTGGCGACGAATGGCCCGGAGTCCGCAAGAACTCATCCGGGTACGCGCTCGACGCGGTCGCTCGCTCGGGTCGCGGCCTGGACCTCCTGGTCGGAAGTGAAGGGACCCTCGCCTTGGTCACGGAAGTCACGCTCGCGCTGACACCGGTAGCGGAGGCCCGGGCCACCGCCGTAGTGGCGGCGCGGGATATCGCTGAGCTCACCGGCTGGGCGGCGACCGCCCGCGATCTGGGCGCAACTGCATGCGAGTTCCTCGGGCGTCGCCTCCTCGAGCTCGCCGGGCTCGCGGTCGACGCCGAACTGGCGAGTCTGGTCGCCGGAGCCGAAGCCCTCGTTCTCGTCGAGTTGGAAGGAGACGCCGCTACCGTCTCCGCCATGCTGAACGAGCTGAAGGCGATCGCCGATTCCGAGGGGAGCGCCTACCGGACGGCCTCGTCGGCGGCAGAAGCCGACAGACTCTGGAGCTTACGCCGTCGGGCAAGCCCCGCCATTCGAGAAGCTGCGGACAGAGGCCTCGTGAGCATGCAGTTCATCGAGGACTCGGTGGTCCCGCCTGGGCACCTGGGTGCCTATGTGCAGGGTGTCCAGGCGATCCTGGCCGAACAAGGGACCGACGCCGCGATCTTTGGACACGCGGGGGATGCGAACGTGCACGTGAATCCGCTCGTGGACGTCCGCGCATCGGACTGGAGGGAGCGCGTGCGACGCATCCTCGACAGGACGGTCGCGTTGGTCGCACACCTGGGCGGGACGCTCAGTGGGGAACACGGTGATGGCCGTGTGCGGGCGCCCTTCCTGGCGCGGATCTGGGGAGAGCGGCGCGCGCGCGCCTTTGCCGAAGTGAAGCGTCGCCTGGATCCTCAGGGCGTGCTCAACCCCGGCGTGGTCGTGGCTCTGCCGGGACAGGATCCGCTGGACGGTCTCGTGCCGGGCGGGATCGGCCAAGACCCGCGCGAACGGTCCGAGTCTTGAAGGTGTAGCAGGGCTGATGCACGGTAAGCCTACGACCTCACCCCCGTCCGCGAGCGGGAGCCACTCGCGGAGGCCGGGGCAGATTCCGACCTGGATGGCTTTCTGGTTCGGCGGGCGGTCCGGGCTTAGGGCAGTCGCCGCGCTCTGTCTGCCCGTGGTGGCCAGCGCGTTGCTTCTCGCCGCGAGGGGGCCCGCGACGGTCGACCCGGAGGTGCAACAGGACATCGAGGATATCCTCGGTCAAACGGGTTGGAGGTCCTCGACCTGGGGCGTGCTCGCCGTCTCGTTGGACTACGGAGACACGTTGGTCGCGGTCAACGCGGAAGAGCCGCTCATCCCGGCATCCAACGTCAAGCTGCTGACCACGGCCGCCGCGCTCCACTACCTGGGTCCCGAGTTCCGCTATCGCACCTACCTCCTCGCGGAGGGGGCGCAGGTGGGGGGCGTGTTGCGTGGCGACCTCACGTTTTACGGCACCGGGGATCCTGCGCTCTCGTGGCGATTCGCGGAAAGCCGCACGGCCGTGGTCGAGGCCCTTGCGGACAGCGTGTTGGCAGCAGGTATCCGTCGCATCGACGGCGACGTAGTGGGCGACGCTTCCTACTTCCAGCCCCCGGGGCAACACCCGTCGTGGGATCCGCGCGATCTCGACGATTGGTTCGCCGCTCCTGCGGCGGCGCTCTCCTTCAACGAGAACGTCGTGACCCTGCGGGTAGTGCCGGGCGAGGCCGGAGCCCGCCCTACCGTTCACACCCTGCCGGCGGGCGCCGAGGTGCCCATCCGTATCGAGGCGAGCACGGTGGCTGGCCGCGCCTCACGCCCGGTGATCATGTCGCGAACCGACGGTGCGGGGCCGATCGTGATTTCCGGTGAGATCCGGAGCGGGGCTCGGGACCGCTGGGACCTCCTGAGTGTGGCGGACCCGGCGTTGTTCGCCGCCGGAGCGTTGCGGCAGGCACTGATCGAGCGCGGCATCATGGTCTCGGGTAGGGCTCGTGCGGTGGTGGACCCGGCCGAGTCCATCCTGACGGGTGGCACGAGTTGGCCGGACAGCGCGGGCCGTGCGCCCCGCCCTCTCGCCGCCCACTACTCCCCTCCCCTGATCGACCTCCTGGCGGTCACGAACAAGACCAGCCACAACCTCTACGCCGAGCTGATCCTGCGAACCCTGGGCCGCCATGTCGTCGGCGACGGGAGCTTCGAAGGCGGCGCCGAAGCGGTCGAGCGGTTCATGATCGAGCAGGCCGGCGTCGAGCCCGGCAGCGTGGAGCTGGTGGATGGCTCGGGATTGTCTCGCGACAACCGCGTAAGCGCGTCCGCCTTCGTTCGCGCGCTGAGCCACATGGCGGCCAGCGACCTGTGGGAGCCCCTGTGGGAGACCCTTCCGCAAGCGGGCGGACGGGAGCTCCGACGCATGAACCGCAGCCCGGCCGAGGACAACCTGCGTGCCAAGACCGGAACGCTGACGTCCGTTTCGGCCCTTTCGGGTCAGCTGCGCACGGTGGAAGGCGAGCGGGTACTCTTCAGCATTCTCCAGAACGGCGTCCCGTCGCCGAGGTCGGCCAAGTACATCGAGGATCGCTTGAGCGTGCGGTTGGCCACGTTCCGTCGCTCGGGCAGCGGCGGTGCCGTCGAGCTGAGAGGGACCCGCCCCGGGGACTCGGACGATCCTTGATGTATAGTAGGACCCGCGCTTAGGGGTTGCTCCCGTCGGAAAGCAGGCTCAGCGCCAGCTCGATGTGCTCCGCTGTGTTGTACCAGTGGGGTGAAAGGCGAACGGCGCCTTCCCGTACCACGCAGACCACCCCAGCGTCACGGAGCGCATGGGCGCACGCTTCCGGGTCCTCGGGCCGGACGCTGACGATCCCGGCCCGGCGTACTCGCTCGGATGGGCTCACGAGCTCGACGTCCGGCCGCGAAATGGCCCAGTCCACGATCGGTTGGGTCAGGTCGAGAACGTAGTCCCGGATCGTCTCGAGCCCGACTTCCAGAAAGAGCTCCATGGACGCGGCCATTCCGGCGTAGTCCTGCATGCCGAGCGTGGCCAACTCGAACTTGCGGGCATCGGCATGGAACTCGTAGCGGTATTGAAGCAGATCGGCGAAGTCAGCCGCATCCGTAAAGGACAGCCAGCTCACCATCGGGGGTTCGAACCGGTCGTGCAGATGCTCGGCCACGTACGCGAAGCCCGATCCCCACGGACCGCATAGCCATTTCTGTGCGCCGCAGGCCAGAACGTCGATCTGGGCGTCCGCGGCGTCCAGGGGCCCGGATCCCAACTCCTGGATCGCGTCGACGGCGAACAGCACGCCCAACTCGCGGCAGCGGGCGCCCAGCGTCCGCAGATCCGCTCGATACCCGGACGCGAACTGGACGGCGGACACCGCGAGGGCGCGCACGTCCGGGGCCGCTATGGCTTCCAGGAGGCGCGGCTCGTCGGGCCAGCCGCCAGCCGTGGTCGGCACACGATGCACTGTGAAGCCCCGGCGCTCGAGCGCCAACCACGGGAACACGTTGGCGGGGAACTCACCGTCGCTCAGAACCACCACGCCCGGTCCCATCGTCTCCGTCAGGTGCACCGCGAGGTTGATGCCGAAGGAGGTGTTGGGACAGAGCAGAACCTCGCGGGACTGTGCGCCGATCATTTCGGCGGAAACGTCGCGGGCCCGGGCCAGCGTCTCCATCAGCGTGCGGTCCCTGATCACGGGTCCGCGCGCCCGCCGCTCTACGAGCTCGCAACTCGCTTGGACGGCCCGGGCCGGAAGCACACCCCAACTGGCGGCATTCATGTATGGGGTGTCCGCAAGCCCCGAGAACTCCCGCGACCGAACGCGCAGCAATCGGGCGTAGGGCGCGTCGCCCGGTCGGTCGGTCTCGGTCAGGGTCGGCGTGTGTGTCCGGCCCGTCCCAGGGCCGACCGCAACCGTCGGCGAAGCTCGACGACGGACGTGGCTTCCAGCGTACGGGCGGCGGATGCACGGCTGTTCCAGCGCACATCCGTGAGCGCAACGCGATCGTGCTCGCCGCCCTCCGACGCCATCGTCAGGTAGAACCGGCCCTTGTAGTCGCCCCCCTCTTCCTCGGCGACCGTGGCCAACCAGACCGCTCCGTCTTCGTCCGTGAACGACTTCATCGCATCAAGTGGAGGTTACATCCGTCCGGGGGTCGACGGAGCCCCGACTGGCGCCGAGCCCCGAGCGACCTAGGAAGCACGGAGTAGTACACGATCGTGCACGTCCCGGCAAACGCCCACGAAGCTCGAGAGGACGAACGGTAGTCCCCCCCTCGCGATCACCTGGGTGGGTGTGGCCCCTGTATGGACCTTGAGCGCGCGCCGAAACGCCGCGCCGGACGAGTACTCGAGCTGACGGCCGACGCTGTCCGCCGTTCGGCCCGGCTCACATAGCCACACACCCGCGTGCAGAAGGCGCGACCACAGGAGAAGCCGACCCACGGACACCAGGCCCCGGTGCTTCAAGCGGTGGCTGAGCGCGGGTCGCGTCATGCCAGTGCTAGCGGCAAAGCGTTCCGCGCTCCAGCGAAAATGGAGGCCGCCCACCACTCGCCGGATCGTCTCCAGATCGCCCCCGCGCACGTGCGGGGCCAGGCCCGCGAGCACCTGTCGCGACGCCGAGCTCTCCAATGTGTGACCCACCTCGGTCAACAGTCGGGGCGGCGGATCGGACTCCTGAAATAGGCGCAGCGGCCCGGACACGTCGGACCCGAGCCGGAAGAGAAACTCGCCCTGCACCCGGGGCCGGCACAGAACTAGCAGCCCAACGCTCGGGAATCCCCGGCGGAGCGAGTCTACACGCGAAAACGCATGCTCGAAAGGGACTCCGCTCCGGTCGCAGAGGGACTGCGCATCCACGATCGCCCCAGAAACCGGGCGCTCACGGACTAGCCAGGTCAACCGCTCCCAGGAGGCAGCGGACGCCAGGTCGTGCTCTCCGAGAAGCTGGGCTTCCAGCCTCCCCGGGAGGGACTTGCAGGGAGTGAGTAGCGCAAGGAGAGCCATTGGATCTTCGAAAAAGACATACCTCGGCCCGCTAATGATTCCGCACGGGCCACAGGTTATCAAGAGCTTGACGGTCAGCGGTCCGGAAAGCCTTCCGGACCAGCCGTCAGGACACCTTTCCCGAACCAGACAGGCTCATGAAGAAGTATCTCAAGCTCACCGCTTTCCTGCTCGCCGCCTCGTTCAGCGCGACGGCTTGCTCCAACGTGGTCGGCCCCGAGGATCCTGGGACGCTCGGCTCCGGAAACGGCACCCTTGGATCGGGCAATGGGACACTCGGCTCCGGCAACGGCACGCTGGGCTCCGGCAACGGTACGCTCGGCTCTGGTAACGGAACGCTGGGCTCCGGAAATGGAACGCTCGGTTCAGGTAATGGCACCCTCGGGTCTGGGAACTAGTAGGCGGTCTCCAAGGCCCCGCACATCGTAGCCAACTCTTGACAGACTTCTTCGACCCGGCGGTCCCGGCACTCCGGGATCGCCGGATTCCGGGGTCCGTCCGGGACGGTCGTGCTCTGCAGTTCGCTCAGAGCCTGCTCGGCGTCGAGGATGAGCTTGCCCACGCCTTGGGTCTCTCCGAACGCCAGAGCTAACTGGAGCCATTCCCGGGCACGTCCATGGTCCCCGAGCGCGCTCCAGGAAAGTCCACGGTCCAGGAGTATCTGACCGCGGACGATGGCGGATGCATTCTGCCAGCCCGCCGTCTCCACGTCGGCGCACCGTCGCTCGAACTCTTCGGGCTTCTGCTCGTAGGCGGAGACCATGGCCAGGCCGTTTCGGGCGAGGACGAGAGCATCTCGCTCCTCGACCGCAGCCGCCACGATTCGAAACGCGTTCTCGGCGGCGGCATAACGCCCCGACTCCAGGAAGACGCCGCCGAGATCCATCAGCGCCCAGTGGCGGCGTTCGGCGTCCTGCTGTCGGCGCACGGCTCCCCACCCGTACACGATGGCCAGGTCGTGCTCGCCTGCGAGCTTCTCGACGGTCATGAACGTGTGCATCACGGAGGCACGGAGTTCCTCGTCACCTGTCCGCTCGCTCACGTCCTGGGCCATCACCAACGTCTCTCGCGCAAGCGGCAGGTTGCCACGGTCCCGGAGCGCATTCGCCAGACCATCGGGCACGCGACCGTGTCGGTCCCAGACTTCGAGGGTACCGGAGAGTTCCCGCGCGATGCCGTACCAGCGGAAGGCTCCAGGCCAATCGGCGGCCCGGCGGCTGGCGCGCCCTAGCCCCCAGGCGGCGTCGATGGCGATGTCGACTGCCTGGCACTGGGCAGCGACCTCATAGGCCGAAAGATAGAACTCACGGGCGCCGTGCAGGTGGCCGACGGCCTCGAGGGTCCGGGCGTGATCCAGCACCCTCTCGCTGAGATCCGGGAGGCCGCCGCGTTCGAGCGAATCCAGGAGCGCCAGCGTCTGTAGGGACTCCTGCGAGTGGTCCTGGAGCCGCAACAGCTCGCCTCGGACCTGAGCCGTCTGGTCAGCCAGGCCCACCCTGTTGCGGGCAAGCCCTTCTTCCAGGTGGCAGTTGAGGACGCGCGCCGTGAGAAACCGAAGGTTGACCCGGTCCCGCTGCTCGTCCGATACGGTTCCGTCGGCCAGATCGCCGAGGACACCCCAGCCCGCGAACGACTCCGAGCGGACGTTCTCGAAGCTGTCCTCCAGCGGCAAGCGGGCCGCATCCCGGTCGAGTACCACCGAGGCCAGCTCTCCCCCGATGAACATCAAGGACTCCCGCTGGCCCTCGGTCAGGCGACCCCGCGGCGTGATGGAGTCGATGACGAGGAACCACGATCGGGACCCGTCGCTGCCGAGCGTAACGACCGCTGCGCTAGACGGGGCCTCGGGGAAGAACAGCACTCCCGCTCGCGGCCGGTCGGGCAGATCGCCCAGGCCGGGCACGGCCTGACGCGCCGCCAACTGTAGGAGATCCCTGGACACGGTTCGCCGCGGCGGGTTCGCACGCAGGTCGACCACGTGATCGACGCGGACAGCCCCTTCCCCGAGGTCGTCGACGGCGACCGTCAGCGCCCGGTCCGCACCGGAGACCTCCAACGCCTTGGCCATTCCCTCGACACGAATGCGGCGATCCGGACGCCAACGCGCGAGGGCGATAGCCGTGCGCAACCGCTCGGCTCGCCGGTTTCGATAATGGTCGAGCCGGACGACTTCGGAGCTAGACATGCACCTCCTGTAACTTACCTTGCTCGGCTTTCGTGCAAGCTAGGGCCGCGACCTTGGAGACACAACAAAAACACCCCGTGTCGGCACCCCTGGGCCACCGCACCGGAATCGAGCTCGAGTTGGCCGCCTTGGCGGTCATCTGGGGCGTCAATTTTTCGGTCATCAAGGTGGCCCTCGATTGGGTATCGCCGCTCGGGTTCAATGCGCTCCGCTTCCCGCTCGCGGCCGCGGTGCTGTTCGTTGCGCTTCGCCGGGGCGGCGTGGGCCGGCCGCGGCGCGCAGACGTTCCCCGCCTGCTCGCGGTCGGGCTGGCGGGCAACGTGGTGTACCAACTGCTCTTCATCGTCGGGCTGGACGCTACGTTGGCGGGGAACGCGAGCATCTTGCTTGCCACCGCGCCCGTCTGGACCGCGCTCTTCTCGGTATGGTCCGGCCATGAGCGGGTTTCCAGAGGATTCTGGGTCGGTGCTGGTGGCACCGTGGTCGGAATCTCTCTCGTGGTTTCGGGTGGGGCGTCCAACACGCTGTTGCTGGGGAGCGACACGCTACAGGGGGACCTGCTGATCCTGCTCGCGGCCATCGTCTGGGCGCTCTACACGGTTTGGGGCCGGCCGCTGGTGGACCGCTACGGCTCCCTGCGCGCTACGGCGTGGACGCTCTGGATCGGAACGGTGCCCCTCGCCCTCATCGGTGCTCCCACGCTCGACGGCGCCGTCCTCACGGGACTCGGCGCCAAAGGTTGGCTCGCCATCCTCTATGCCGGCGTCCTGGGGATCGGCGTCGCCTACCTCATTTGGTACCGGGGGGTGGCCGAGCTGGGAAGCGCCCGCACCGCGATCTACTCGAACACGATCCCGATCGTGGCGTTGGCCGTGGCCTGGGTGTGGCTCGGGGAGCGGCCCAGCCCGCTTCAGTACCTGGGGGCCGCGCTGGTGCTCGCCGGCGTGGCCTGGACCCGGAGGGCCCGGGTCACACCCCGGACTCCAACTGCGGTCGGTGTTTGATCTCTGGAAACTCGTAGACGATGACGCCCACGTCCGTGACGTCCGATCGGATGCGGAAGCCGTCGTCCATGCCAATCAAGATCTTCTCGGCGGCCTCGAGTGACAGGTCCAGCTCGGCGGCCACGTCCGTGACCGTGAGGACCCCCCTGCGCTCCTTCGCCAACCGGAGGATCTTGCGCTCCATTCCACGCATGACGGCTTTCCGCCGAGCCTGTAGGGCTCCCCAGCCCCACAGGAACGTCAAGGAACCACCGGCGCCCATCACGCCGCCGACCGCGATCATCTCCGGCGTGAACGTCACGATGCCCATCAGGATCATCAGGGTCGCCACCAGGATGACCCCCGCGCCGAAGACCCGGCGAGCGAGCCCACCGGGTGGTAGGGGCGCGTCGCCCTCGACCGCGTGCGGCGCTGCGTGGACGCGCACGACACCGCCGCCGGGGGGAGCCGACTCGGGAGCCTCCAGGAGCCGCGTAGAGCTCTCCCAACCGAGCCCACAGCTGGGACAGACGCGTCGCTTACGGCAGACAAGCCAGTAGGTCAGCCCCCCGATCCCGTACGTGACGATGCTGAGCCCGGCGAGAATTCCCAGGTGTGACGTCCTCGCGAAATACTTGACGCCCTGGCCCCAGTATCCACAGCGAGGGCAGCGACGGACCGTTGCCGGCCGGGCTGAGGCCCTCACCACCGCCGTGCCGCAACTCGGGCACGACACGGCATCCGGACCCATCTGCGTTCCGCAGGCCGTACAATGCATCTCCGACGCTCCTCGTGGCTTCCCCGCCATAGGCCATCGGCTCCGCCCTGGGCGGACCGGGCTCAGGGTAGCAATACGCCGGTCCGCCCTGGAAGATTCAGCGAGCTCGCAGACTCAGCGAAACCGAACCAGCCTTGCCTGGACGGGGGATCCCGCGGCGACCGCACCCCCATCCTCGATACCGAGGGTGATGGCGATCTCTCCAGCGCCGTCGGGAGCGAGCACGAAATAGTCCGATGACGCGGCCCGCACGTCCCCGGAGCGAACGAAGGTTTCCGGGCCCACGGTCTCGGGTTGGAGGAGGTACCCGTCGTTCACGCCGTTGAGCGCCGCACGCAGGTCGAGGGCCGGATATCCGAAGCGAAGGGGCAGGTCGGGAACCAGGTCGTCCAGATACAGGGAAGCGCTCCAATCCGAGTACGTGCGCGGCCATGGCTCCCCGGTGGCGCTCACCACGGTCTCGCTTCCGAGGCGGGTGGAGCGGGTAATACGCGCGACGAGCGCGTCACCCCCCAAGTGCGCGTACAGGTAGCGCGCAAAGAGCCAGCCGGCCCCCCGCTCGGCCAGCGTGCCCACCCCGCTCGTGGCCGTCAGGCTCACGTCCGAGGCCATAGCCAGGAAGCGCTGCGCGCGGTCGAGATTGCCGGCGCGAAAGAGCGCTGCCCGTTCCGTCTCGCCCGCAGCGTCGAGAGCGTCCGCCACGAGATCCTCCGCCAGTTGCGCCATGGCCTCTTGGAGCCAGAGTGCCTCGGTGCGATCGGCTCCGGCGGAGAGCACGCGCTGATTGTAGTGCGCCAGGTGCTGGAACTCGTGTGCGATTACCGCCGGGAGCGCCGCCATCAGGAAGCCGGCGTCCACGGCGTCCGAATGCGCGCCTGCGGGATCGGGCACGGCCACGTAGAGGCGTTCGCCACGCTGGGCGCCCGCCTGGGGCAACAGGTCACCGGCGTAGAAGAACCCTCCGGCGAAGGTCCCGCTCCCCCGGACCGAGAGACGGTTGACCGCGGGCGTGAACAGCAACGCGACCCGGCCGTTCGCATCCAGGTCGGAGATCGATCCGAAAGCGCGCTCGACGGTCGGCGCCACGACGGCGTCGAACTCGGAGCCGATCACTCCCAGATCGGTGTCCGAGAACCCTGGCGCCGGGGAGTCCACGTCGACGTAGACCTCGGCGCGGCCGGTCAACAGCCGCAGTCGGCCGACCACGTCCTCCAGCGTTCCGCCGGCCGTGAGGACCCGGAAGACCGCCGTATCCCCCACGGCCGGTGGACCCGTGATCGCGCTCCCGGTTGCGGCGCGGACCGGACCGGACCCTCGGCCGATTCCGTGCGAGCGCCGGAGCTGCGCCGGGGTCACCACGCCGGTGGCCTCCAGCCGCCGCGCGAGGTCGTGTGGACTCGCCCGGCCAGGCCAAGCCGCGCTGTCCGATACGGCCCTGTCCGCTGCGGCCCTGTCCGCTGCGATCGCGGCCGGCCGCCGGCGAGCGTGCTCCGCGAAGCTTCCGACCGTCGGCTCACCGCTGGGTCCCAGGCCCAGCAATACGTAGTCGACCGTGCCCGCCGTTCCGGTTCCGACGTTTTGGACAGCGATCAGGTACGCTTCCCCCGGCCCCAGCCGGAGCCGTCGACAGTCGAGCAGATCGGTGTCCGAGATCAGGAGATCCTCGCCCGGCGCCAGCTCGATCGGATCCCCAGCGGCCGAGACGTCGACCGGGATCGAGTTGGACGCTCTACCCTCCACGCGGACGACAACCGACACGGTGCGGGTGGTCAGGCAAGCCGGCACCTGGACGGTCAAGCCGTCCGGGCGCACGGAGAGGACCGCGCCGCGCACTCCGGAGAACGTCACCCGGTGCGCCAACGGATCCGGCAGGAAACCGGAGCCGCTCAGTACGAGCTCCTGGCCCGCGCTCACTGGGCCTCCCACGGGGTCCAGGCTCGGAGCCGCGGCCGCGACCGCGCGGAAGGCGGCCGAGCGGGATGCGCCGTCGACCCGTGCGGCCACCCGGTATTCACCTTCGGCGAGCCCGAGCGTCAGCGTGACTGCAGCCACTCCGCCGGCGTCGGTCGCCGGCGCGGCCTCGGCCAGCTGCGCGCCGGAGCCCCCGGCATGCGACCAACGGACGACCGCGCCAGGAACGGGCTGGCCGGTAGCGAGCTCGCTGACCTGAACCCGCAGAGGTCGGGGCAACGGGCTGCCCACGAGCCCCGTCTGATCATCGCCGTCGAGGACCCTGAGCGAATACCGCTCCGGAGTGGGATCGGTGCCTGAGTCCGCGCACGCCGCACCGGCCGCTGAGAGGGTGAGAGCGAGCAGGACGGCCCGACGCCGGCGCGGGCGCCTCCCCCGCCCGAACCCAGGCCTCCCCCTCGATCGAGAACGCATGCGAACCAAGCGTCCAGCCGGGTGTTTAAGGACAGCCGGCGAGTCCCGCATCGCGAAAGCGACACGCCCCACCCGACCAGAATGTGACGGAGACGGTCGGAGAGCGTCAACGAGCGTGACGGTCTGGCAACGAGAACGAACCCACGATCCATCCAGCGCTGGAAGAATCGGTTGATCAGCTCCCCTACACGATTTCGGACCGGTTGTCTGACCTTCACGCTCGTGCTGATTTGCGCCGTGCCCAGCATCGTCGAGGCGCAGAGCGTGCCCTCGGCCTTTCGGCGGATCGACGAAAGCCAGGAGGCGGGAGTGTTCATCGGCTCGGTGACCGCCAATCGCGGGCGCTTCGCGTTCGGTCCCGGATCCGGAATCGTCTACGGCGCCCGCTACTCGGTCGAGCTCACCGGGCCGCTCTCGTTCGAAGGGGTCGTATCGGCGATGCCGATGTCGCGGGACGTGATCGATCCCGAGCTAGCTGAAGGAGCGCGCGTCGCCGGTGAGGCGGACGCCGTGCTCGTGGGTGCCGACGTCCGCTTCAAGTTCTCGCTCACGGGTCGACGGACGTGGCACGCGTTGAGCCCTCACCTACTGATTGGCGGGGGGTTCATATCCGACAGGTCCGGGGAGCAGGAATCCGACGGCCGCATCCTCGAGCAGGATCGTTTCGACTTCGGAACTGCGTTCACCGCCTTGGTAGGGGGAGGATCGCGTCTCGTCCTGGGGCGGCGCTTGACCCTTCGCGCCGACGTGATCATGAACCTCTGGCAGTTGGATACGCCCCCCGGGTACGCGGTAGTGGACCGGGGCTTCGAGAACGTGGAGGACGCCGAATGGGTCAATGCCTTCCAGTTCACGGTCGGGGGAGCGATCCGGTTCTAGTGGACCGCATCCGAGGTTCTCTTCGCGCCAAAGGGCGGGAGGCGCATCCGGGGCCAGGAGGGACAGGGCGGCGTAGCCTTGGCTACGGCGGGGGCTTGGAGTCGCAGCGCACGATCAGCGGCGTCAGTATCTCCATATGAGCTTCCCGTCGCGCGAGGCGGACTGGTTGAGCGTGCCCGACGCCCTCCAGCGAATCCGCGCCGCGGCCCGGCCGCTTCCTCCAGAGGCGGTGCCGCTGGCCGAATCGGTGGGGCGGGCCCTCGCGACCGACGTCGTGGCGCCGACGGCGCTTCCGCCGTGGGACAACAGCGCGATGGACGGATATGCCGTCCGCGGCCAGGACCTGGACGACGTCCGCCCTGACCATCCCCGGCGACTCCAGGTCGTTGGGGAGTCGCTTCCCGGCCGGGCCTGGGATGGGGTGCTCGGCCCGGGAGAGGCGGTACGGATCATGACCGGCGCCCCGGTTCCGAACGGAGCCGATTCCGTCGTCCGTGTCGAGCACACCGGCGACCGGTCCGACACCGAAGTCGAGATCGAGCGGGCCGACGATCGCGGGCGCAACGTGCGGCCGGCGGGTGAGGACATGGCGGCCGGTGACACCGTGGCGGTCGCCGGCGCAGCTATCGGCGCCGGCCACGTGGCCGTGCTGGCCTCCTGCGGCCACGCCGCGGTGGAGGTGGTACGCCAGCCCCGAGTCGGCGTCCTTACCACCGGGGACGAGCTGGTGCCGCCCGAGGCGTTCGCCAAGGTACTGTCGGGTCACGCGATCGTGGACTCCAACGGACCCATGCTGGCCTCTCAGGTAGTGGAGGCCGGAGGTGTTCCCGTGCTGCTGGGCCCGGCTGGCGATTCGGTGGAGAGCCTGCGAGGCCCCATCGAGGCAGCCCGCTCGCTCGACGTGCTGGTCACAGTGGGCGGCGCGTCGATGGGGACCCACGACCTGGTCAAGCGGGTGCTCGACGACGCCGGCTACCGGCTCGAGTTCTGGCGAGTACGGATTCGTCCGGGCAGCCCATTCAGCTTCGGATGGCTCGATGGGCGCGCCGGCGCGGACGTCCCGGTATTCGGACTTCCCGGGAATCCCGCCTCCGCGTTCGTCACGTTCGAACTCTTCGTGCGGCCCTACCTCCGCGCTCGGGCGGGGTTCACGGGCACCGAGCGGCCCCGGGTCCGGGCCGTGGCGGAGGAAGACCTCCGCTCGCCCGAGAATCTCACCGCATACCACAGGGTCGTGCTGACGCCGACGGCGAGCGGGTTCGGGGCCCGGCTCACTGGTCCGCAGGGCTCGGGGCTGGTGCGCGGTCTGGCGCAAGCGGACGGCCTGGCGGTGCTCCCGGAGGGGGCGGCGCTGGTCGCGGCCGGGTCGGAGATCGAGGTGATTCTGATGCGGGAACGCGCGTGACGGGGGCCGCCCGGACCTCGCGCCCTACTCCGGTGACGCGCCGATTCCTCATGACGGGAGTGACGCGTGCGGCAGGCGTGGCGTGCCTGATGCGACTGGCGCCGGCGGGGTCGGTGGCCGCAGCCCTGGTGGTCGCCGGATGCGCGATCCCCCATTGGCCGGTCGATGCCCCCCTGACCTCGCCGTTCGGGCTTCGCTGGGAAGGCGGGCCAGACCTGCACCGGGGGGTGGATCTACGGGTCGACGAGGGCACTCCGATCCAGGCGATGACGCATGGACGGGTACGCTTCGCGGGCACGATGTCTGGCTTCGGCAACGTCGTGTGGCTGGACCACCCGGGGGAGGCCATCACGGTCTACGCCCACCTCTCCCGAATAGACGTGGCTACCGGAGACGCGATCAGCGGCGGGAACGTGATCGGGCTCAGCGGGCAGAGCGGAAACGCCACCGGACCGCATCTGCACTTCGAGATTTGGCGGCGGGGGCGCGAAGTCGATCCGGTGATCGCGTTGGGTGGATGGCCGTCTCGAGATTCCCGGCCTTCGCCTAACCCCCGGCCTTGAGCTCGCGGATCGCGCCGGTGAGCCGCGGAAGCACCTCGAAGAGGTCTCCGACCACCCCGTAGTCCGCCACCTGGAAGATCGGTGCGTCCGCGTCCTTGTTGATCGCCACGATGGTGCCTGCCGTGCGCATGCCAGCCAGGTGCTGGATGGCGCCCGAAATCCCCACGGCAACGTAGAGCTTCGGCGCGACCGTCTTGCCGGTCTGCCCCACCTGCTCAGCGTGGGGCCGCCATCCCGCGTCCACGACCGCGCGGGAGGCCCCCATGCCGGCGCCGTCTCCTATCGCATCGCGCAGGTCCTCGAGGAGGTGCCAGTTCTCGGGGTCCTTCATGCCGCGTCCACCCGACACCACGATGGTTGCTTCGGCCACGTCGAGGGTTCCGCTCCCGGCTTCCCGGAACTCGATGAGACGGGCCGCCGGCTCCGCGTGCGACGCATCGACCGACTGCACCTCCCCGGCCCCCGGCACCTGTCGCGGCGGAAACACGTTCGGGCGTATGGAGAAGAGCGCCGGACTGGCACGGAAGCCCACCCGGGCGAAGGCCTTGCCCGCATAGACGGGTCGGATCACCTGGAGCCCGCCGGAGGTCACATCGATGCCCGTGACGTCCGTAGCCAGTGGTACGCCGAGGCGAGCCGCGACTCGTGGCGCGAGGTCCTTGCCCTGGGCCGTCGCGCAGAAGACCACGGCATCGTAGCCGGCGCCCGCCACGCGGCTCACGACTTCGGCATGTGCATCCGGCTGGAATCGCGCGAGGCCGGCGCCCTCACCCACCAGTATGCGGTCGGCTCCGTACGACGCCAGCGACCCCACGGCTCCCGCCAGACCATCGCCACCCAGCGCCAGCGCGTGCGTCGCGCCTCCCAGGCCTTCCGCCACCAGTCGGGCCGCCGCCACGACCTCGTTCGCGACTCCGC
This sequence comes from Gemmatimonadota bacterium, assembly GCA_024638305.1. Lineage (GTDB taxonomy): Bacteria > Gemmatimonadota > Gemmatimonadetes > Longimicrobiales > Gaopeijiaceae > JAHEKN01. The sequence goes on along the minus strand of JAHEKN010000288.1, from coordinate 64,308 downwards.
GCGGCTGACCGCCGCGCTGCTCCACCACGGCGAGTACGTCGCCCATGCCTTCCGCGCTCCTGTGCTTTTCGATTCTCGTGTATCGTATCAGATAACGATATTGAACGTGCTGTTTTACAGCACCTTAGCTTCTTCTCGCAGCAACCTGACGAGTTCCGGCACCGCCTCCGGCCCTTCCCCCACCACTCGGCCCGGCGGCCGGTCCGGCGGGAGCTCCAGCCGCTCGACGACCAGTCCCGGCTCGACAGCGATCGCGGACTTCTGCTCCAACGGTTTCTTCTTGGCCGCCATGATGCCCTTGAGCGACGCGTAGCGAGGCTCGTACGCCCCCTTGGTGATGGTGAGTACCGCGGGGAGCGGCAGCTCGAGCACCTCGGTGCCCCCTTCCGTCTCGCGCTCACAGCGCACCACGGCTCCTTCGACGGCGAACTCGACGACACCGGTCGCGCAGGGACGCCCCAACACGACGGCGAGCATGGGCCCCACCTGCTGCTGATCGTCGTCCGCGGCCTTTACCCCCAGCAGCACCAGCGGAGCGTCCACTCCCTCGATTTCGGCTGCGATCGCCTTAGCGGTCGCCAGGCCGTCGGGCGTGACCGTCCCATCGAGAAGCACGGCGCGGTCGGCGCCCATGGCGAGCCCCTGCCGCAGGGTCTCCCCCGACGCCGCGTCGCCCAGCGTGACCAACGCCACCTCACCTGTGCCGGCCGCCTCCCGGGCCCGCAGCGCACCCTCCAGCGCGAACTCGTCGTAGGGGCTCATGACGTACTTGACCCCGTCGGTCTCGATACCTGTCCCCTCGGCGTCGATGCGGACTCGGGTCTCGGTGTCGGGTACACGCTTCAAGCAAACGACGATGTTCAACGTGGTGACTCCGGGTCGTCCGGTGGATGGTGGTGGGCCGGTGCGTACGGCATCCGTCAGAGGCTCGCGCCCAGGATGGCGAACCCGATGGCGGCAACGGTCCCCGCGGCCAGCGCGTAGGGCAGCTGCGTGCGGACGTGATCAATATGATCCGTCGCGGCTGCCATGGAAGAGATGATGGTCGTGTCCGAGATCGGAGACGAGTGGTCGCCGAAGACCCCGCCGGCCAGCGAGGCCGCGACGAAGGGGCTCAGAGGCAAGCCGAGCGTGGCGGCCGCGGGCACCGCGATGGGCAGCATGATGGCGAACGTCCCCCAACTGGTGCCGGTCGAGAACGCGATGCCGCCCGCGACCAGGAAGACCAGCGGGAGGAAGACGACCGGCGGGAGCACCCCGGCGGTCACCTGTGCGACGTAGGCACCGGTTCCCAGCTCGACCGCCACGTCGCCGAGAGCGAGCGCGAACAGCAAGATCATCATCAGCGGAACCAGGCCTCCGGCCCCCTTGAGCGCCATTTTGGACAACTGATCCACGGTGAACGCCCTCTGAGCGAGCAAGAGCACCCAGGCGGTGCCCACGGCGAGCAGCACCGACCAAAGTACGCTGGTCGAGCCCGAGCCCTCCCGGATGTCGCCACCGCCCGTGATGAGCAGCGAGATCGGCATCATGACCACCATCACGGCGATGGGGACGATCATGTTGTACGCCCGAGGCGAGATCTTCTCGGGGGCTTCCGGCGAGAGCACGTCGTCGCTGACCATCGGCTGTGCGTTCGGCCAGTGGATCTGGCCCTCGCGAGTGCGGTGCTCCGCCCGGCGCATCGGTCCAATGTTGATCCGCCAGAAGATGCTCGCCGCGGCAAGCATGACCGCGGTCCAGGCGTAGAAGTTCAGCCCGACGCCTCCGATGAAGACCCCGAGCGGGTCCTCGACTCCCAACTCGCTCAGGATGGCGAGGTTGTAGGCACCCCAAGCGTTCAGGGGGATCAGGATGCAGACCGAGGCGGACGTGGAATCGATGATGTACGCAAGCCGCTCCCGTGAGACCTTGTAACGGTCGAACAGCGGCCGCGACACCGCCCCCGCGACCAGCACGGTGATGTTGGACTCGATGAAGATCACGACGCCGATGATCCACGCGAGCCATTCGGCGCGGGTGGCCGAGTTGACCCACCGGCGCTCCTCGAGCCACTGGACGAAGCCCTTGACCCCGCCGGACGCCTCGACGGTGTGGATGAGGGACCCGATCGCGAGCGTGAAGAGGAGTACCTTGGCATCGCCCGGGTCACCGAACACGCGTACCGTCGCCTCGATGGCCTCGCCGAGACCCGCGAGAAAGTCCCATCCGAGGAGAATGCTCCAGCCGAGCCAGATTCCCCCCGCGAGCGACAGATATACCTGCCGGGTCGCGATCGCGAGAACGATGGCGAGAAGCGGAGGAAGTAGGGAGACCCAGGTGGGATCGCTCATCGACTCTCCAACGTGGTCAAGGACTCGAGCCTCGAGATCGCTTTCCGGTAGTCGGAGATCGGCCTCGCGCCCGGCCCCGCGCGACTGACGTGCGGACTCCCTGCAACAGTGAAGCGGAGGGGCCAGTCGGTGGCTCGGGAGATACCGATCCGCCCAGACACCTGGACGGCCGAGTCGGGGACGGGCGCGCCCGGCAGAATGCGAAGGGGCGCACGGTCGAGGTCGTGCCCGTTCAGCGTCTCCTCGATACCGAGCGCCTGGGCCAATCGGCCTGGACCCGAGCAGAGGTCGGTTCCACGACCCCGCCGCCTTGCCATCGCCTCCATTCCAGTCCGTGGCTCCAGCGCCCGAACCAGAACCGCCGCTGGGAAGCCCTCATCTCCCGTAACGACGTTGAAGCACCGATGAACGCCGTAGATCCGGTACACATAGGCCGTCCCCGGCGCTCCGAACATCGGATCGTTGCGGGCAGTCCGGCCGATGCGGGCGGCGCCGTGGGACGCCGGGTCGGCAGGGCCCAGATACGCCTCGACCTCGACAATCCGCCCCGAGGTGTCCACGCCCCCGACCGTGGAAACGAGATCGGCGCCGAGGAGCGCTCGAGCTCCGGCCACGGCGTCCGCCGCGAGGGCCGCCCGCAGGAGGTCGCCCGCCGCGACAGGAGTCCCATTCCGATGACGGCGAGCTCGGACCGCCTCGGACGTGCCCGTTGCGGGCGAACCCCGATCCGCCGCCGCGGGCGTCAGGACTCGTACTCTCCAGCGCTCCGCCGGGCCAGGTCCGCCCGCCAGGCTTCGATCAACTGCGCGGCCCGCCCCTCGGGTAGCACGTCGGTAACCCGTCGGGGCTGCCTGTGCAGAACCTCGAAGACCTCGTCTCCGAAGTGCTCGACCAGGGACTCGGCTGTCCGCTCGCCCACACCCTTGTAGCGGCTGGTGAGGTACCGCTTGATCGAACCCGGCTCGGTGGGCAACCCCAGCGCCTCGGGATCGATGACTCCGCGCCCCGGCTGGAAGAGCGCCTCCATGGACGCGCTGCCGGGGGCCGAGGCGTCGAACTCGCCGTCATGGTCGTCCGCCTCGTCCCCGCCTGCCGGAGCCCCCACCGTGGGTACGCTCTGACCCGCGAGGATGGGGGGCGGGCCGTCGGCGGCTCCCCTGCGCCTCCGCTGCTGGCGGGGGTGGAGGGTCCGTCGCGGCGTCGCCGACCCGGAGGTGTCGGTGCCGGAAACGGCACGTATGACCGGCATGTCGTCGGCGAGTCCCCTTCCGAGCTCCACTGAATCGGTCTCGGTCGCGTCGGGTCGGGACGACCGCTCTCGTGGCTCGGCGCGGGTATCCGGTCGGCGCTCCCGACGCGGCTCCGAACGCGCTTCCGAATGCGGCTCCGAACGCGGCTCCGAACGCGGCTCCGAACGACGTTCCGAACGCCGTTCCGAACGGGATTCCTTTTTCCGCTCTCCTGAACGCTCCGAGCTCTCGGGCGCGTCAGCGCGCGGCTCTCGGGCATCGGCGCGGGCGTCGACGCGCGCGTCGGCCTCGGGCTCCGCCTCGTCACCGGCGGAGGCCTCGGTCGGCGCCGCATCCGACCGGGCCCGATCGGACTCCTGATCCGACCGCGACCGTCTTCCCCGGCGGGACTCGCGGCGTGGTCGTTCGTCCTCTCCGTCCTCGGCCCCGTCTCTCCGGTCTCGGCCGCGTCGCGACCGGCCCGTGGGTTCTTCGCCCTTCTCGGCCGCGCTCCGATTCCGATCGGATCGACTTCCCGTGCGGTCGCGCCCATCCCGCTCTCCGTCCTCCTTGGCGGGCTCAGCGGGACGCTCTTCGGTTCGCCGAGGTCTCGTCCGGCGTCCCCGCGGCTTGATGGGCTCGTCCTCGGTGGCCTCCCGCCGCGACCGGCCGCCGTTCCTTCTCCCCGAGCGGGACGATTCCTCGCCCGACGCGGGCGCGGCGGCCTTGCGTCCAGAAGGCTGCCTGTCACCCACCGGCCTGAGGAGCACTTCCGTGTAGCCGTCGGACTCGTTCCGGCGGAGCTCGACCACGGAGCTCTCCTCTGCCTGCGCCAGGAAGCGGCTGAACTTCGAGAAGCCAAGCTCGGCTTCGTCGAACGCGGGTTCCAGCACTAGGATCCGGCGCTTCACGTCGGAATCCCGGGCCGGCGTGCGTCCGTCCGACGTGAGCTCGCCGAGCGCCACCCGCAGGAGCTCGAAAGCATGCTCGATCGGGCTCTCGTGCTTGGCCGTCGCCGGGGTCCCGGCACGGCTGCGCGCCTTTTCCTTCGAGCCGCCCCTACCCGCGGAGACCTCGTATTGCCCGTTCGGCATCCGCTTGAGGCCGACGAGGCCCCGGCTGGCCGCCTCCGCCAGGAAGCGGCTGAACTTGCTGAACCCGTGCTCGCCCTCGTCGAAACCGGGATCGATCTCGCGCATCACTTGCTTCAAGCGATCCGAGCGCATGACGTCCGAGCGCTCGTCCATGCGCTCCACCGCCTTCCCGACCAGGACCCAGGGATCGAACTGAACCCGTTCCGCTTCGTTCGTCTTGGTCAGGCCGGTGATCGACGTGTACGAGTAGTACTCGTCACAGTTCTGGACGAGGATGTCGGAGCTGGACTCCTGGATGCCGACGCCGATCACGTACTTCCCGTACTCCTTGAGCTTGAGCACCACGCTCGAGAAGTCCGAGTCGCCCGTGAGCAGGATGAACGTGCCGATCTCCGGCCGGATGAACACCAGCTCCAACGCGTCGATCGCCATGCGGATGTCCGTGGCGTTCTTCTTGGAGCTGCCGTACGCCGGCGCGAAAATGAGGTCGATCGACGCTTCGGACAGAGGGACGATGTACTGTGGATAGCGGCGCCAATCCGCATAAGCGCGCTGGACCGCGACCTTGCCCTTGATAATGTCGGAGTTGAGGAGCGCCTTGAGCTCGCTGGACAGGTTGCTGCCGCGACCCATCGTCACGTTGTCGAAATCGATGAGCAGGGCGGCGTGGGGGGAGCTGTCCGGCGCGGACCAGCCCTGGCTCCCGGAATGGGGAGCCCTGGAATAGGGTGTGTTCACTTTAAAGACTCGCAGTCATCGTGTATGGCCGCGAAGCCTCCCCGCCCCGGCCACCGTCGGTGGGTGGGGTAGAGGGGGCCTCACGCTCCGGAATCGACCGTCTTGGCCGCCAGGACCCGGCGGGCCAACTCGGCGCGCCGAATCTTCCCGGATCCCGTCGTCGGGAAATCTTCGAACGTGCGGACCTGATCGGGGACCTTGAAGTCCGCCAAGGCGATTCGGCACCAGTCCCGGATCTCCTCTGGCGTCACCAGCGCGCCCTCCTCCAAGAGCAGGCACGCGCAGATGGCTTCCCCCAGAAAGTCATCGGGGATTCCGATGGCCGCCGCCCGGTCTACCGCGGGATGCGCCTCAAGGCGCCGTTCAATGTCCCTGGGATAGACCGTCAGGCCACGTCGAATGATAACCTCACGTCGACGACCGACCAAATGCAGAAACCCGTCGTCGTCGAGGAGCCCGAGGTCGCCCGTGCGAAGGAACCCCGCCCCATCCAGGGCCGCCGCCGTCTCGCGGGGCTGCCTGAGATAGCCGAGCATCAGCCCCGACCCTTGGACCACCACCTCGCCCACGCTCTCGACCGGCAACTCCTGGCCGTCGGGGTCGAGGATCCGAATCGCGGTTCCCGGCAGCGGTCTTCCCACGGTGAAGCGCTGCTTGTCCTCGGCGTCTTCCGGCCGGGTCATCGACACCGTCGACGCCGCCTCGGTGATGGAGTAGGCAGCCTGCAGGTTGGGGCAGACGTGGTCGCGGACGCCCAGCCACTGTTCGTCCGTGAGCGCACCACCGGCGACGACGCCGATCCGCAGACTGCTCAGATCCCGGGCCCGCTCGCGCTGTTCGCGGACCTCTGCGTGGAACAACGGGGGCACGCCGTAATGCACCGTCGCGCGCTCGGCCTCGATCAAATCCAGCGTGGTGGCGGCGTCATACTCCTCCTGCAGAATGATGGACGCCCCCGCCAGCAACGTCCCCAACAGGCCCGGGCCCAGCCCGAACACGTGGAACAGGCCCGCCAGTCCGACAACGCGGTCGTCCGGACCGAGGCCGATGGCCGAAGCCGTGCGGGCCGACGTCTCCAGCATGCTGCGGTGGGTGAGCTCGACCCCCTTGGGCTTCCCGGTCGTCCCGGCGGTGAAGAGCACCGCGAACGTGTCGGCGTCCGGGTCGACCTCGAGCGCGGGGTAATCCCGGCCCTCGCCCTTCGAGAGGGCATCCTCGAACTGGAAGATGCGGTCGTCGTACCAGAGGTCGTCCTTGCCCACCGTGACCAGGTGATGGAGTTCGGGAAGCTGCCCCAGCAGATCCTCGAACAGAGCCAGGAAATCGCGGGCGCCCAGGCTCTCCGCCGTTACTGCCACTCGCGCCTGGGACTGCCTGAGCGCGAACTGGAGCTCTGCCGGAGAGATGAGCGGATTCACCGGCACGACCGTCGCGCCCAGCTTGGCCGCCGCGAATACGGAGACCACGAACTCCGGCACCGCCGGGAGCACCAGCGCGACGCGGTCGCGGGCACCCACTCCGAAGCTCGCGAGGGTGGCGGCCAGGGCTTCCGCCCGCATGTCCACTTGGCCGTAGGACAGGGTCTGGCCGGCAGAGACGACGTAGGGCCGCTCCGGGTCGCGGGTCGCGCGATTCATGAGCGCCGCCGGTACGGACAGACCTTCCAAGCGCTCGAAGAGCGCCATTCGACCTCCAGCCGGGATGGACGGAGCAGGAGACTTAAGGTACGTCGCAGCGGGCCGCCAGCCCGTCTGCGGGGCGGACGACGCCCCGCCGACTACGGCAGGGTGGACCCGATCCCGGAGGGCCGCAGCGGGGCCTCGTACAGGGCCGTCACACCGACTCGCAGGCCTCCGACACCACCGCTTCGACGAGGTCTCGCATCACCGGCCGTGCCCATTCGCCCTGGTGGTGGGCCACCGCGCCCGTCGCTTCGAGGAGCACCACGCGGACACGCTCGCGTCGGACCTTCTTGTCCATCCCGATCGCGGACATGACCCCGATCGGATCGAGCGGCCGCGGTAGGACGGTTGGCAGCTCGAGACGTCGAACGGCGTCCGCGAGCGCTTGTGACGTGCCGGTTGCGGTCACGCCCAGACGCTCGCCAAGTCGCGCCTCCAGGACCATTCCCAGCGAGACCGCTTCCCCGTGTGACAGCTCGTACCCTGACGCGGCCTCCAGCCCGTGGCCGATGGTGTGACCGAAGTTGAGCGTCTCACGCAGGCCCGACTCCCGCTCGTCCTCCCCCACGACCGCCGCCTTGATGCGTGCCGACCGCTCCACGACCTGCGCCGTGGCCGAGATGTCGCCGTCCAGGATCGCCGGTGCGAGTGAGGCCACTTCCTCGAAGTGCCCGGAGTCGCGGATCGCGCCGTGCTTGAGCGCTTCCGCCAGTCCCTCCGCCCTCCGGGCCCGGGGAAGCGTCCGCGTATACTCCGGGTCGCTGACCACAAGCGCCGGAGGGTGGAACGCGCCGATGAGGTTCTTGCCGGCATCCACGTTCACCCCGGTCTTTCCTCCGATCGAGGCGTCGATCATGGCAAGGAGCGTAGTGGGCACATGAACCACCGGAATCCCGCGCAGGTAGGTGGCGGCCACGAATCCGGCCAGATCTCCCGTCACGCCGCCGCCCAGGGCCACGAGCGCGCTCCTGCGACCGAAGCCCGCCTCGAGCAGGGCGTCACTCAACCGGGCCCACTCGCCCCGCGTCTTGGACCTCTCACCCTGCGGGAAGGTGAACAGGTCGGCCCGCGCACCCGCCCGCTCGAGCGCTGCGAGCAGTTCGTCGGCGTGCAGCGACGCCACCTGCCGGTCGGCTACGACCGCGTAGCGCTCGGCCGGCGCTCGTTCCGCGAGCAGCTCGCCGAGCCGCGAGCGTATCCCGGGAGCGACCCGCACCTCGTACGAGCGTCCTCCCCCCGTGGCAACGGAGATGGGGAGCCCGGAGGCTCCTTCCGTCATCTCGACGGTCCCACGGAGAGCGTGACGGCAACGTCGGGGACCGGACCCACGCTCACTCGGCTCGCCGCTCGGCCCGACACCGTTTCGGCGACCACGACCGCTCCCGACCGACCCGCCCACTCGCTCCCCGCCACGGCCCGCACGAACCGGTCACGAGCGGGGACGTCATCCCAGACGATCACCCAGGTGAGCGCGTCCCCGGACGGCGTCTCGTACAAGGCGAACGTGTCCCCGTCCCAGCCCAGGGCCGAGTCCCCGCTCGGTTCCCCCAACTGATCCTGGACAAAGATGCGGAGCCCGAGCTCGCCGAGCTGCTCTTCGTACCGGAGGGGCACCGCCGATTCCAGTTTCAGCTCCACCGGGGCGTCGCGGTCGGCCCCGAACGCACGGTCGGGATGGAGGACCTGCTCGGTGGAGACGGGGAGGTGATCCCCGATGGGCGCCGGCCGACCCGGCGTGGCCGTCCACAACTCGAGCACGAAGCCCGCACCTGCCAGGTACGGGAAGAGCAGCCCGTCACGGAGGATGCGGGGCGCCGAGGCCAGCGCGGGAAACTGGGCCGTAGCCGCGGCCAGGGTCGGGCCCAGCATGTCGGCCACGCCCGGCAGCGCCGACAGGTCCACGTCCCGACCGCTGACCTGGGCGGAGAGCGCCTCCAGCATGATCAGCGTGGCGTGCCCTTCGATGGCCGCCTGGGCCGCGGTCCGCCGGTCCGACCGCCAGCGCTTCGACATGAGCGAGTCGAGTGGGGTGGCTTGGTCCTGCACGGCGTGCACCAGCTCGTGCAGGAGCACCGTCTGCACGTCGCTCTCGCCCTGGTCGTCCATCACCCACAGCGCCGTGGAATCAGGGTCGTAGAATCCCACCACCTGCTCCAGGTACAGTCCCATCAGTACATCGCGCAGCGCCAGGTCGGGCGGTACGAGTCCCAGTAGCGCGTAGCTTCTGACGATGTTGTCGGCTTCTTCGGACGGGAGCTCCTCCTCCACCTTCTCCCGGAGATAGGTTTCGAGATCGGCTCGAGCCCGCCACTCCACGCGCACCGGACGCACCAGCTCGAGCCCGGCCCTCTCGGCGAGGTCGGGGAGCAGCGCCGCGGCGCGGTTCCGAAGATCCGGATCGGTGGAAAGCACCAGGGTCGTGTCCTGATGGGCTGACACGACCGCCGCGGCGGGCGCGTCGCACCCCGTGAAAGCGAGGCTGCCCACGAGCAGCAGCCCTCCGATCATGAAGCCCATTCCCGACCCTCCCGAAAAGTCACGTCCGACCGATCGGCCGGAACCCGCGCACACCATTCCGCCACGCTCCAGCCGCTCTCGGGGTCGATCAGATCCGGAACGATCTCACTCAGCGGCACGCGCACGAACGCGCGCTCCCTCCAGCGGGGATGAGGCACGATCAGATCGGATCCGCGGACGATTCGATCGCCGTAGAAGAGTAGATCCAGATCGAGCGTGCGGGGACCCCCAGGCAGGTCGCGGATGCGGCCTCGCTCGCGTTCGATGTCCATCATGCCCGCGAGAAGCCCCTCGGGCCGGAGCGCCGTGTCCACACCGACGACGGCGTTCAGGAACGGCGGCTGCGCCACGGATCCGACCGCGCTCGTTTCGTAGAGGGACGAGACCCGCACGACGGACCCCAGCCTGGCCAGGGCGGCCGCTGCGTGCCTGAGATGGGCGCGGCGGTCGCCGACGTTCGATCCCATCCCGACCACGGCCAACGCTTCGGCGTCCGACATCGTGCGCGCCTCCGGTATCCCGGACGGTCAGGTCTTGGGCTCGACGCGGCCGTACCGGTCCTCCAGCCGCACGACGTCGTCCAAGTGGGGCGTCGACGCCTCCAGCATCGTCACGTCGGTGACCGCGACCATACGGTGAACCGTGTGGGGGCGCACGTGGAAGCTGTCACCGGCGTGGAGCTCGATCTCCTCCAGCTCACCTCCCAGGGGGCCGGCGTAGAACTTGAGCGTCCCGGACAACAGGTAGAGGGTCTCCTCCTTCACCTCGTGGTACTGGAGCGACAGCGCTTCCCCGGCGTCGATCTTGAGGATCTTCCCCACGTAGGCGTCGGCTTCGGCCCAGATGAGCTCGTGCCCCCAGGGCTTCGGCACCTTTCGTGGTCGTCCCTTCATCCGTGTGCTCCAGGCGTCGTGGAGCAGGCGCGGGCCGGTGTTTCCCCCTTGGACCGCGCCTGCCGGGCGGGCGGGCAAAGAGCGTACCCCCCAGTCGGGCCCCGGATCACGATAGACGGGTCCGGGTACCGATACTAGCTTTACCCAACCGTACCCTCTCTGGGCCGTCCCCCCCGTGCGGTCCGCTCCACGGGAGCTGTCACGCGCCGAATGACCAAGGTCTTCGAGGCCCTTCGAAGGGGCTGGTCACATCCCACGACGCGCAGGGTGGGCCACTTCCTAGCGCAGCCCATGGTCTGGCTGACCGGGATCTTCCTCTTCTTCCTCATGACCGGCTTGGTGGTGGGGTCCTGGAAGAACCTTTGTTCGGACTGCCCGTCCATCGCGCAGATTTACGACTTCGAGCCCATCCAGACGAGCAAGGTGTACTCGGCGGATGGCGCCCTCGTGGCGGAGTTCGGGGAAGAGGCGCGCACACCGGTCCGCATTGCCGACCTGCCGGAGCACGTGGCGCAGGCGTTCGTGGCGGTCGAGGACAAGCGCTTCTACAGCCACAGGGGCATCGACCCGCTCGGCATCGCGCGGGCGCTCTGGGGCGCCGTGACCACGCGGTCGACCGTGCAGGGCGGCGGAAGCACCATCACCCAGCAGCTCGCCCGCAACATGTTCCCACGTCGGGTCGGAACGGAGCGGCGGCTCGGCGCGGGGCTCATCACCCGTAAGCTCAAGGAGGCCCAGGTCGCGCTCCAGATGGAGCGGGTCTACACCAAGGACCAGATCCTCGAAGCGTACATCAACCAGGTCAATTACGGGCAGGCCTGGTACGGGATCCAGACCGCCTCCCGCAACTACTTCGCCAAGAACGCCACGGATCTCACGATCCCGGAGGCCGCGCTGCTGGCCGCCATTCCCAACCTCCCCGCGGTCTATACGCCCCTCCAGCATCCCGACAACGCCATCCGGCGCCGCAACCTGGTGCTCGACCGGATGGCGGGAGAACGCTTCATCACGAGGGATCAGGCCGAGGCATTCAAGCTGGAGCCCGTCCCGACGGAGCGGGCCCTGCTCGACAAGGGGGTGGCGCCCTACTTCGTCGAGTTCGTGCGTCAGGAGCTCGATGCGCGATTCGGGAACCAGCTTTACACGGCCGGCCTGCGGATCCACACGACCCTCAACGTCGCCATGCAGCGGTCGGCCAACCGTTCCATGGAGCGAGGCTGGGCCGACATCGAGGCCCGCCCCGGGTTCGAGCATCGGCGCTACGAGGAGTTTGCGGACTCGTCCACGTTGGACCGAAGCGACTCACCCTACGTTCAGGGCGCGTTCATCGCGCTCGATCCGGGCACGGGTCGCATCTACGCCATGACGGGCGGACGCGACCACCGGCACTCGAAGTTCAACCGCGCATCACAGGCACTGCGACAGGCCGGATCGTCGTTCAAGCCGTTCGTGTACACCGCGGCCATCGCCAGTGGCTTGCCCGCGTCACAGGTGTTCCTGGACGCCCCAGTGGTTCTGCCCCAGCTCGACGGCACCGAGTGGCGCCCCAAGAACTTCTCCGAGGAGTTCTACGGTCCCATCACGATGCGCGAGGGCCTGCGGCGCTCCATCAACATGGTCGCGATCAAGGTGGGCATGGAGGTCGGCTTCGAGACGGTTGCCCAGACGGCACGGCGGATGGGGATTCGGACTCCGGTCGAGCGCGTGCCCTCGACGGCGATCGGCGCGGCCGAGGTGATTCCGCTGCAGATGGCCGAAGCCTACTCGACGTTCGCAACGCTCGGCGCCAAGGCCCGCCCCTACGCCGTGACCCGGGTCGAGTCCGCGACCGGTGAGGTACTGTGGGAGGCCGAGCCGGAAATCCAACAGGTCCTGGACGCCCCCGTGGCGCGCATCATGGTCTCCCTGCTCGAGGATGCTGTGAACGCCGGGACCGGGACCGCGGCACGGGCGATCCTGGGACCGGACGTGCCGGTGGGCGGCAAGACGGGCACCACCAACGAATCGCAAAACGTCTGGTTCATCGGGTTCACGCCCAACCTCCTCGGGCTGGTGTGGTTCGGCATGGACCTCCCGCAACGCGTCCGACCCAACGCCACGGGCGGCTCGGACGCGGCCCCGGTCTGGGGACGGTTCGCGCGCGATGTCTACTACGGGCGCACCGACGAGGACTCGGATGAAGCGTTCGAGCCGATGCTTCCCATCCCTCGGCGGTGGCCCATCTCGGAGGGTCTGATCTCCAAGCGGGTGGACTCGCGGACGGGCAAGCTGGCGTCTCAGTGGTGTCCTGAGGAGGACGCGTACACGGAGTACTTCCTCCCGCGCACCGAGCCCACCGAGTTCTGTGACCGGACCGGGGAGGATCTCATCAACCGGCTGCGTATCCGCCGGTAGCCTCCGCTCCCATCCGTCCGAGGAGAACGGACGCGGCCGGGGGCGGCTCCTCCACCAGCTCCACCGCTTCCAGAACTCGCCGGACTCCAAGCTCCGCGTCCGCGGGCGTCGCGGCGTGCACCGTCGCCAGAACCTGCTCCGCGTCCACGGCGTCCCCTGCTTGCGCGTGCAGCTCGAACCCGACCAAGGGATCGATCGACTGTCCGAGACGGGTTCGCCCACCTCCGAGCTCGACGACGGCGTTCCCGAGCCGGACGGGCTCGAATCCCGCCACGAATCCCGACTGTCCGGCAAGCACCGGGACCCGTTCAGGTGCGTGTCCCAGCCGACCTGGATCGGTCACGACCGCCGGATCACCGCCCTGGGCAGCGATCAGGCGTGCCATCCGCTCGATCGCGCGCCCGTCATCGAGCGCCGCCGCCGCCTGCTCGCTGCCGGACTCGAGCGTGGACGCCACACCCCCGAGCACCGCCATCTCGGCGGCGAGCGCCCGCACCACGTCGCGCAGATCGGAGGGCCCGCCCCCTCCAAGGCACTCGATGGCTTCACGCACCTCGAGCGCGTTCCCGATCGTCCGCCCGAGAGGCGTCTCCATGTTCGTTAGCAACGCCACGGTGGGAACCCCGTGGTCGCGTCCGATTCCGACCATCGTGCGAGCGAGCTCGACCACCTCGGCTTCCGTCTGCAAAAACGCCCCCCGACCGACTTTCACGTCCAGAACCAGGCCGTCCAGGTCCTCCGCCAGCTTCTTGCTCATGATGCTGGCCGCGATGAGGGGGATCGAGCCGACCGTTCCCGTCACGCTCCGAAGCGCGTAGATGCGGCGGTCGAGCGGCGCGATCTCGTCGGTCTGACCGATCATCGCACACCCGTTTGCCTCCAGTACGGTCACGAATTCCGGAAGTGGGAGCATCGTCCGGAAGCCGGGGATCGCCTCGAGCTTGTCCAGGGTACCACCGCTGTGTCCGAGCCCCCGCCCCGACATCATGGGAACGGCCAGCCCGAGCTCGGCTGCCAGGGGGGCCAGGATCAGGGAGACCTTGTCACCGACCCCCCCGGTCGAGTGCTTGTCGATGCGGGGGCGGGTAAGGAAGGAGAGATCCAGCGTCGCGCCCGACTCTATCATCTGCCGCACGAGCGTAGACAGCTCGCCGCCGGACATCCCCCGGAAGTACACCGCCATGAGGAAGGCCGCCATCTGGTACTCCGACACATCCTCGCGCAGGTACGCCGCAAGAAATGCCTCGAGGTCCTCGGGCGGGAGCTCTTCCCCGTCCCGCTTCCGCTCGATGATCCGCTGTGCGATCACCTTGCTCGGGCTCCTCTCTCCGTCGTCGGCCGCGCTGTTGGCCCAGCTCCCCCCGCCGGCCTCGTCTCCGGACGAGCTCGTGACGGAAGGCGTTCGTCTCCACTGGAGCCAGGAGCCCGAAGCGGCTCTTCGCAGTTTCCAGCGGGCGCTCGCACTGGACTCACGGCACTACTCGGCCCTGTGGCACGCGGCCGCCGAGTCGGTCGTGGTCGGGATGATCACCTCCGACCCCGCGAGTGCGGAGACGCGCTATGCGGAGGCGGAAGGGTACGCGCGACGCGGGCTCGAGTCCAACCCCCGCGGATCCGAAGCGATGGCGTGGCTGGCGGTGGCGCTGGGCCGGCGTGCGCTGGCCGTCGGCATGCGCGCGCGGGTTCGGCTCGCCGAGGAGATCCGACTGGTGGCGACCCAGGCCGTCGCTTTGGACTCCACCAACGCGAATGCCCGCCACGTGCTCGGACAGTGGCACGCGGAGGTGATGCGCATCGGTGGGCTCCAACGCTTCGTGGCCCGCACCATGCTTGGCGGCGAGAGCTTCGACGAGGCGAGCTGGGAGTTGGCTGAACTGCACCTGGCACGCTCCGCCGAGCTCGAGCCCGAGTCGTTGGTCCATAGGGTCGAGCTCGCTCGCGTCCACGCGGCCACGGGTCGCGAGGACCTGGCTCGGGAGGGCCTTACCTGGGTGCTGGCCCAACCGGTCCGAGATCCAGTCGATCCACAACAACAGGAGCGTGCCGTTCGCCTACTCGACGAGCTCGACTAGGCCGCCGCTCAGCGGGGCAGGTGCTTGCGTGCGGTACGGACGGTCTCGTCGACGCGGTCCTTGAGGTCGTCGGCCAGGTCCTCCCAACGGTCCGATGCACCGTCTCGCAGGTTACCGGCTACCCTCCGGATACGCCGCCGCGTGCGGGGGCCACTCTGCGGCGCCGTGAGCAGCGCAATGGCCGCGCCCAAGACCGCTCCCACTAGAATTCCGGCCAGGAAATGGGTCCCGGCTTCTTGCTCGTCGTAGTCCATCGCTTTCCTCTTGATTCGAACGTGCACACCTTCGGATGCACACCGTTACAATATAGCTCCTTCCGTCCCGCGGGACGTGGTGGCCGCCACCGGGCGAGGCGTCGGATTTGACCGTGTTGGGTATCGATTTTGGACGGAGACGCATCGGGATCGCGGTGAGCGATCCGGATGGTCGGCTGGCGCTGCCGCACGGCACGTTCGAGCGTTCGCGTGGAAAACGGCCTCCGTTTGGACGCATCTCCGAGCTGGCCCGGAGCCTCGGGGCCGAGACCATCGTGGTCGGACTGCCGCTGGCCCTCGACGGGGCCGAGACGGAGTGGTGTGCCGAGGTGCGCCGTTTCGGGACGGCGCTGGAGAGGAAACTGCGCCTTCCTGTCGCCTATCAGGACGAGCGCATGACGTCCGTGCGGGCGGAGCGCGCCGTTCGCGGGTCAGGGCTCCCGCGGAGCAAACGTGAGGAGAAAGGACGAGTGGACGAGTCGGCTGCCGCGCTGATTCTCCAGACGTGGCTGGACTCCCGATGATGCGGGCGTCGGCCGTGCTGCTCGCCCTCGTCGTCGTCGCGTCGGGTTGCCGCTCGGTGGGGACGGGAGAGGAAGTGGAGGTGACCATTCCCGCGGGAGCCTCGTTCGCGACCGTCGTAGACACCCTGAGCGCCCGCGGTCTCGTCGAGCGCCCGTCGTTGTTCCGGCTGTTCGGGCGGCTGCGCGGCTCGGACACCCGGGTCCGGTCCGGTCGCTACGCGTTTCACGAGGGCGATGGGTGGGCCACGATCCTGGACGCCCTGGTCGCGGGTCGCGTCCTGACCGTGGCCGTTACGATCCCGGAAGGGTGGACGATCGCCCAGATGGCCGAGCGGTTGGCCGAGGTGACCGGGCTCGGGCCCGACTCTGTGCGCGCTCTGATGTCGCGGGACGGCGTCCACGAGCGATGGGGTGTACCCGGCCCCGGGCTCGAGGGCTACCTGTTTCCGGACACGTACCGCTTCGCGGAGGGAACGCAGCTCGTGACCGTCCTCGAGACCATGGTCGGCCGCTACCGGGCATACTGGACTCCGGACCGCCTGGAGCGCCTCGAGGAAGTCGGCCTCACGGAGCGTGAGGCCGTCACGTTGGCGTCGATCGTACAAGCGGAGGCGCGCGTGACCGAAGAGATGCCGTCCATCGCGTCGGTCTACCACAACCGTGTGGAGCGGGGCTGGAGGCTCGAAGCGGACCCGACCGTACTGTACGCGTTGGGTGGACCCCGAGAGCGGCTCCTCTACGCCGCAATCGACTCCGTGGCGGACAACCCCTACAACACGTACCGACAGGACGGCATCCCGCCGGGCCCGATCGGAGCCCCCGGGGAAGCAGCCCTCGACGCGACCCTCCATCCGGCCGCGGAGCCCTATCTGTTCTTCGTTGCTCGCCCGGACGGCCGGCACGTCTTCACCCGCACGCTGGCCGAGCACAACCGAGCCAAAGCGCGTGCGCGGCTCGAGTTCGACGCCCTCGGCCGTGGCGCGTCGCCCCCGGCCGATGCCAGGTGAGGCCGCGAGAGAGGAGCTTGCTCGGCGCCTCCGGCTGATCGTTCTCACGGACCGCGCGTCGGCCGGCCCACGCACGGTCCATGAGGTCGTCCGAGCCGCGTTGGCGGGCGGGGCACCCGCGATCCAGCTCCGTGACAAGGACGCCGACGCGGACGCCCTGTTCGCCTTGGCACGAGAGCTTCGGACGATGACCAGTTCCTTCGGTGCTCTGCTGTTCGTGAACGATCGGCTCGACGTGGCCTTGGCCGCGGGAGCCGACGGCGTCCACCTGGGTCCGAACGACCTGCCGATCGCGGCCGCCCGGACCGTAGCACCGGCCGGGCTCTTGATCGGGTACTCGACGGACGACCCCGAGCTGGCAGCGGCCGCGGAGGCCGACGGCGCGGACTATCTCGGCTGCGGCGCCGTGTTCGCCACCTCCACCAAGAACGACGCCGGGGAAGTGATCGGCCTCCATGGACTCGACGTCGTGGCGCGCAACGTCGGCATCCCCGTGGTGGGGATCGGCGGCATCACCCCCGAGGGTGCACACCGCGTTGCCCGGGAGACGAAGGCGACCGGGGTGGCCGCTGCGAGCGCGGTCATGGCGGCGGATGACACCGCCGGCGTGGTGCGCGCGCTGCTCGCCCCCTGGGCGGAGCGCGGCTAGACGACCCTAGGCCCGCCGACAGGCACGAATGACCGTCGCGTTTCGGCGACCATCGGACTCGAGCAGATCGTAGTAGTCGTCGATGTACTCGATCGCGTCCTCCCAGGCATCCTCGTCGATCGCGGCGATCTCGGGGCCCAGAGCCTCGATGTCGTCCCTGATCGCCATGACCTGGGCGAACGCCGCTTCGTAGTCCAAGTCCTCCCGGCAGAATCCGCGAAACAATCGGTCACGCACCGTCCGGATGCCGAGTGTCTCGTTGGGCTCGGCGTAGCGCGCGTTCACCATCCCCGACCAGTCGAAGTCGTACGGTATGGCCATGTGCTTCATATCCGCGGTCCTGAGCAGCACGATGTTGTGCATCCCGACCTCGGACCAGTCGGTGTTGCCAATCATGTGTTGGAACAACGCCATGACCAGCGCGGGCTGCCCCTCGTAGTCGGTGGGGTGCGCCTGCGGGACGTTCAGGATCATTCCGTCCACGCGTTCCGCAAGCGCGTCCTCGTCTTCGATGAGAAACGCGTAGCGGGTTTCGGGGTCGTCCCCGCCGCTGGTGTCGACGTACGTGATACGGGCCAGGCGCACGCGAAAGCTTATGTCGGTCAGAAGATTGTAGATCCGGTAGGCCAGATACTCTTGGAGGGTGTTTCTCTCGTACTGGTCGCTCCCACGGCAATGCGTGACCAGCTTCACCTTGTCCTGCTCGGCGAAGACCGTGCCTTCAGCGGTGCTCGCGGCGAAGTTCAGCCGAATGGGCGGCATGTCGCTGCACGTGGACCGCCGGAGACGGAAATTGCCGCGGGTGCGCACCTGGAGCGGCACGGGGTCGCTGCTCCCGGCCACCAGGATCTCCGCCGGGCGGTCCGTGCTCTCCTGGCCACGATCGCGCTTCAACTGACGAAAATCCGTCGAGAGCGTGAACTCGAGCACACCCTGATCCTGGAACAGCGGCGCCTGCGAGCGAGGCGTTTCCGACGGTTCCCCACCGGCCTGCTGGATACCGCCAGCAAGGGCGGCGAGCGCGGTCAGGCCCGCGAACATGTTCATGGCCGGCTCCCGTGAAGGACTCGAAGAACCTACGATTATCGTTCGGGGTTTTCCAGAATACCCGGCGACCCCACCGAACAACTCCGTCCCCGACCCTCTAACGGGAAAACCGAATGCGTCGTATCAGCGGCTCCGCGGCGGCTCTGCTCCTCCTCACCGGAACCGTGTGTTGCCAAAGTGCCTCCGCTGCGCCCCAGTCCGGCGTCCAGCCCCTCGGCCAGGCGGGAGAGCAGCAACGGGCCGCGACCGACACCCGGCTCCTCGTGGTGATCGTGGTCGACCAGCTGCGGGCGGACCTGCTGGACCGGTTCCGGCCGGCGTTCACTGGCGGCTTGCGGCGGCTCCTCGAGGAGGGTCGGAGCTTCGCGAACGCGACCCACGACCACGCCCATACGGAGACCTCACCGGGTCACGCCAGCATTTCCACGGGTACCTACCCGTCCCGCCACGGCATGGTGTCCAACCAGTGGTACGAGGGCTCCGGAGCGTCGGTCCGACTGGTAGCCAACGTGGTCCACACCGACTACGTGGAGGTCGGAGACACGCTTGCGGGCGCCGGTGCGCCGGTCCGTCTCGAGCGGACGGGCCTCGCGGACTGGATGCTCGCCCAGAATCCGGACTCGCGGGTCCTGTCGGTCTCGGGCAAGGACCGGTCGGCGGTGCTGCTGGCTGGGAAGTCACGGAGTCCCGTGTTCTGGTTCAGCCCGTTTCAGGGCCGGTTCGTCACGTCCTCCTTTTACGGCGATCAGCTTCCCGATTGGGTCGACGACTTCAACCGGCGAGACTTTGGGCGCTACCTGCCGGGCGACTCCGTGTGGGAGAGCACGGTCCCGGCGGAGCACGCCCACCTCTCCCGTCCCGACACCGCGGACAAGGAGGGAGACGGCGTTCACACGTGGTTCCCCCACTTCCGCCCAGCTCTGGTTCCCGGCGGGCCCATCCCCTGGCCCGGGGAGTGGCTGGACGCGATCCCCGCACTCGACGGTGCCGTGCTCGAACTGTCCCGCGCCGGGGTGGAGGAGCTCGACCTGGGCGCCGACGATACGCCGGACCTTCTGGGCATCGGGCTGTCGCAGACCGACCGCGTGGGGCACGCATACGGGCCGTACAGCCGTGAACAGCTCGACAATCTACTGCGGCTCGATGCCGAGCTCGGTGCGTTCTTCGAGTTCCTCGACGACCGGGTGGGTGAGGGCCGGTACACGGTCGCGCTCAGCGCGGATCACGGTGTGATGGAGATGCCCGAGTACCGCGTCGAGCAGGGGGGGCACGGGCGTCGCTTGACCGCGACGGATCGCCGGCCGTTGGAAGAGCTGCTGGGGCAGGTCGTTCGGCAAGTGGGTAGCGGCGATCCCGCGGATGTGGCACCCGCGATGGCGGCGGCGGCGCCCCAGGTGGAGTGGATCGAACGTGCCTGGACGATCGCCTCGCTGCTGGAGGCGAGCAGCGCGGACTCGATGACGACGCTGTTCCAGCATTCCGTGTACCCGGGCAGGAACCCCGGGCTTCTGGGGCGGTACGGTGTCGCGATCCAGATGGAGGAGGGTGCGCTCGATTGGGGGCGTCCTCTGGGGACCACCCACGGATCGCCCTACTACTACGACCGTCACGTGCCCGTGATCTTCATGGGACCGGGCGTGTCGGCCGGGCTCAGCGTCGACAGGGTGGCCACGATCGACGTGGCGCCCACGCTCGCGGCCTGGGCCGGCATCCGAACACCCGAGGACCTGGACGGACGTGCCCTCACGGGCGTGGGATTGCCCGAGCTGCCTCAGGGTCGCTAGGAGGGGGGCGGCTCGGCGATCCCGACCTACTTGGCCATGATCGAGCGGATCTCGGCCGCGAGCACACGGTCTCCGCCGGCACGCCGAACCGCCTCGAGAAGGTCGCCCGACAGGTACCCGTCGCGGAGGCGGACCAGGTACTCCAGGATGGAGGTTTGACCCTCGCCCGGGAGGATCTCCGCCAGTCGCCAGCGCGCCGCCATGTCCGCCAGCTCCACTTCGACGGCTTGCTGCGCCTCGCCCGCCTGGTCCGTGTGGACAATCAGCAGGAGGAAAGACTTCTTCTCCTTGGGCGTGTCCACCTCGGAGTCGAGATGCTGACCGAGCCGGGCCATGCGCTCCGCGACTTCCTTCAAATCGGTCGGCGTCAGCGCCTCGAGCAGCCGTCGGTCCCCGATCGAGAGCGCCGTCCGCGCCGAGCCCGGTCCGGCGAGCACGTCCCCGAGCGCCAACGCGCCCGTGCGACTGCCCTGATCCGAGTAGATGTTGCCGAAATCCGTGCTCCAGAGAAACAGGTTCACGAGGTTGAAGAACACCGAGACGATGGCCGCGACCCCCACGGCCTGCACCCCGCACGCGAGCCCCACGCCGATCGCGAGGAAGACGTATACACCGTCCTTCACGTCCGCGAGAGTGGTTCGGAACCGCACTCCGGCCACGATGCCGGCGAGGCTGAACGCCAGAGCCAGGCTGTTCTGGACGATGAGCACGATCCCGGCGATCGCGATCGGCAGGATGATGAGGGTGTGCACGATCGACTGGTCGTAATCCCCACGGCGCTTGATCACGATGTAGGACCAGGCGACCGGAATCATGATCAGGAGCACGCCCACCACGGAGATCATCGCGATCCAGACCCCGGAGCCCTCCACGGCCGGAAGGCCGATGCCGGGATCGGCGAACGTCTCGGTGATCTCTCCTGAGAACGGGTCGAGACTCTCGAAGCGCTCGAATGAGAACGCAGCTCGCAGCAATTCGGAGCGCGGCCAGAAGAAGAGCACGACGAGCGTGACGAGCACGTAATAGAGGGCGATGAAGAGGAGCGAGCGCGCGGTCCCCGCCCGCAGCCTCGAAGCCCCGACGCGACGGTCCGTCATCAGATGTCGTGCTCCCGCCCGAACTCCTCGAGCAACAGATCGTCGAGTCGGTCCGCCTGGTCCGAAGTCCACACGATCAGGTCGATCAGCTCGCCGGCATCCAGGTCTTCGATCGGTCTGCCGGCCTGCAGGTGGACCACGCCGTCCGGGGTGATGGAAAAGCTGGCCCGTCCCATCAGTGATCCATTGAGCTCTAGGAGCCGGGTAAGAAACTGATCGCGCGCTTCTATCGGCGTCCGCATGATCTCCAGGGTCACCACGAGCAGTGGGACCACCGAGTCTTCGGGGCTCGGGACCACCGCCACCGTGCCCTGTGCCGAGCCCCTGCGGATCGACACCTGGTAGCCAGCCGTCAGGGACCCCGACTCGAGCCTCTCGATCAGGCTCGATACCACAGTCAGCAGCGAGGGAGGCTCAGGTGGCATGCGCGCGTCGGGAGCGAGGTCGTGGATCGCCATGGGTCGGCCAGTGTTGACTGCGTCACCGTGGATCTCTTGGGCGCGCTAGTGTGGCGGCACAGGGGCTCCGTAGCAAACGGGAGCCCTCCGCCGCCCCCAGCCGCGCCCGGCTCCGCCGCGCCCAGCTCCGTCCGCCCGGCGACGCCCCGGCCCGACCTCAGATCAGCAGCAGCCGGCCGGTCCGCATACCTCGCCGTCGCGGGTCTCACCGTACGCGGCGGCGGCCATGGTCGGGCCGCAAGGGAAAACGCCGAAGTGGGCTCCCCGCTCCGCGACGTCGAAGAACGGACCGAACCGGGTGTCCGTCAGCATCCTCGCGGTGTTGCCGCAGATCCGCTCGGCGCGACCGAGCTCGAACGCGTGATGATCGTCCAGCCAGAACACGGAGTCTCGATTCGGGATGCCGCCGCGGTAGGTGGCGACCTGGCCGTAGTCCTCGCACTGCGCGTCCAGGTCGTCGAGCTTGAGCAGCCGGTACGTCACCGACGTGAATCGCGCGGCGCCGATCTTTCGCTCGATCTCTTCGTTCTCGATGGCTATGGGAGCTTCCGTCGTGGTCCTCGGATCCCCGAACCCCGCCCGCGCCGCCAGGGTCTCGAAGTCGGAGCGATACATCGCGCCCCCAAGGCACTCCGAGTGAAGCACGGGATCGAAGGCCAGTTCCTCCGGCAATCGCCGATCGACGAACACGTCTGCGAGGTAGAACTCGCCGCCCGGCCGGAGCACCCTGTGGACCTCGGAGAGCACCACGTCCTTGAGGGGACTCAGGTTGACGACGCAGTTGGACACCACGACGTCGACCGATCCGTCTGCGATGTCGAGGGATGCCAAATCCTCGATGTAGCCCCGGTGGAAGCGAACGTTCGACTCCGGATACCCGAAGCGACGTCGGTGCCAATCCTCCGTGGCTCGCGCCACGTCGAGCTGAGCGGCAGTCATGTCGATCCCGTGGACCACGCCGTCCTGACCCACCATCTGACTCAGGACGTAGACGTCGCGCCCCGATCCGCATCCGAGGTCGACGACGGTGGCGTCGTGGATCGCGTCCGGGATGGGATAGCCGCATCCGTAGAAGCGCTCGTGCACGTCGACGTGCACGTTGGCCATGAGCTCGACGAGCCAGCCCGGAGGCGCGGCGCTGGCGCAGCAGGCGTTGGTCTTCAGATCCGTCGTGTGGGTCAGCACACGACCGTAGTAGTCGCGTACCCAGGCGCGAATGGCGTCGGGGTCCGAAGTCCCGGGACGAGGGACGGCGAGAATCGGGTTCATCCATACTCCCAATGCGGTATCCGTAAGCGTCTACGGTACTCTAAGCCACCGCTCCCGGAAACGGTTCCGGCCTGGCGCGGGACCCCGCCGCTCCGACCTGCGCCCCGATTCGCCGGCCGCCTCGAGTGCCCCTATAGTGCCCCGACTAGTGCCCCGACTCTTGAATCACCGCACCGAACAGGAACGTCGTGTCCCCCGATCCGGCACCTCCCGACTCCCCCGACCCACTCCTGCACGCGATCGCGTCGGGCGCGGGATTTCTAGCGGCCGACACCGTATCGGATCTGCTCGACGAACTCGGGGTCGACGCGCACGAGCTCGCCCTGCGGGCACTGCCCCACGCCGAGCGGCTCGCCATCGCACCGATATCCGACTTCTCGGTCGGAGCGGTCGCCTACTCCCTCGCCTCCGGGGCCCGGAGCTGCGCACTCTATCTGGGAGCCAATCTGGAGTTTCCCGGGCAGAGCCTCGGCTTCTCGGTCCACGCCGAACAGAGTGCCGTGCACAACGCCTGGCGGAACGGAGAACCGGCCGTGACCCATGTGGCCGTGTCCGCCCCTCCCTGCGGCCACTGTCGACAGTTCCTTCTGGAGCTCCCCACCGCTTCGAGCCTCACCATCCCGTCTCGGCGTTCTGCCGACCGGCCATGGGCGAACATGCCGCTCACGGAGCTGATCCCGCACGCCTTCGGGCCCGCGGATCTGGGCCGCGCCGCGACCCTGATGTCGGGGAGTCCGAGGCCTCTCGGCCTGGTCGAAGCCGTTACCGACTCTCTTGTGCGGGTGGCTCTGGAGGCGGCATCGCGGAGCCACGCCCCCTATACGGGGGCGTTGGCCGGCGCGGCCGTGGAGACGTCCGACGGAAGGCAGTTTCCGGGTCTTTATGCCGAAAGCGCCGCCTACAACCCCAGTCTCGCTCCCTTGAGCGGAGCCCTCGCAGGCGCTGCGCTCGCCGCCTCCCCCGGCAGGGGTCTCCGTATCCGGCGTGCCGTGCTCGTCGAGGTCGCGGGGAGGGTGAGCCAACGGGACGGGTCGGCGACGGTGCTCCAGAGCGTGGCGCCGGGGGTGGATCTGGAGGTGCACACGGCTCAGGAGGCCTGACGCGCGGACCCTATCCCGGGACGACCCGCGCCCCAGACGCTCCTTGAACCATATGCAGAACGCCCCCCGAGACCGATCGTCTCGGAGGGCGTTCAGTATTGCGCTGGCGGCGTCGTACTCTCCCACCGGATCTCCCCGGCAGTACCATCCGCGCTGTGGGGCTTAACTACCGTGTTCGAGATGGGAACGGGTGTATCCCCCACGCTATGGCCACCAGCAATTCTTGGCAGCGATTCAGATCGTGGCGCCGGAGTGCGTTGCGCTCCTAGCACTCGCTCCGAGTAGCATCTCGCTACTCGTCACTCGTGCTCGTCGCGCGCCTACTCTGGCCTCCACGCTAAGAATCACCGGTCATGGTGTCACTCCACTTTGACATGGAGAAACACCCGGGTCTTGAGGGTTGGGAGCTGGGCACCTCGAAGGTGTCTGGCTCGAGTCTCGTCTTCGATCGCCGCGCGACTCTGCGCGGGATCGGATACTTCTCGTTGGTGTGCCGCTCTTCCCTGGAAGACATCCCAGTGGGAGAGAGCGTGCGGTCAAGCCTCACGGGCTATTAGTACGGCTCGGCTTCACGTGTTGCCACGCTTCCACCTACCGCCTATCAACGTGATCGTCTCTCACGGCCCTTCAGAGGACTTGCGTCCTGGGAGTGCTAATCTTGAGGTGGGCTTCCCACTTAGATGCTTTCAGCGGTTATCCCTTCCCGACGTCGCTACCCGGCGCTGCTCCTGGCGGAACAACCGGTACACAAGAGGTCAGTCCATCCCGGTCCTCTCGTACTAGGGACAGATCCTCTCAACACTCCAACGCCCACGACGGATACAGACCGAACTGTCTCACGACGTTCTAAACCCAGCTCATGTACCGCTTTAACGGGCGAACAGCCCGACCCTTGGGACCTTCTCCAGCCCCAGGATGCGATAAGCCGACATCGAGGTGCCAAACCGCCCCGTCGATATGAACTCTCGGGGGCGATAAGCCTGTTATCCCCGGCGTACCTTTTATCCGTTGAGCGACGGCCCTTCCATGCGGAACCGCCGGATCACTAACGCCTACTTTCGTACCTGCTTCACCCGTCGGTGTCGCAGTCAAGCTCCCTTCTGCGTTTGCACTCTTCGCGCGATTACCGACCGCGCTGAGGGAACCTTTGCGCGCCTCCGTTACTCTTTGGGAGGCGACCGCCCCAGTCAAACTACCCGCCTGCCACTGTTCCCGAGGAGGATTCACTCCCCTGGGTTAGAGCCTCAACATTGTAAGGGTGGTATTTCACCGATGACTCCCCGTTCCCTAGCGAGAACGGTTCAAAGTCTCCCACCTATTCTACACATGCAAAGCCAAGACCCAATGGCAGGTTATAGTAAAGGTGCACGGGGTCTTTTTGTCCTGTCGCGGGTAATCGGTATCCTCACCGATACTCCAATTTCGCCGAGCCCATGGAGGAGACAGTGCCCAAGTCGTTACGCCATTCGTGCAGGTCGGAACTTACCCGACAAGGAATTTCGCTACCTTAGGACCGTTATAGTTACGGCCGCCGTTTACCGGGGCTTCAGTTTTGAGCTTCGCCCGAGGGCTAACCCATCCCTTTAACCTTCCGGCACCGGGCAGGCGTCAGTGCCTATACGTCGTCTTGCGCGACTTTGCAGACACCTGTGTTTTTAATAAACAGTCGCTTGGGCCGATTCTCTGCGGCCCGCTTCAGCTCCCCTCGCAACGAGGTTCACCTACCACGGGCTCCCCTTCTCCCGAAGTTACGGGGACATTTTGCCGAGTTCCTTCTCCATGGATCACTCGAGCACCTTAGGCTTCTCGCCTCGCCTACGTGTGTCCGTTTACGGTACGGTTCCAATGTGAACTTCCCCGCGAGGCTTTTCTCGGCGGTATGATTACGGACCCTTTGCGGGGCCCGAAGGCCCCTTCGTATTCGGCGCTCGGCTAAAGGAGTCTTTGATCCCCCCTCATCGCCTACCACCTTGAATCGGATAATCCACCACCCGACGGTCCTTTCACTCCCGCGTCCCCCCTCGGGGTATAACGCGCAACACTGAAGTACGGGAATATTAACCCGTTTCCCATCGCCTACGCCCTTCGGCCTCGGCTTAGGGGCCGACTAACCCGGAGCGGATGAGCCTGGCTCCGGAACCCTTAGGCTTTCGGTGACAGAGATTCCCACTCTGTTTCTCGCGTACTCATTCCGGCATACTCACTTCCCTACGCTCCACGGGTGCTCTCACGAGCCCGCTTCAAGGCCTAGGGAACGCTCCCCTACCATGTTACCACCACGAAGGTGGATTCCATCCATAGCTTCGGCGGTGTGCTTGAGTCCCGACCATTATCGGCGCGGATCCACTTGACTAGTGAGCTATTACGCACTCTTTAAAGGCATGGCTGCTTCTAAGCCAACCTCCTAGTTGTCTGCGCAAATCCACATCCTTTCTCACTTAGCACACACTTGGGGGCCTTAGCTGATGGTCTGGGTTCTTTCCCTTTTGCGGACGGACATTATCGCTCGCCCACTGACTCCCAGGATCCTTCCTACGGGCATTCGGAGTTTGCTTGGGGTTGGTAACCGGGTAAGGCCCCTAGCCCATGCAGTGCTCTACCTCCCAAGGATATTCCCTGAGGCTATACCTAAATATATTTCGGGGAGAACCAGCTATCTCCGAGCTTGATTGGCCTTTCACCCCTATCCACAGCTCATCCGAGCAGTTTTCAACCCACAACGGTTCGGGCCTCCACCAGGTATTACCCCGGCTTCACCCTGGCCATGGATAGATCGCTTCGGTTTCGGGTCTACCCCCACGTACTCAAGTCGCCCACTTCGGACTCGCTTTCGCTTCGGCTCCGGACCTGAGGCCCTTAACCTCGCACGTGAGGAGTAACTCGCCGGATCATAATGCAAAAGGCACGCAGTCACCCGTCCACACGTCCCGAAGGACGGTGTCAGGCTCCTACCGCTTGTATGCGCACGGTTTCAGGGTCTATTTCACTCGCCGTCAGGCGTTCTTTTCACCTTTCCCTCACGGTACTCTTCACTATCGGTCACAGGCTCGTATTTAGCCTTGGATGATGGTCCACCCAGATTCGGACGGGGTTTCCCGTGCCCCGACCTACTCGGGTACTTCGGCAGCTTCCCTACTCGCATTTCATGTACGGGACTTTCACCCTCTATGGTCCGCCTTTCCATACGCGTTCCACTATGCTTCGGGTCACCGATGCCGAAGCCCCACAACCCCGGTAGAGTCTCCCCTAACCGGTTTGGGCTGGTCCCCTTTCGCTCGCCGCTACTCAGGGAATCTCGGTTGATTTCTATTCCTCCGGGTACTTAGATGTTTCAGTTCCCCGGGTTGGCTTCCCTTGCGGGATGACAGGCTTTGCGCCTGCCGGGTTTCCCCATTCGGACATCCCCGGATCTGAGCTTGCTTGCAGCTCCCCGAGGCTTATCGCAGCTTGCCACGTCCTTCATCGCCGGCCTGTGCCTAGGCATCCACCCTGCGCACTTAATCGCTTGACCAGCACGACTCCCTTTCGGGGTCCGGTCGCCGGCCTCTCCTCACGCCGAAGCGTGGGATCGGACGGGATCTTCCCCCGGAGTCTCCACTGGTATCACCGTTCGCCAGGCACCTCTGTCGAGGCGCCCAAGATGCTCCCAAATCCCTCAAAACCCTGGTTTTCAAACAGCGTCGCTTCCCCACACAGGACGCCCCGCGAGGGGTTCCGAAGAAGGGAAGCTTTACAAGATAGGTACGGCCCGATTGGAGGTCAACGGGTCGGCCCGATCGGGGCCCAATCGGGGCCCAATCGGGGCCCGATGGGGCCGCAACGCCCGTCTGTGCCGGCGTTCCCCCGGGGGGTGATGTGCGGAGGGGGGCCGCGCGGCCCGGGCCGTCGGGTGAACGACCGTCAGATGCTCACGTTGGCCGCTCCGGCGGCCCGCCCGTAGATTCCCCCGTCGAGCCGGACGATCATCCCCGGAGTATCGTGAAGCGGGCTGCGCGTGCAGCCCGGGACCTTCCGAAGGATGGCAGATGAAGACAGCCGCCGTCGTCGCCGCGGTGCTCGGCGTCTGCGTCACCCTGGTGCCGGAGCTCCCGAGCGGCCTGGGCCCGGCCGAGGCCCCCATGGTGTCTTCGGCCCCGACCTCGGCCGTCTCTTCAATGGCGTTCACCGGTCTGGCGCACACGACCGAAGTCCGGACGCCGTCACGTGCCGAGCTCGACGCCGTGGTCCAACAGTACTGCGTGCGCTGCCACAACGACCGGCAGCTCCGCGGCAACCTCTCCCTCGAGACATTTGCCGTGGAATCAGCCCACGAGCGAGCCGAGACTGCCGAGCGGATGATCCTCAAGCTCCGGGCGGGCATGATGCCGCCACCCGGGAACCGGCGCCCGTCCCCGGACACGCTGCTCACGCTGGTGCGGACACTCGAGCACGTGGTCGACGACGCGGCCGCGCGAGATCCCGACCCGGGGGCGCGCCGGTTCCAGCGGCTCAATCGCGCCGAGTACGAGCACGTGATCGAAGATCTGCTGGGACTCGAGATCGATGCCGGTCGCTGGCTACCGCCCGACACCTATCTCGGGGCGTTCGACAACATGTCGGCGGCGCAGGGGCTTTCGACCACCCTCCTGGAGGCGTACCTGCGCGCGGCGACGGAAGTGAGCCGGCTGGCCGTCGGGAACGCCACCGCCCGGCCGCAGTCCGCGAAATACACCAATCCCATCGAGGTCTCGCAGCATGCGTGGGACCACGTGGAGGGCACGCCCTACGGGACGCGTGGCGGGATGGTGGTCACGCACCACTTCCCCGCCGACGGCGATTACATCTTCACCATCGAGACATTGTTCGGGCGGGGCACCGGGTTCGAAGACGTCGACATATCGATTGACGGCGTTGGCACGGCAGTGCTCGGACTGGAGCACAATGGTGGCTCCAGCGTGCCGCTCCGGACGGAGCCCGTCTTCGTGCGGGCCGGGGCCCACCGGGTCGCAGCCGCGTTCGTGCGGAAGATCGAGGGTCCCTACGAAGACCGGCTCCGCCCACCGGGCTGGTCGTTCGTGGGCGGCGAAGACTCGCAGGCGTGGGCCAACTACGGGATCACCGCGCTCCCGCACCTGAGCGACCTCATCGTCACCGGCCCGCTCGATCCCGCCGGCGTGTCCTCCACCTCGAGCCGTGAGAGGATATTCACGTGTCGCCCCACTTCGGCCGCGGAGGAGCGAGACTGTGCCGAGTCCATCCTCTCCCGCCTGGCGCGGCAGGCCTACCGCCGGCCGGTGTCGCCGGAGGACCTGGAAGGGCCCTTGTCGTTCTACGATCGTGCGGCGGCCGAGCGCGGCTTCGAGATCGGAATCCGGACCGGGATCCAGGCGATTCTGGCCAATCCCTCGTTCATCTTCCGATTGGAGGAGACGCCGGACGGCGCCACCGATCGAACCTACCCGATCACAGACATCGACCTCGCGACACGGCTCTCGTTCTTCCTGTGGGCGACGGGACCGGACGAGGAGCTATTGGACCTCGCCGCTCAGGGTCGACTATCGGAGCCGGGAGCGCTGGAAGCGCAGGTGCGGCGCATGTTGGCCGATCCGCGCAGTGAAGCGCTAGCGATACGATTCGCCTCGCAGTGGCTGCGTCTTCAGGACGCCGAGCACATTCGGCCCGAACCCTACCTCTATCCGGACTTCACGGGGCAGCTCGGCACGGACCTGGTTCGCGAGACCCAACTGCTGTTCGACTTCCTGGTCCGCGAGGACCGGAGCCTGCTCGAGCTCTTCGACGCGGACTATACGTTCCTGAACGAGAGGCTGGCACACCACTACGGGATCGGGGGCGTGGGCGGTGACGAGTTCCGACGGGTGCGCTACCCCGACAACGCCCGGCGAGGCGTGCTCGGCCACGGCAGCGTCCTCCTCCTGACATCCATGTCGGCCCGCACGTCTCCCGTGCTGCGTGGCAAATGGGTCATGGAGGTGCTCATGGGAACGCCACCGCCGCCGCCGCCGCCCAACGTGCCGGCGTTCGATGACACGGAGAGTGCGTCGGCTGGGCGCAGGCTGACGACACGCGAGCGCCTCGAGCATCACCGGGCCAACCCGACCTGCAACTCCTGCCATCGATTCATGGACCCCATCGGCCTCGCACTCGACAACTTCGACGTGACGGGCCGCTGGCGGATTCGCGAGAACGGTGTCGCGCTCGACACCAGAGGGACCTTCTACGACGGGACGTCCGTGGCCACCCCCGGCGAGCTCACGCAGGTGTTGCTCAAGCGTCCCATCCCACTCGTGCGCAACTTCACCGCGAACCTGCTCGCGTACGCGATCGGACGCAGGGTGGAGTACTTCGATCAGCCTTCGGTCCGGGCAATCGCTCGTGGCGCGGAGGCGGATGGCTACCGTATGTCCTCGTTCATCCTCGGCGTGGCGACCAGCGACGCGTTCCGTATGGCGCGCTCCACGGCGTCGGCCGAAGCCGAACCCGACCGGGGGATGTAGACACGATGGAGTTCATCACTGGAAAACACCTTCCGCGGCGAACGTTCCTGCGCGGCGTGGGAGCCAGCGTGGCACTGCCGTTCCTGGACGCCATGGTGCCTGCCGGTCGCCCCTGGCGAGACCGCTCGGGAGAGCCGGGATCGGCTCGGCTGGTGTGCGTCGAAGAGTCGATGGGGGCGGCGGGGTCGAGCGACTGGGGGGACGCGCGCAACCTGTTCGCGCCGGCTGGGCTCGGCCGCGATTTCGAGATCCCCTCGACGAGCCAGCTCGCTCCCCTGGCCGACTTCCGCGACCACCTGACGATCGTGAGCAACACCGACTGCCGGATGGCCGAGGCCTACCGCGCCGAGGAGATCGGGGGGGACCACGACCGGTCCACCGCCGTTTTCCTCACGCAGGCACATCCCAAGCAGACGCAGGGCTCGGACGTCTACCTGGGCACGTCGCTGGACCAAGTGCACGCGCGCCGCTTCGGCCGTGACACGGCCCTGCCCTCCCTCGAGCTCTGCATCGAGGGGATCGATCGGGGCGGGGGCTGTGCCTACAACTACCACTGCGCATATACGACGTCGCTGGCCTGGGCCGCTCCCGACCGGCCGCTTCCGGCCATCCGCGAGCCTCGGGTCGTGTTCGAGCGCTTGTTCGGTGCCGGAGACTCGGCCACGGACCGGGCGGAGCGCCGCCGTACCAACCGCAGCATGATCGACTGGATCGCGACCGAGGTCGTCCGGCTGCGGAAGGGCCTGGGCGCGGTAGACCGGGTCGCGCTGGAGCAGTATCTGGAGCACATCCGCGAGATCGAGCGCCGCATCGCGCTGGTTGAAGCGCGCAACACCGGCGGAGAGGAGCGGGAGATGCCCGAGGCTCCCTCGGGCGTGCCCGATTCCTGGGAGGAGCACATGCAGCTCATGTACGACCTGCAGGTGCTGGCACTACAGACCGACCTGACCCGAGTGATCACGTTCAAGACCGGCTTCGACCAGTCCAACCGAACGTTCGCGGCCAGCGGCACCACGAAGTCGTTCCACGGGGCGTCCCACCACGGCAACGTCCCTGACGACATCATGGACTTCCACAAGATCAATACGCATCGACTCGGGCAGCTCGCGTACCTCCTGGAACGGCTGCGGAGCACCCAGGACGGCGACGGGACGCTGCTGGACAAGACGGCCGTGATCTGGGGGTCCCCGATGGGCGACCCCAATCTGCACAACCACCGTCGCTGCCCGCTGCTTCTGGCGGGTCACGCGAACGGCGCCCTCGAGGGTGGGCTCCACCTCCGCGCTCCCACGGGCACGCCGATGGCGAACGTGTTCGTGAGCCTCATGCGCGGGATCGGCCACGACGAGTTGCGGACGTTCGGGGACAGCACGGGCGGATTCCCGCTGAATCTGGGCCTGGCCGCCGCGGCGGCCGGCGAGAGGAACGGACCGTGAGAAGCCCACGCGGGAACCTCTCGCGGACGATCCTTGGTCTCGCGCTGGCGGTCGCTTTGGCGGGAATGGCCAGGCTTTCGGACCCGCCCCTCGTGGAGGCGGCGCGCCGGGGGGACGTGCAGGCGGTCGAGTCCCTGCTCGCCCAGGGGGCCGACGTGAACCTGGCGGCGGGGGACGGGATGACGGCTCTGCACTGGGCGGCGATGCGTGGACACGCAACGGTCGCCCGCACCTTGCTGGAGGCCGGAGCCTCGGTGGATGCGGGAACCCGGATCGGTGGCCATACCGCGCTGCACGTGGCGAGCCGAGCGGGCCACGGACCGGCCGTGAAGATGCTGCTGGACGCGGGCAGCGACCCCAACCGGGTCGCGTCGGCCAGCGGTGTGACTCCACTGCACCTGGCATCCGCGGCGGTCGATGGATTGGAGTCGGTTCGTGCGCTGCTCGCGGCGGGCGCGGACCCAAACGCCCGCGAGCTTGCGGCCGGGCAGACGGCACTCATGTTCGCGGCGGCCGCAGGGCGGGCAGACGTCGTGACCGAGCTGCTGCACCAGGGGGCCGACCCCTCCCTTACCACCAAGGTGGTCGACGTGCTGCAGGCCGTGGCGCGGGACCGGGAGGCCAGCCTCCGCTTTCGCGAGACGCTCGGAGAGACGCGGGCCTCGGACGAACGCGAGTACGAGGACGAAGACGAGACCCCGATCGGACGGGAGCCATCCTCGGCGGAGGTCCAAGCGGCCGTCCGGGCACAGCGGGAGTTCCTCATCTCGGACTCTCGGGCGGCCGACGCGAACGCTGTCTCCCTGGCTTCCAGCCGGCCGGACTATCCCGGTGGGCCGAGTGTCATGCGTCCCCCCTACCGCGAGGTGTTGGTCGGTCGCACCGGGGGCATGACTGCCCTCTTACACGCCGCCCGCGACGGCCACGTCGACGTTGCGCGCGCCCTGCTGGATGGCGGTGCGGACGTGAATCAGGCGAGCCGGGGCGATGCCACCAGCCCCCTCGTCATGGCCACGCTAAACGGCCAGTTCGACCTGGCTCTGCTGCTCATCGAGCGCGGCGCCGATCCCAACCTGGCGGCGTCCACCGACGGCATGAACCCCCTGTTCGCGGTCCTGCAGACACAGTGGGCCCCCAAGTCCAACTACCCGCAGCCGCGGGCACACGACACGCAACAGGCCGAATACATCGAGGTTCTGGAAGCCCTCCTGGCTGCGGGGGCCGACCCCAACGTCCGCCTGAACAGCCACCTTTGGTATTGGGAGTTCGGGCTCACGAAGATGGGCATCGACCTCACGGGAGCCACCCCGTTCTGGCGGGCCGCGTTCGCCCAGGATCTCGCGGCCATGAAGCTCCTGGCCCCGCACGGAGCGGACCCGAACGTGCCAACCCGCTGGCCCGCGGTGGGCATGAGGGAGCGCCGGCAACAGGACGGACGACAGCAGGAGGACTCCGGGCTCCCGTGGATCCCCGAGGGTGAGCCCAACGCCCATCCCATCCACGCGGCCGCCGGCGGCGGCTATACCGGGCTCGGGGCCTTCAGCGTGCGCAGCGTTCCGGACCAGTTCCTGGCCGCCGTCCGCTACCTGGTCGAAGAGCACGGAGCCGACGTCAACTTGCGGGACTCTTGGCTCTACACGCCGCTCCACTACGCAGCATCGCGGGGAGACAACGAGCTCATTCGCTACCTGGTGGAGCGAGGAGCGGACGTGGGCGCGCTCACCCGTCTGGGCCAGTCGACGGCCGACATGGCGCGTGGAGGTCGGGCCGGTTTCTTCACCCGTGTCGCCTACCCCGAAACCGTGGAGCTCCTCACGGGCCTCGGGTCCACGCTGGAGTGCCTACACACCCACTTCCTGGACACCGGCGACGTCTGTGCCGGGGCGGGGATCGGCGATCCCTGGGCGCAGTATCCAGGAGCGCGACGCCCCATCAGCGACGAAGGGCGTCGCTAGCCCGGGGGCCGCGCTCGCCGACCCGCCTACAGTCCGCCGACCTCCAGGAACGCGGCCACCTCCTCAGCGCCCACGTAGAAGCCGCCGAGCTCCCCGTCCTTTGGGCCGTGCCAATCCGAGCCCCCGGTCTTGAGGAGGCCGAGCCGCGCGGAAAGTTCCTCCAACTCGACCGTGTACGCGGAGGAATGGGAGGGGCGGTACACCTCGAGGCCACCCAGCCCGGCGGCCTTGAACTCGGGAGTCAGCGCCTGGACCCGATCGCGGGGCGGATGCGCCCACACGGCCACTCCACCGGCCGCCACGATCCCCTCGATGGCTCCGGTAGGATCCTGCAACGCGGTAGGAAGGAACGCGGGGTGGTCGTCGCTGATGTAGCGGTCGAACGCCTCTTGAACGCTCGACACGTACCCGGCCTCCACCATGGCCTTGGCCAGGTGCGGCCGTCCGACGTTCCGCCCCTCCTCCTGCGCCTTCTCGATCACGGTCTCCACGTCCACGTCGACACCCTGCTCCCGCAGGCGATCGACCATCATCAGGAGGCGCTCGACCCGGCCGCTGCTCGCGTGGGCGCGGTGGGCCGTCAGGCTCGGCGCGTCGGGATCGACGAAGTATCCCAGGATGTGGAGGTCCTGTCCGTCCCGGGTGCTCGACATCTCGATGGCCGGCACCACCTCGATCGGGTGACCCTCGGCTGCCTCCACCGCCTCCCCCACCCCGGCCGTGGTGTCGTGGTCGGCCAACGCGATCACGTCGAGGCGCCCGTCGAGGGCAATCCTCACCACGTCGGCCGGAGCCAGGTCTCCGTCCGAGGCCGTCGAGTGCATGTGCAGGTCGAGCCTCATCGCGCTCGCCTCCCGGGCCGGAGCCAGGCGAGGGACGTCAGGAGTCGCCCTCGTCGGACAGGTTGGCGTTCTCGCTGCGCAGGCGCGCGACCACGTCTGCCGGCGGCGGCTCCTCGGAGGCGTACTCGGTGAGCGCGGTGACCTGGTCCGCCTCCACCTTGAGCAGTCCCCCTGCCACGTGGAACGTCTGCTCGGCCGACCCCGTGTGAACCACGATCTGGCCGGCGCCCAGTAGGGTGATCATTGGGGCGTGGCCTCGAAGAATCCCGACGAGTCCGTCCCAAGCCGGCGCCACCACGCCCCGGGCTTCCCCCTCGAAAACCGTGCGCTCCGGAGAGACGACACGAACGCTCAGCGCGCTCTCGGCCATGTTACGCGGCCGCTCCTTCCGTGGCCTCGGCCTCGGCGATCACCTCGTCGATCCCGCCCTTCATGTAGAAGGCCTGCTCCGGAAGGTGGTCGAACTCGCCGGCGGCGACACGCTCGAACGAATCGATCGTATCCTCGAGCTTCACGTACTTGCCCGGAATCTGCGTGAACTGCGTGGCCACGAAGAACGGCTGGGACAGGAAGCGCTCGATACGGCGGGCGCGGTTCACGATGATCTTGTCTTCTTCGGACAGCTCGTCCATGCCCAGGATGGCGATGATGTCCTGGAGCTCCTTGTTGCGCTGGAGGATGGACTGCACCTCGAGCGCGACCCGGTAGTGCCGCTCCCCGATGAAGTTGGGGTCCAGGATGCGGGAGCTGGAGTCGAGCGGGTCGACGGCCGGGTAGATCCCCTTCTCCGAGATCGAGCGCGAGAGCACGGTGGTGGCGTCCAGATGCGTGAACGCCGTGGCCGGCGCCGGGTCGGTCAGGTCGTCGGCCGGCACGTAGATGGCCTGCACGGACGTGATCGATCCTTCGCGCGTGGACGTGATGCGCTCCTGGAGCTCGCCCATCTCGGTGCCGAGCGTGGGCTGGTACCCCACGGCGGAAGGCATCCGGCCCAGGAGCGCCGACACCTCCGAGCCCGCCTGCGTGAAGCGGAAGATGTTGTCGATGAACAGCAACACGTCCTGCTTCTCGACGTCGCGGAAGTACTCGGCAATAGTGAGCCCGGAGAGGCCCACACGGAGCCGGGCGCCCGGGGGCTCGTTCATCTGCCCGTACACGAGTGCGGCGGATTCCAGCACGCCCGCTTCCTTGAACTCGAGCCAGAGGTCGTTGCCCTCGCGGGTCCGCTCACCCACGCCGCAGAAGACCGAGCGGCCTCCGTGCTCCGTGGCGATGTTGTTGATGAGCTCCTGGATGATGACCGTCTTGCCCACCCCGGCGCCGCCGAACAAGCCCGTCTTCCCGCCCTTCACGTACGGAGCCAGCAGGTCGATGACCTTGATCCCTGTCTCGAAGATCTCCGTCTTGGGCTCCAGGGCGTCGAACTTCGGCGGCTCGCGGTGGATCGGCCAACGCTCGAGCTCCTCGCCACCGCCCAGTGGGCCGGCTTCGTCCACGGGCTCGCCGAGCACGTTGAGGATGCGCCCCAGTGGCGCGTCACCCACGGGTACGGTGATGGCGCGGCCGGTGTCGACCACGTCCATCCCACGCGTCACACCGTCCACGGCAGACATCGCGACCGCCCGGACCTGTCCGCGGCCGATGTGCTGCTGGACCTCGGCCACCACGTCGATCTCGATGCCGCTCTCGGACGTCGACTTGAGCTCGAGCGCGTTGTAGATCTCCGGCAGGTGCTCCGGATCGAACTCGACGTCGAGCACCGGTCCGATGACCTGCACCACCTTGCCGACATTCGCCATGCTTCGGTTCTCCGTTATTCAAGCGCGGCCGCGCCACCCACGATCTCCGCAATCTCCTGCGTGATCTGAGCCTGGCGGGCCCGGTTATACGTTCTGGTGAGGGTTTCCAGCATCTCGCCGGCGTTGTCCGTGGCGCTCTTCATGGCCGTGCGGCGAGCGCCCTGCTCGCCGGCGGCGTTCTCCACGAGGGCCCGGTAGACCCGATTGCGCACGTAGGCCGGGAGCGTCTTCCCGAGGATCGCGGCGCTCGACGGCGACAGGATGTACGCATCCGCCGCCGAGCGACCTTGGCCACCCGACAGCGGAAGCAACTGGCTGGTGACGGGAGGCGTCGACATGGCCGTCCGGAACTCGGCGCTGACCACGTGCACGGCGTCGATCTCCCCCTGTTCGAAACGCTCCCGCAGGGGATCGGCGATACGACCTGCATCCTCGAGCGTCGGTTGGTCCCCGACGCCCCTGTCCGACGTCATCAGCTCCCGCCCGCGGAAGCGGAAATAGGCGATGCCCTTCTTGCCCGCCACGTGGAGCTCGACTGCCACGCCGTCGCCCTCCAGGCGGTCGATGACCCGCAATGTCTCGCGGATGAGGTTGGCGTTGAAGGCGCCGCAGAACCCGCGGTTGGCGCACAGCAGCAGCACGGCGACCCGCTGTACTTCGGCCGGCTGCCGCAGAACGGGAAACTGCTCGGCCAGAGAGGGCGAGTACAGTCCCTCCACCACGTCGCTCAGGGCATCCGCGTACGGGCGCGCTGCCCGCACCCGGTCGGTCGCCCTCTTGAGCTTCGAGGTGGCGACCATCTCCATCGTGCGGGTGATCTTCTGCGTGTTTCCGACCGAGCGGATCCTACGCTTGATCTCCCTTTCTTTCGCCACGGCTCGCTACTCCGTCCCTGGGGCCGCGCTAGGCGCGCTGGGCGGCGAACGTCTTGTTGAACGCCTCCAGCGTCTCCTTGAGCAGCTTCTCGGTCTCCTCGCTGATGACCTTCTCTTCCCGCACGCTCGCGAGGATCTCGGGAGCGTGCGCCTCCACATACTCGTTGAATTCCTGCTCCCACTGCCGCACGTCGTCCACGGCCACACGGTCCACGAATCCGTTGGTGGCCGCGTAGATGACGAGCACCTGCTTCTCGACCGGAACCGGCCGGTACTGGGGCTGCTTGAGGATCTCGACGAGCCGCTCCCCGCGCGCGAGCTGCCGCTGGGTGGCCGCGTCCAGATCCGATCCGAACTGGGCAAACGCCTCGAGCGCCCGGAACTGGGCCAGGTCGAGGCGCAGACGGCCGGCCACCTTCTTCATCCCCTTGATCTGGGCGTTGCCGCCCACCCGGGACACCGACAGGCCGACGTTGACCGCCGGGCGTACGCCGGCAAAGAACAGATCCGGCTGCAAGTAGATCTGTCCGTCCGTGATCGAGATGACGTTGGTGGGGATATACGCGGAGACGTCGCCCCCCTGCGTCTCGATGATGGGGAGCGCCGTGAGCGACCCACCACCCTGCTCGTCCGAGAGCTTGCATGCCCGCTCGAGCAGTCGGGAGTGCAGGTAGAACACGTCGCCGGGGTACGCCTCTCGTCCCGGCGGACGCCGCAGAACGAGCGAGAGCTGCCGGTAGGCCGTGGCCTGCTTGGACAGGTCGTCGTACACGACCAGCGTGTGCTTGCCCTGCCAGAGGAAGTGCTCGGCCAGCGCGGTCGCGGCGTAGGGAGCGATGTACTGGAGCGGGGCGGGCTCGGAGGCGTTGGACGCCACCACGATCGTGTACTCCATCGCGCCGTGCTCGCGAAGCGTCTCCACCACGCTCGCCACCTTCCCGGCGCGCTGGCCGATGGCGCAGTACACGCAGATGACGTCCTGGCCGGCCTGATTGATGATCGTGTCGATGGCGATGGCGCTCTTGCCGGTCCCGCGGTCGCCGATGATCAGCTCCCGCTGGCCGCGGCCGATCGGGATCATCGAGTCCACGGCCTTGAGGCCGGTCTGGAGCGGCTCGTGCACCGGTTGCCGCTTCACGATGCCCGGGGCAACGATGTCGATCTTGCGGCTGCCCTCGGTCTCGATGGGCCCGGCGCCGTCGATCGGCTCACCGAGCGGATTCACCACCCGCCCGATGTACCCGGCCCCGACGGGGACCTCGAGGACGCGCCCCGTGCGACGCACCTGGTCCCCCTCGTGGAGGGCCGTCCAGTCGCCCATGATCACAGCGCCGATGTTGTCTTCTTCCAGGTTGAGCGCCAGGGCCGTCACGGTCTCCCCCGACTCGGCCGCCGTGATTTCCAGCATTTCGCTCGACATGGCCTTGGTGAGGCCGTAGATGCGGGCGATCCCGTCCTTGACCTCCAGGACCTCACCGACTTCCTCGGCCTGGAGCTGCTCGTCGTAGCTTTCGATCTCCGCGAGCAGGACGCCCTTGATCTCGCTCGCCCTGAGCGTTGCGTCCGACGTGGCCATCTATCCGTTCCTCTTCACGCGTGGGTGATTCGCTAGGTCTCGATGATCTCGGTCGCCGACGGGGGAAGCTCCGCCTCGAGCATCCGTCGGCGCAGTCGCTCCATCCGGCGGCGGACCGACCCGTCGTATACCGTGTCGCCGGCGCGCACCACGATCCCGCCCAGGATCTCCGGGCGAATGCGCACCTGCGGGATGGCCGTTCTGCCCAGCAGTCGGCCGAGTCGGGCCGACACCTCGGCCAGCTGCTCGTCGGAAACGGGCCGCGCGAACGTCACGTTGACGCGCTGGCGTCCGAGCTTCTCGTCGAGCAGGGACTGGTATTCCTCGTCGATCTGGCGCAGTAGGCGCTGGCGCCTCTTGTCGATGGTGATGAGCACGAAGTTCAGGAAGGGCCGCGGCACGTGCTCGCCCATCGCCCGGCGAAGCACGGTCTTCTTCTGGGCCGCGTCGATGCGGGGCGTCTCCAGGAAGAGCCTGAGCTTCGGGTCCTGGACCAGCATCTCCCCGAAAGCGTGCATCCAGGCGCCGTATACCTCCGCGCCCTCGTGGCGCTCGGCGAGCTCCAGAAGCGTCTGAGCATAGCTCCGCGCTACGGACTCGTCTCTCACGCCTCGGCCCCCGACCGGCCCTCCAGGCCAGTCAGATACCGCTCCACAAGCGCGCGATCGGTCTCACCATCCAGGCTCTGGCCGATCAGCTTGCCCGCGGCCCCGAGGGCGATCTCCACCGACTCACGGCGGATCTGTTCCAGCGCGGCCACCTTGCCCCGCTCGATCTCGGCTCGCGCGCGATCCAGGATGGCCTGGCTTTCGGTACGTGCCTTCTCCTCGATGTCCCGGCGCACGCGGTCGGCCGCATCACGGCTCTCGGCAATGATGCGCTGTGCCTCCCTGCGGGCCTCGGCGAGCTGTGCCCGGTGCTCCGCGGAGAGCGCCTCGCTCTCCTCCTTGAGCCGCTGCGCTTCCTCGATGTTGTCTCGAATGCGCTGCTCGCGCGCGTCGAGCGCGCCGAGCAGGGGCTTCCACGCGAACCGGCCCAGAACCCACAGCAGCACGAGGAACGTCAGGACCGTCCACACCATGAGCCCGGGCTCTACGCTGAAGAGCGTGTCCCAGGCCACACTGTGATCCTCCTCCTGCGCCCGGGCCGCGACCGGCGACACGGCTACCCACAGTGCGCCCAGAGCCGAGGTTGCCATACCTCTCGTCATCGTTCCCCCGAATCGGTGGGGCGACGCCGGGACGGGCCCGCCCACCTGTGGGCGACCCGATCCCCGGGGCGCGCTACTGGACGAACTTGAACGTCGCGGCGACAACGATGGCGAACAGCGCCGCACCCTCGACGAACGCAGCCAGCAGAATGGCCAGGCCGCGGATGTCGTTGGTGGCTTCCGGCTGGCGCGCGATCCCCAGGGTCGCGCCGTTTCCGATGCCGCCGATCCCGATGCCCGCGCCGACCACGGCCAGGCCGGCGCCGATACCGGCGCCGAGCAGAGCGAGATAGTTCCGAGCGATGATGGGATCCGCGATGGCGTCCTGAACCGCCGACAAAGTGGCGAAGAGCATGGTTTCTCCGATTCCCCTTTTAGGTGGAGAGGTGAAAGAGCTTTTTCGGTTTCAGAGTGTCTAGTGCTCGTGCTGCATGAGGCCGATGAACACCGCCGCCAGCATCGCGAAGATGTAGGCCTGAATGAGCGCGACGAGGAGCTCCAACAGCATGATCAGGCTGACCATGACGAACGCGCCCAGGGCAACGCCCACCTGCACAAACCCGGTGCCCGCGAACACGAAGATGAGCCCGAGCAGCGTGAAGATCAGCATGTGCCCGGCGGTCATGTTGGCGAACAAACGGATGGCCAGCGCGAACGGCTTGGTCAGCTTGGACATCAACTCCACCGGGGTCATGACGAGGAGCATGACGACCTTCCAGATGCCCGTCGTCCCCGGCGGAATGAAGAAGATGGTCTTGGCGTAGCCCATGGGTCCCAGCTTGAGGAACCCCGACACCTCCACCACGAAGAACGTGATCACCGCCAGGGCCGCCGTCACCGACAGGTTGCCGGTGGCGCTGCCGCCCCAGGGCACCAACCCGAGGAGGTTCATGTTCAGGATGAAGAAGAACAGCGTCAGCACGAAGGGCGTGAACTTCTCGTAACCATGTCCGATGCTGAGCTTGCAGACGTCGTCGCGGAAGAACACCACCAGCGCCTCGAGCGCATTCGCAAATCCCGACGGCGCCTTCTCCACGTCCCTGCTGACGACCCGCGCCACCCACGTCACCATCAGCAGCGTGAGCGCCGCGGCCAGGAGCAGCAGGACCAAATGCTTGGAGAACGAGAAATCGAACGTGATGCCGGCAATCTCGACGGGTGCGAAATGAGGAAGCGGCAACGCAGCGAACGGGAGCTCGTACTCCGGGGAGTTCAGGATGTGGTGTCCGAGCGTCGCCCCGAGGTCGAACACGCCCTCGGCATGTCCCGCCGCCTCGGCTCCGTGCTCGGCGGCCTGAGCGGCCTCCTCGGCGTGCTGCCCCGCCTGGCCGGCAGCCGCCTGGATCCAGCGAATGAGCGGCATCTATCCGTGCGCCAGACTGCGTGCAGATCCGGGGACGTCCTCGCCCGCGTCCGACTCCGCGTCGCCGTCTTCCGCGTGTCGCGGCTCCGACGTGCGAAACCGCTTCGAGTTCTCCATGAACGCTTCCAGCATGAGTAGGACGAACAGGAACCCGGCCAGCCCGATCAGGAACAGCACCGGGTGGGCATGTCCCCGCACCGCCACCCAAACGATCGCCACGGCCACCACGAGCATGCGCCCGATGGCGCCGGCGGCGATCGCCTTCATGAATTGCTTGGCGTCACGACGCCAGGGCGTCAGCAGCAGGCGGAGCGCCACCTGGGCCGACCACCCGACCATGCCCGCGACGGCAAGGGCCGTCCAACCGCTGGCGCCCAGGAGCGGTCGCGCCACCAACAACACCATGGCGACCAGTCCGAGCGCGAATGCGGCGAACACCCAGGTCTGTCTCACCGGACCTCCTCTTCATCCGAGTGCTCCGGCTCAACCACGAGGTGGACGTACAGGTTGTAAAACCCTGCCGCGCCCCCGAAAAACGCCCCACCGAAGGTGAGGAAGGGGGTGGTTCCGAGCTTCCCGTCCAACCAGAGTCCGATCAGGAAGAACAGGAGCGTAGACATCGCCGCGGCCAAACCGTAGCCGAGGTATCGCCCCTGTCCGACCATCGCTTTCCGGGAGGCTTCCCCGGGGTCCCGGTCGGGCGCGCTCATTCGCGACAAACCCTCCTCAAGGTCCTGAGCCTGCGAAATGTAGGCGCTTGTGAAAAATTTCGCAAGCAACGGTTCGGCTTGACGGAAGGCCCGTGCAGACAACACTTTTGGCCGTCCCAAGCCACTGACTCACGCCGGTTCCTCACAGTCGATTCTTCCCTCGCCGGCCAGCACCGGAATTGCTCGCTCTCCTTCTTTTCGTGAGACTCGGACCGACGCGCCCGGCGAACCTTCCTTCAGGACTAGAATCGATTCGATGACAGCCCCAGCCCACGCCCTCACGCAGGACCGCGATGTCGCCCTGCTTCGGCAAACCGAGGAGACCGCGGACGCGCTCCGCGCCGAGGTCGCCAAGCGCATCGTCGGTCAACGCGACGTCGTCGACGGGGTGCTCGTCTCCCTGTTGGCGGGCGGACACACGCTCCTCGTGGGTGTCCCCGGACTCGCCAAGACGCTGCTGATCTCCTCGGTCGCGGAAGTTCTGGACCTGAAGTTCAGCCGCATCCAGTTCACCCCGGACCTGATGCCCACGGACATCACGGGGACCGAGGTGATCGAGGAGGACCGTGTCACCGGCAAGCGCGTCTTCCGCTTCGTGAAGGGGCCCATCTTTGCCAACATCGTCCTCGCCGACGAGATCAACCGCACCCCGCCCAAGACCCAATCGGCGCTGCTCGAGGCGATGGAGGAGCGCACGGTGAGCGCAGCAGGCCAGCGGTATCGGCTCGAGCCGCCGTTCTTCGTGCTCGCAACGCAGAACCCCATCGAGCAGGAAGGCACCTACCAGCTTCCGGAAGCGCAGATGGACCGCTTCATGCTCGAGCTGCGCATGGACTACCCGAGCCGTTCCGAGGAGGAGGCGGTGGTGAGCCAGACCACGGGAGAGCACCTTCCCAAACTCGACGCCATCCTAAGCGCCGCCGAGCTCATCGAGCTGCAGGGGCTGGTCCGGCGCGTCCCCGCGCCTCCATCCCTCGTGGAGTTCGCCGTCCGCATGGCGCGTGCGACACGTCCGAAGGATGAGCTGGCACCGGAATTGATCCGGAAGTACGTGGCGTGGGGTGGCGGCCCGCGCGCGGCGCAGTTCCTGATCCTCGGCGCGAAGGCGCTGGCTGCGTCGCGGGGACAGCCGCTGCCCACGTTCGACGACATTCGCGAGGTGGCCCCGGGCGTGCTGGGGCATCGTGTGGTGATCAACTTCGAGGCCGAGGCCGATGGGCGCTCGCAGCAAGACGTGGTGGCCGAGTTGATCGAGGAAAGTAAGGAATGGACGTAGACCCTCCGAGTAGCAACGACCGACCTCCGAACCCACCTTTCTCACCTTGCCCCCCTCGCGCGGG
The DNA here is from genome assembly GCA_024638305.1 of Gemmatimonadota bacterium. Taxonomy (GTDB): domain Bacteria; phylum Gemmatimonadota; class Gemmatimonadetes; order Longimicrobiales; family Gaopeijiaceae; genus JAHEKN01. The sequence goes on along the minus strand of JAHEKN010000288.1, from coordinate 20,567 downwards.
GGCTCACTCGCTCCGGCCCACCGGAATCCCGGGGGTCCCATGTTGACGAGCGCTGCGATCGTGCTCGTGCTTCTCCTTCTCTTGTCGGCGATCCTGTCGGCGGCCGAGACGGCCGTGTTTGCGGTATCAGCGTCACACGTGCGGACGGTCTCCGAGGAGGGGTTCGACGGCTCGGAAGCGCTCGCCGCTCTCCATGAACGGCCGGACGCGGTCCGTCACGCGCTGATCTTCGGCAAAGTCATCCTGAACATCGGGGCCGCCGGGATCATGGTGGCCGCCGCGGTGCAGGTCTGGGGGTTGGCGGGGGCCTGGATCGCGATCCCGAGCGTTGCGGTGGGTATCGTCTTCCTGGTCGAAGTGCTGCCCAGGGTGCTCGCGGCCCGCCGGCCGGTGAGCCTTGCCCTGTCGGCGGCGCCCATGCTGCTCCGACTGGAGCGAGTGGTGCGGCCGATCCTCCTCCCGGTCAGCGGGATCGGGGAGATCCTCGACCGGCAGGACGGCCAGGAAGGAGCGGCCCCCGGGGAGCGGGAGCTCAAGGACCTCACCGATCTCGGTGAGGAGGAGGGTGTGCTGGGGCAAGACGAGCGCGAATTGGTCGAACGGGCTTTTCGACTGGACGAGCGCAAGGCCTGGGACGTGATGACGCCGCGCGTGGCGATCTTCGCGTGGGAGGACTCGCTCACGCTGGGCGAGATCATCGACCAGGTGAAGACGATTCCATATTCCAGGGTGCCCGTGTACGGCGAGAGCATCGACGACGTTACGGGCATCCTGTACGTCCGCGAGGCCTACCAGGCCTACGTGGCCGGGCACCGCGGAGTCCCCCTGTCCCGCCTGGCCCGCGACCCGCTCTTCGTGCCGGGCTCGGTCCCGCTCACGCGGCTGCTGCGCGACTTCCAGGCGCGTCGCATCCACATGGGGATCATCGCCGACGAGTTCGGCGGTACCGACGGGTTGGTCACTCTCGAGGACGTGCTCGAGGAGCTGGTGGGCGAGATCCACGACGAAACGGACGAGGAGCAGGAGCTCCTTGTCCGGGTGGGACGGAGCGAGATCGTGGTCAGCGGCAACACGGAGCTCCGGGAGATCCACCATGCGTACAACGTCCCGCTGCCCTACCTCGAGCATCGCACCATCAACGGGTTGCTGCTGGAAGAGCTGGGACACGTCCCAGAGGTGGGCGAGCGACTGGAGCTGGCCGACTGTACGATCGAGGTGTTGGAGGCGTCTGACACCCAGGTCCTGCGGGCGCGCCTCCGCCTGACCAAGGGCTCCGAGGGCGACGAGGCCGCGTGAGCCGAGGGCGCCCGGAGCAGCAGGCGAAGGGGTCGGGTCGACCCTCAGCCCACCAGGAGCCGGATCGCCAGGACCACCACGGCCAGGACGACCACACGGCGGATCCAGGCCTGGCCCTTGAGCACGTTCAGGCGCACTCCGAATAGCCCGCCACATACGGTGCCGACGCCGAGCGTAGCGCCCAGCCGCCAATCGACCATGCCGCTCGCCGCGTAGATCGCGATCGCGGGGACGTGGAACACCCAGGCGACCACCACTTTGAGGGCGTTGCCGCGGACGAGGTCCATTCCTGCGCCGGCCACGATGGCCAGAACGATGAAGCCCAATCCAACCTGCACCAGCCCACCGTAGAAGCCCGTGGCCACGAAGGCCAAGGTGAGCCCAGCCCGTCCGAGCGGGAACCTATCTGAGTCCAGGACCTCTCCCGTCTGAGTGGCCATCCCGGGACCCGCGATCATCCAGAGCGCGACGGCGAGCATGGCCACGGCCAACAGTCGCTGGAAGGCCAGGTCGCCCATGCTCACGCCCACGGCGGCGCCCAGTGCGGCGCCCAGGGCGGCGGGGAGGGCGGCTTGGCGTATCCAGCCCCACTGCACGAGACCGTGGCGCCTGAAGCTCTCGATGGCCGCCGTGTTCTGCATGAGGAGCGCCACCCGGTTGGTGCCATTGGCTACCGTGGGCGGGAGGCCCACCAGGATGAGCGTGGGGAGGGTCAACATGGAGCCGCCCCCCGCGACCACGTTGAGAGTGCCGGCGAGCGAACCCACGGCGAAGAGGACGAGCAACGTGGTGGGGTCCGCGTTCAGCGCTCGCTCTCCCTTACTTTGCGCGGCCGGGGGATCGGCCCGCGGCTCCGAGGTCGGCGCCGATCATACGGGATGGCCACCCGGACCGCACGCACTGTACACGGTGCCCCCGGTGCCCGCGCGGCGCCGCCGCCACCCGTGGCAGTCCGGGTCCAGCGTGCGTATCCTGGGCGCGCCCGACCTCCAGCCCGACCGGCACATCGGAGCGCACACACCATGGCGATCATCCTCCCCTTCGAGGGGGCACGACCCGACGTTGCCGCCGACGCCTTTCTGGCTCCGTCCGCGGTCCTGATCGGCAACGTCACGATCGGGCCGGGCTCGTCGGTCTGGTTCGGCGCGGTGCTGAGAGGCGATCACCCGCAGAACGGCATTGTGATCGGCGCGCGGACGAGCATCCAGGACAACTGCGTCGTTCACGTGGGGGACTGGGGGCCGACCGTCGTGGAGGACGAGGTCACGGTGGGCCACGGTGCGAAGTTCGAGAGCTGCAGGATCGGTCGGGGCTCCCTGGTGGGCATGAACGCGGTGGTCCTACAGGAGGCAGTGATCGGTGCGGAATGCCTCATCGCTGCCGGAGCCGTCGTCAAGGAGGGAGCGGCGATCCCCGACCGGAGCGTCGTGGCGGGCGTGCCGGCACAGGTCAAGAAGACCCTGGAGGGGTCGGCCGCGGCCTGGATCGGGCGGAGCGCCCGCCACTACCACGATCTGTCGCGGCGGTACCTGGCGCAGGGGATCGGGCGGGTCGACCCGGGGCCGGTGGAGAACGGCGGATGAACGAGGGGTCGGGTGCCGAAACGGGCGGTGGTAACGGCGGCGGCAAGGGCGGCGGCAAGGGCGGCGCCTGGGGTGGCGGCAGCCCCGACCCGCTTCCGGCCCCGGCGCGGGCTCCGGTCCGGGACTCGGCGTCCCGCACCGAGGAGATCACCTGCGAGCGATGCGGCGCGGCGATGTACGACCGCCACTGCAAGGTGATCTGTCCGAACTGCGGATATCAGCGGGACTGCTCGGATCCCTGAGAGAGGACGCCGGGGGGGGCGGCTCTACGCTCCCTCGGGCCACCTCGCCATCGCCGGAGCCTCGGGCTAGCCCCCCAGGAGGTTGAACTGCCGCGTGAACTTGAGGATCAGCGAGCGGCCGAGCGGCCCCGAAAGGTCCTCGATCCCCTGCGTCTCGTTGTACACGATGAAGAGCCCCGTCCCGGCCGTGTTGAGCCAGCCGAAGCGCGCGTTGGCCGACCAGGTGTCGATCTGATCCGAGTACTGCACGGTCGACTGTAAGTAGATCCGCGGCGTGAAGAAGTAGCCGAAGTTCACGCCGGCCAATGTCGTGGTGAAGTTGCCCTCCGCCAGGGACACGTCGTTGTGCTCGAGGCGGATGCCGGTGCTGAAGCGCTCGCTCTGCCGGAACGTGACCGTGGCGTTGGCTCCTCGCCGTGTTCCCGACAGGAAGCTCCCGAACTCCGCGCGGGTGTCGAGCACGAACCTGGCCGAGCGGTCCGAGTTGAATACCAGGACCGTCTCCCACCCCTCGTAGTGGCCTGGCGCCACGGTCACGTCGGTTCCCCGGATCTCGAACGGCTGGTCGAGCCCCTCGATCACGTAGTTCCCGCCGGTATGGAGCTCGGCCCCCGACGGCCATTGCCAGTGGGAGTCCACGTGCCAGCGACTGCTCTCTTCGAAGCCTCGCTCGAGGCCTGTTCGGCGGCTCCGGTAGGTGAAGTACGATATGTGCGGGCGAATCTCGCGGAGGCCGGACTCCGGTCGGATGTAGTACATGCCGAAGAGTTGGTAATACCGGTGTCCGTCCCTCGGGAGGAATCCCACCTCGGGGTTGAAATCCTCACCGATCTCACGGGCCGTCACGGTCGCGCGCACACTGTTGCTGGTCCAGCCGGCCGTCACGTCCCAGGCGTGGTCCGGCCCGTCGAATCCCGGCGTCTCCGTGCGCGCCAGAAATGTGCTGACGGTCAGCGCGTCTCCCACGCCCACGCGACCGTCCACGGCGTACGTCCGGTTGTAGTCCCCGTCGACGTCGCTGCTCCGGTCGACGACGATCCCGCCAACGCGTGAGCGGCTGGGAAGCTCCCGGGCCAGACGGACCACCGAGTAGGCGTTCTCCGGCTGGACCACCTCCCCTCCCACACGGAGCCCGTCCGTGCGGATATGGAGCAACCCCACGTTCAGTCCCGCCGCCTTTCCCGAAAGCCGGCCGCCGCCTTGGATCGGCACCGGCTGCCCACCCGAGATCCCGATTCGGCGGCTGAAGAACAGATCGGCCCCACCGGCGCCCACCGCGAAGAGTCCCGCATTCTCCAGGAAGAACGGCCGCTTCTCGGGAAACAGGAGCGAAAACCGCGTGAGGTTGACCTGCTGATCGTCCACCTCGACCTGCGCGAAGTCCGTGTTCGCCGTCAGGTCGAGCGTGAGTCCCTGGGTGACCTGGAACTTGGCCTCCCCGCCGAATTCGGCGTCGCTGCCGAAGCCGGTCTCACCCGCCTGGTAGTCGCGCGACGTGGCGCCCAGCACATAGGGCGTGACCGACGCAAGTCGGCGGAACGGCGGATCCACTCCGTCCAGCTCGCCGGCGAAGTTGAGCCGATAGAGGTTGAACTCGCGGGGCACCGGCGCCCAGAACGACTCCTCGTTGAGTCGGCGCACCCGTCGGGCCACGTTGAAGCCCCAGGCCGCGTTGTCCGCTCCGTAGCGCAGTGTGCTGAACGGGATCCGGAATTCGGCATACCAGCCACGCTCGTCCGTGGTGGTCGCCACGGTCCAGCTCCCGTCCCAATTCTTGTTGAACCCGTCCCCGGCTCCGGCCTGGAAGCGCCGACGCTGGCTCCCGCCGCCACCGCCCAGGAAGAAACCGCCCCCGCTGCCCTCATTGGCCACCTGGCCGTCGTATTCGATGCCCGCCGGAGTCGTGCCGAAGACGAACCCGTTTTGTTCGTCGCGGTAGGTGTCGATGACAAAGAGCACGTAGTCGCTTTCCGCAACCTCGTAGTCGCGGATGGCCTCTCCGTATACGATCCGGCTGGGCTCGCTGTCGAACGCCCAGACCCCCACGTACAGGGCGTTCCCGTCGTATACGACCCGCACCTCGGTGGCTTCGGTGGCTGGTCGACCGTCGCGGGGCTCGCGCTGGATGAAGTCGGCCATGGCGGGAACGTCTCGCCAAGCGGCGTCGTCGAGCCGCCCGTCCACGATGGGAGGCGCGGCAACGCGCACGGCGGTGGCCTCGGCTGAGCCGCGAGGAGCTCTCGGGTCACCGCCTTCCCCCTGGGACTGGAGCCCCTGCCCCGTGAGCGGGTTGGCAGCGACTGCGAGGGCCACTGGCAAGGCGAGCCCCATGGCTACCATGGAGGCGATCGCGTGAGCGAGCCGGGGGGCGGTCCTGGGCGGTCCGGCCGCGGCGGTAGCCGGACGTGCGTATTCACGTGTTTTCATCTGCTGGCTTCGAGGTCCGACTCGCCGCGAGGCGTCGATTGTATGGAGGGCTGAGCAAAACTCGCCAAGGAGCCCGATCTCCGCTACCGGGGGGACCGACGGGGCCTACACGAGGCTCCCATGCCGACCGGCCCCAGATCCCCTCAGGACACGCGCGCCATCCCCAGGATCGCGGTCGAGTACCACTCGAGGAAATCCGGCCCCCACACGTAGGTAAGCGCCGCACCGAGCGACAGGAAGATGCCGAACGGCACGAGCTTCCCGGTCTTCCATGAGATGGGCCCGAAAACGACGGAGCCGAGCAGCGCTCCCAGAAACAAAGTCAGGAGTACACCGGCCACCCCGAGGAAACTGCCGATCAACGCCATCATCTTGATGTCGCCCCCGCCCATCGCCTCCTTCTTGAAGGCGATCTTGCCCACAATCGCGACGCCCCAGAGCAGGAAGAACCCCACGGCGGCTCCGAGCAGCGATTGCTCCCACCCGATTCCGCCTGGCATGAACGAGGCCCCGAAACCCAGCACGGCACCGCCGACGGAGAACTCGTCGGGGATGATGTACTCGCGGGCGTCGGTGAGGGCGATCCCGAGGAGGACGGTGAGGAAGAGACCGCCCCGCACGGCCTCGAACACGACGCCCTCGTGGTAGACCATGCCCGCCCAGACCAGGCCGGTGGCCAGCTCCACGAGCGGGTACTGAACCGAGATCGGGTCCTGGCAGGTGCGGCACCTACCCCGCAGCAGGAGCCAGGAGATCACCGGGATGTTGTCGTTCCAGATGAGCGGCGTCTCGCACCCGGGGCAGCGCGACCGCGGGGAGACCACCGACTCGCTCCTCGGCCAGCGCCACGCGCAGACGTTGAGGAACGACCCCAGGATGAGCCCGAACAGGCCCGCCACCACCACCGAGCTCCAGGGTTCTGTCACGTCGTGTCTCCCCGTTCCATGCCCCCTCTCGTGAACAAGTACATGAGGATCGATCCGGCCACGGCCGCGTTGAGCGACTCCGCTCCTCCCGCCATGGGGACGCCCACGGTCAGGTCCGCCGCCTCGCGAATGGCTTCCCCGACGCCGGACCCCTCGTTTCCGATGACGAGGGCCCAACCACATCCGACGGACGGGATCGGCGCCCTGGCCCGGGACGCTTCCGCAACCTTCAGGCCGAGGCCGCCCCGGCGCGCCCAGTCCACCAACTCGGTGGCCGTCGACACGGCGAGCGCGAGGTGGAAGGCGCTCCCGGCCGAGGCGCGGAGCACCTTCGGGCTCCAGAGGTCCGCGGTCCCCTTCAGGGCGATGAGGCCGTCGAGCCCGAACGCGTGCGCCGAGCGGATGAGGGTGCCCACGTTGCCGGGGTCCTGCACCCCGTCGAGGACCACGTACCGGCCGGCGGTGTCGAGCTCGGACAACGGCCGGCGCTCGCACGCGCAGACCAGCAGCACGCCCTGGTGCGATTCGGCGTCGGAAAGCGACCCGAGCTCACGGTCCGTGGTGTCTCCGACCGGCGCCATCATCCGCACGCGGGTCTCCAGCTCGGACCCGCCAGCCAGCGTCGCCAACCTGGGTGCGACCACGGCCAGACGTACGCTGGCACCGGCAGACAGCGCCTCCCGCGCACACCGCACCCCTTCGACGACGGTCAAGCCGGTGCGCTCGCGCTCGCGACGGCGGCTGAGCTTCCGGATCAAGGTCCTTTCGGCGGCCGATAGCGGCCGGCTGGCCGGAGGCGCGTCTCCCGGAGACCGGGTGTCGCCCCGCGGTTCCCGCTCGGGTTCGCGGATTCTACCTTCCTCCTGCGTCGTGGGGCCGGGGCCGGATCGATCCGACATCGGCCGGCGGCGGGCGGACACGAAAGCGGGAAGGTAGGGGACCATGCCAGCATCGACGAACGGGCCTCCGCCCGTCGCGCTGACCATCGCGGGAAGCGACAGCGGGGGAGGAGCGGGCATCCAGGCCGACCTCAAGACCTTTCATCAGTTTGGCGTGTTCGGCACCAGCGCGATCGCCGCGGTCACGGCGCAAAACACGCAGGGCGTAACCGCCGTCCACATGATCCCGGTCGACGTGCTGCGAGCGCAGATCCTGGCCGTGACGTCCGATCTGCCCCCCGCGGCGGTGAAGACGGGAATGCTCGGCACCGCCGGCCACGTGCAGGCGGTGGCGGACCTGGCCGGCGCCGGGCTCCTGCCCAACCTCGTGGTCGATCCCGTCATGGTGGCGACCAGCGGGGATCGGCTCCTCGATGCCGGCGCGGAGCGGGCCCTGTGCGAGCGGCTGATTCCCCGGGCGACCCTGGTCACGCCCAACCTGCGCGAGGCCGAGATTCTGGTCGGTCGCGCGATCGAGTCGGACGCCGACATGGAAGATTCGGCGCGGATGCTCGTAGACATGGGTGCCGCGGCCGCCCTGGTGAAGGGCGGGCACCGGCAAAGCGGAGACCCCGACATCGACGACCGCATGACCGATGTCCTCTACGATGGAGCGTCGGTTCACCGGTTCGAGCACATTCGGCATGCGACGCGGCACACCCATGGGACCGGGTGTACGTTGTCGGCTGCCGCTGCCGCGGCTCTCGGTCGCGGTCTGCCGGTGGTCGAGGCGACGCGGGTCGCGATCCGGTTCGTGACCGACGCCATTGGCCGGGCGCCCGGTCTCGGACGGGGAAACGGGCCCATCGATCACTTCACGAGGATGCCGGAATGAGGCGAGCACGCTCGGCCGACGCGCTCGGGACCGCGCTCGGGACCGCGCCCGGGACCGCGCCCGGGACCGCGCCCGCGAGGCCGAAGGGGTTCCCGATCGGACCCGCGTGCCGGATGCCGCTCGCTGTCGCGTCGTCGCTGATCGTCGTGCTGGCGGCCGTCTCGTCTTCCCCTGCCGAAGTGGCCGCACAGGAGACCGGGTCGATCGCGGGGATCGTGGTGGACAGCACTGTCGCAGCCCCGCTCGCGGGCGCCGTGGTCGCCGTGCTGGGGACGGACATCGAGAGCACCACGGACGCCGAGGGCAGGTTCACGCTCGCCGAGGTGCCGGAGGGCACGCATCAGGTCACGGTCTTCCACGTGAGGATGCAGGTGCTCGGGGCAAGCCTACCGCTCGCCTCGGCCGAGGTGCGCGCCGGCGTGACCACTCGGCTGCGGCTGGCCGCCCCTTCGCGCGAGACCCTCCTCACCGCCTGGTGCGGGTCGGACACCCGTTCGACGGGAGGAGTCGTCCGCGATCTGCTGACGCAGAACCCCGTGGCGGGCGTGCCCGTCCTGCTCCACCGCGCCCGGCGACGCGGGCCGCCGGAGGTGGTCCAGACCGACGACTTCGGCGAGTTCCGCTTCTGCGGTCCGACAGACGAGGATCTGGGCCTCCAGGCCGTATGGGGCGACGTGAGCGGCCGTTTGGTGACACTGCCCGCGGGTGCCGGGCCCCTCCCCCAGGACCTGTATCTCGCCGTGACCGAGCCTGTGACACTGGTGGCCACCCTGGTCGACGCCGGCACCGGATCCTTCGTGGCCGATGCCTCGGTGCGCGTCCGGGGCACCCAGGTAGCCGGTATCTCGGACGAGGACGGTGCAATCCGGCTGCGAGGCATCCCGGCCGGCGTCGTGGTGGTCGAAGCGGAGCACGGCGCGTACGGCAGTAGGGTCGATTCCCTGTTTGTGGAGAGTGGCGAGACCCTCCACATCGAGCTCCCGCTAGCCCAGGAAGTCTTCCAGCTGCCGCCTATCGTGGTGACGGCCCGCACCAGCCCCCAGGAGGAGGCCGTGCGGACGGGCTTCCGTTTCGACGGCATGACCCGCGCCATGGTTGACGCGGTGGTCCACCGAACCCCGACGTTCGCTTCGCTGCTCCGCGTCGCCAACGTCCCGGGTCTGCGGGTCGCCGAGACCGCGGACGGGCAGTTGTGCGTGGAGACGCTGAGGCGCGGCGGAGCGGACTGCAGCATGGTCGAGGTCATCCTGAATGGAGTGCTCATTCCCGCGGCGGGACGCACCCTCGGGCTGCTCGATCCGGTCACGATCGACCGCATCCAGTTCGTGCCACCCATCGAGGCGCGGACGCGGTTCCAGGGCGGTAACGTCGGCAACGGCGTCCTGCTGATATTCACGCGATGACCCCCCCTATGAAGCGCGCGCTTGGGGGGTCGGGGCCGCCCGATGAAGGCCGTCGCGGCAGCGCTCGGCGTGACCGCTGGCGTGACGGCTGGTGTGGCCATCGGGTCGGCCGCCAGTCGGCGCGCGCGCTGGCGGCCCTGCTCGGGCTGACCCTCGGCCTGCCGTTCCCCACTGACGCCGCCGCTCAGGTGGCCGCACAGGGCCCGACCGTCGAAGAGGTGGTCGAGGCGCTGCGACCGGGGCAGCACGTGCGCTTGCTGGCCCCGGGGATCAGCATCGAGGACGGACGGGTGGTTTCCGCCACTCGCGATCTACTGAGCGTGCTGGAGGATGCCCAGAGCTGGGAGGTCACGCCCGCACTGGTCGAGCGACTGGCCGTACGCGAGCGGGATACCCGGCGTACGCTTATCACCGGGGCGGCCTTCGGCGCTGCCGCGGGGTTCGGGATGGGCTACTTCTACGACAAGCTCACGTGCCAGACGGGGGGCGGGTGCGGGAGCGCCATCGTCATCAGCGCCGGAGTCGTGGGCACGCTCCTCGGGGCCGGTGGCGGCGCCGCTCTGGGATATCGCTCCATCCACTGGCGTCAGCGCTACCCGTAGCGCGGCCGGAAGCGAGCGCCGGTAGCGAGCGCCGGAAGCGAACAGCCTACGGGCCCTCCAGCCCTCCCACGACCTCCTCGATCAGGGTGCCCAGGCGAGCCCCGGCTTCACGCCCCACCTGTACCACCTCGCTGTGGTCCAGCGCACCCCCCAGACCTGCCGCTTTGTTCGTGATCAATGAGAATCCGAGGACGCGACCCCCGCCGGCGGTGGCGACGATGGCCTCGGGAACCGTGGACATCCCCACGGCATGGGCACCGTACGATCGCAGCATGCGAATCTCGGCCGGCGTCTCGTAGCTGGGACCCAGCATCCCGGCGTAGACGCCCCGGTGGATCCGTAACCCCAAGCGGGCCGCGGCCGCGAGCGCGGCAGCCTGCAGGTCGGAGTCGTACGGCCGGCTCATGTCGGGGAATCGGGTCTCGCCCACCCGGACTGGTCCGGAAAGGGGGTGGCGAAACATCAGGTTGATGTGGTCGTCGATGAGCATCAGGTCCCCCGGAGCCATCCGCGGATCGATCCCTCCGGCCGCGTTGGTGAGAACCGTGACCGGCGCCCCGAGGCGGCGGGCGATGCGCACCGGAGCCACCACGACCTCCTCCGCGTGCCCCTCGTACAAGTGGAAGCGGCCTGCTTGCACGAGCACCCGGCGGCCGGCCAGGTGACCCAGGAGGAACTCGCCCGCGTGCCCCACGACGCCCGCCCCAGGGAACCCCGTGAGGTCCGCGAACGGAACCGAGACTGCGTCTGCGACGCGGGCGGCCAGCGCCCCCAGCCCCGATCCCAGGACCAGATGGACATGCGGCGGCCGTCCGTCCCACACGGGGCCGCCCGAGCGGCGCAGCGTCTCTACGGCGCCCGCGACGTCGGGACCGGTCACCCCGCCCGTCCCGCGCAGGTCACAGAAGCATGCCCGCGACCGTGGCCGTGAGGAACGCGGCGATGGATCCCGCGATCATGGCCCTGAGCCCGAGCTGGGAGAGGTCCTTGCGGCGCGAGGGTGCGATGCCGCCGATCCCGCCAATCTGGATCGCGATCGATGAGAAGTTGGCGAACCCGGAGAGCGCGTAGGTGGCGATGATCGCCGACCGCGGGCTCAGTGGCGCGGCGTCTCCCATGATGCCGGCGAGCTGCAGGTACGCCACGAACTCGTTCAGGACGGTCTTTACCCCGAGCAGCGACCCCACCGTCGTGGCGTCCGCCCAGCTCACACCCATGATCCAGGCTAGCGGCGCCAGCACCCATCCGAGGATGATCTCGAGTGTGAGTCCCTCCCAGCCCACCAGGCCGCCCGCCCACCCCAGAATCCCGTTGAACACGTACACGAGCGCGATGAACGCGAGCAGCATCGCGCCCACGTTCAGAGCCAGGTGCAAGCCCTCGCCCGCTCCGCGGGCGGCCGCCTCGATCATGTTCACGTCCGGGCGCTCGACGTCCACGTCCAGCGACCCCGACGTTTGCGACGTTTCGGTCTCGGGGTACATCAGCTTGGCGACCACCAGTGCGGCCGGCGCCGACATGACCGAGGCGGCCATGAGGTGCCCGGCGATGTCGGGAAACACCCCGGCCAGCATCCCCACGTAGGCAGCCAGCACTCCGCCCGCCACGGTGGCGAACCCACCGGTCATGACCGCCATGAGCTCCGACCTCGTCATTCCCTCGACGAACGGCTTGATCAGGAGGGGCGCCTCGGTCTGTCCCACGAAGATGTTGCCGGCAGCCGACAAGGTCTCGGCGCCGGACGTCCGCATGGTACGCTGCATCACCCAGGCGACGCCCTTCACGACCGTCTGCATCACGCCCAGGTGGTAGAGGAGCGTCATCAGCGACGAGAAGAAAATGATGGTCGGGAGCACGTAAAAGGCGAAATAGGCGCCGGTGTTGGCTACCGCGCCCGTGTCCGCGAACGGGCCGTTGCTACCGGCCGCACCCTCTCCCACCGGGACCAGATTGAATACCAGGTTGCCGAAGATGAAACGCGCACCGACCTCCATGTCGGCGAGCAGCGCCAGCACGACGTTGTTGAGGAGCTGGAAAGCGGCGGTGCCTACGGGCGTCTTGAGGATGAACAGGGCGAAGAGGAGCTGGAGCCCGACCCCCCAGAGCACCACACGCCAGGCGATGTTGCGTCGGTCGATCGAGAGGGCCCAGGCGAGGAGTAGTAGGAGCACCAGGCCGAACGCTGAACGGATCCTCTCGCCCAGTGACGTGTCCAGCTCCACGTTGAGCCCGCTCTGGAGATTTCCCGCCGGATTCTGGAGTGCGCCCGCGGCAACGCCCGGGGCCGCGACGCCCTCGGCCAGTGCCTCCGTGTTGAGGCCGCCGGGACCCACGACCATGCCGGTAAAGAGCAACAGAGCGGCGCCGAGCCAGAGCGCCTTGACCAACCATCCGGGGCCTCTTAGGCCGAGCCGAGCGCTCCAGCCGAGCATCCTCACCACCACCCTCCGTGCGGAATCTCACTCCGGTCCAGCACGACGCCGCGCCGTTTGGCCTCCACGAGTTGGGGTCGCTCGAAGAGCTTGATGAGCACGACCCCGGCGACGAAGCCGCCGATGTGGGCCCAGAACGCCACGCCACCGGCTCCTCCTCCCGGGGCCATCGACGACACGATCTGCACCAGGAACCAGAGTCCGAGGAACAGGGCGGCCGGGAGGTTGCGCACCGTGACGAAGATGAGCAGGAAGATGAGGGTCTTGACCCGCGCGCGCGGGTAGAGCAGGAAATAGCCCCCCAGTACCCCGCTGATCGCACCGGACGCGCCCACGGTGGGGATGGCCGAGGCGGGCTCCGAGGCGATGTGCGCGAAGCTCGCGACCAGCCCGCAAATCATGTAGAAGAAGAGGTAGCGGGCATGGCCCATCGAGTCCTCGACGTTGTTACCGAAGATCCACAGGAACCACATGTTGCCGATGAGGTGCATCCAGCTCCCGTGCAGGAACATCGAGGTGACCAGCGTCGACCAGGTCGCGCCGCCGAGCGTGCAGGTCATCCCCGGACCGAGCTCCACCACTCCTCCGCCGAGGGCGCCGGTGATCTCCCCGGGAATGGCGCCCAACGAGCAGACCGATGAGACCAGCGGCCCCTGGTCCATGCCCGCCCCCTGCACCAGAACCCACATCCCGATGCACCCCAGCATCAGCACGTAGGTGACGTAGGGAGTCAGCTCGGTCGGGTTGTCGTCCTTGAGCGGGAACATCGGGGACGATCCCCTCCGGCGTGGCGGGTGGCGTCCGGGCCTCCCGCCCGGCGGCGGTCGGTAGGTTAGCGCGGGCGCCTTGCCGGGACCAGACGAAGCGACCGGCACGCCGCCCCCACCGCCGCTTCCGGTCTGCCAAATCTGCACCTCGGGGGCCGAAAACCAGCCATTTTGGCTGCTTTTCGGGCGATTTCACCGGGCACATGCGTTGCACCGGGGAAGCCTTGTCCAGCACCGTACACCCGAATGAACACCCGCCTCGCCGGGACAAGGAACGAGCGTCATGGCAAAGATCATCGGAATCGACCTCGGCACGACCAACTCGGTCGTGGCCGTGATGGAGGGCGGCGAGCCCGTCGTCATCCCGAACGCGGAGGGAGGTCGTACCACCCCTTCGGTGGTCGCCTTCACCAAGGACGGCGAGCGACTGGTAGGTCAGGTGGCTCGCCGGCAGGCGATCACCAACCCCGAGAACACGATCTTCTCGATCAAGCGGTTCATGGGCCGCAAGAAGTCGGAGGTGACCGAGGAGATCAAGCTGGTGCCCTACGACGTGCGGGGCGACAGCCAGGACCGTGTCCAGGTGCACGTGCCCAACGCGGGGAAGGAGTTCACTCCCCCCGAGATCTCGGCGATGATCCTGCAGAAGATGAAGCAGACCGCCGAGGACTACCTGGGTCACGAGGTCACGCAAGCGGTCATCACGGTTCCGGCCTACTTCAACGACGCGCAGCGACAGGCGACCAAGGACGCTGGCAAGATCGCCGGGCTCGAGGTCAAGCGGATCATCAACGAGCCCACCGCCGCGGCCCTCGCCTACGGCCTCGACAAGAAGAAGGACGAGAAGATCGCGGTCTTCGACCTGGGTGGCGGCACCTACGACATCTCGATCCTCGAGCTCGGCGACGGGGTGTTCGAGGTGAAGTCCACCAACGGGGACACCCACCTGGGCGGTGACGACTTCGACCAGAAGGTCATCGACTGGCTGGTGGCCGAGTTCAAGAAGGACCAGGCGATCGACCTGTCCCAGGACCCGATGGCCCTGCAGCGGCTGAAGGAGGCGGCGGAGAAGGCCAAGAAGGAGCTGTCTTCCACGATGCAGACGGACATCAACCTGCCGTTCATCACCGCGACCCAGGAGGGCCCCAAGCACCTGAACTACAACCTGTCGCGCGCGAAGCTCGAGCAGCTGGTGGACGACCTGGTGCAGCGCACCATCCCGCCCATGCAGGCCGCGCTCAAGGACGCCGGCCTGTCGCTGGACGAGATCGACGAGGTGATCCTGGTCGGTGGATCCACGCGGATGCCGAAGATCCAGGAAGTCGTGAAGGACTTCTTCAAGAAAGAGCCCCACAAGGGCGTGAACCCGGACGAGGTCGTGGGCGTGGGCGCCGCCGTTCAGGGCGGAGTCCTCACAGGCGACGTGACGGACGTGCTGCTGCTCGACGTCATTCCGCTCTCGCTCGGGATCGAGACGCTCGGGGGCGTCATGACCGCGCTCATCGAACGCAACACCACGATCCCCACGAAGAAGACGGAGGTGTTCTCGACCGCGGAGAACAATCAGACCACCGTGGAGATCCACGTGCTCCAGGGCGAGCGTCAGATGGCGATCGACAACAAGACCATCGGGAAGTTCCAGCTCACCGGCATCCCGCCGGCACCCCGGGGCATGCCGCAGATCGAGGTCACGTTCGACATCGACGCCAACGGCATTCTGCACGTGTCGGCCAAGGACCGGGCGACCGGCAAGGAGCAGAAGATCCGGATCGAGGCGTCGAGCGGGCTTACGGACTCGGAGATCGACCGTATGGTCAAGGACGCCGAGAAGCACGCCGACGAGGACGCGAAGCGGCGCGAACAGGTCGAGTCCAAGAACCAACTGGACACGCTGATCTATCAGGTGGAGAAGGACACGGCCGAGTGGGGCGACAAGGTCTCGGCGAGCTCCAAAGAGCGGCTGGACGCCGCGCTGGAGAAGGGCAAGGACGCTCTCAAGACCGAGGAGATGGAGGCCATGAACGCGGCCCGCGACGAGCTGGCGCAGGCGTTCAGCGCGGCAGGCGCCGAGATGTACCAGGCGGCCGCGGCCGAAGCCCAGGCCGAGGCGGGCGTCCAGACCGAGGATGAGGCCGAAGTGGCCGACGACGCGGCGGCGCCGGAGGCTGCGGAGGAAGTGGTCGAAGCCGACTACGAGATCGTGGACGAGGAGGCCTGACCCACCGCGAAGCCGGTGGCGAAGCCAGTCGCACCGGGCCAGGCGGCGCGCCATTTTGCGCGCTCCCTGGCCCCCGTGGCCCCCGTCGCGGCAACGGCCGGGACGGCCCGGCGCATCACAGGTGCCTCGCATGACGGGGCGGGCCTTCTCGGGCGCGCCACGCCGGACCGCGCGGCAACGGGACGGGTACCAACGGACGGGTCGCCCGGGGGGCGGCCCGTCATAACGACGACAACGACCGCTCCCTGGGGGAGCGTGTGAATCGGTAGGGAGGTAAGGCGGAATGTTCGATCCACTCAGGGCCAAGACGAGGGTCCTTCTCTACGCGGGGCTGGCGTTTCTGTTCGGCGTCGGTCTCGCGTCCGGAATGGGATGGACCGCGGGAATGCACGCCATGCCGGCGCTGCTCGAGGAGCCGCAGGTTAGCGAGGCCGAAGTGAAGCCTGCGCTCGATCTGAGCGACGCCTTCGTGCGGATTGCCGAGGAAGTCACGCCTGCCGTGGTTCGCATTCAGACCGAGCGACGCGCTCGGACCGCGTCCCGCAGCCCGCTGGAGGACTTCTTCTTCGACCGCCGTCGGGGCACCGACCCGGAGACGCCCACCCCACCCCAGATCTCGGGCGGGAGCGGGTTCTTCATCTCCCAGGACGGCTACGTCCTGACCAACAACCACGTCGTGGACGGCGCCGAGTCGATCACCGTGTTCCTGAGCGACGGCCAGCAATATCCGGCTGAGCTCGTAGGCACGGATCCCACCACGGACGTGGCCGTGATCCGCGTGGACGGCTCGGGCTTTCCCCGACTCTCGTTCGGGACGTCGGATGGGCTCCGCGTGGGAGAGTGGGTCCTGGCCGTCGGCAACCCCGGGTTCGGGGGCGGCACGCAACTCGACTACACCGTGACCGCCGGCATCGTGAGCGCCATCGGTCGCCCACTCAACCTGATCAACCGGGAGCTACAGCGAGACCCGGCCTTCTCGGAGGGCAACGCGTCCTGGGCCATCGAGGACTTCATCCAGACCGACGCCGTGATCAACCCCGGGAACTCCGGTGGACCCATGGTCAACCTCCGCGGTCAGGTGGTGGGGATCAACTCCGCCATCGCGAGCCAGACCGGCTATTACCAGGGGTACGGGTTCGCCATTCCCATCGATCTCGCCCGGCGGGTCTCCGAAGATCTGATCGAATACGGTCAGATCCGCCGGCCGTGGCTGGGGATCAGCATGCGCAGCCTCGACGCGCTGGATGCTGAGTCCGCGGGCCTGGATCGCGTGTTCGGCGCGATGGTCCAGGACGTGACCCCCGGTGGGCCGGCCGAGGCCGCCGGGCTTCGGCAGGGGGACGTCATCGTGCGCCTCGGGGGAGAGGAAGTCGCGCGGTCCGCACGGCTGCAGCAGCTCATTGCGCTCCGTCGGCCGGGCGACGAGGTCGCGATCGAGATCGTCCGCAATGGTGACCCGCGCACGTTTCAGGTGCGTCTGGGCGAGGCGCCCATCAACGACCGTACGGCCGTGGCGTCCGCACCGGTGGAGTCCGAGGCGCACACCGTCGATCGTCTGGGAATCAACCTACGCGAGTTGACGCCCGACCTGGCGGACGCGGCCGGCTTCGATCAGCGAGCACGGGGCGTCGTCGTGTTCGACGTGCAGCCCTTCGGGCCGGCATCGCGGCGGGGCATGGCCCGCTTCGACCGCATCGCGGAGCTCAACGGTGCGGAGATCGCATCGGTCGAGGACGTGCGCCGTGAGCTCGACCGCCTACAGCCTGGCCAGATCGCGCGCTTCGTGGTGGATCGCGCCGACGGATCATCGCGGATCATCAACATCCGTATCCCCAGCTGATCCGCCACCTGCCCCGCGGCCGGCCTGGAGAGGGTCGATCGCGGGCTGGGAGCGCCTGATACGAGCCGCGCCTGGAGACTCCGGGCGCGGCTCTGTTATCTTTCTTGACCCGGGATTTGAGGGAAGCCCGTCGTCGCGCTGGTCGACCCGTGTTTCCCGGCCCGAGCGAAAGTGGCGGAACTGGTAGACGCGCGGGATTTAGGATCCCGTGGCCTCGGGCCGTGGGGGTTCGAGTCCCCCCTTTCGCATCAACGGCTCTACGAGAATCGCACGTTCCTCGACTGGCTGACATGAGCTTCGAATCCAACGAAATGACCGTCGAGCTCGAGGAGCTCGAGCGCTGGCGACGACGCCTCACGGTGACGGTCGCGGCGGAAGCAGTCGGACGTGAGCGCTCGGATGCGCTCCGCAAGCTGGGCGGGCGCCTGAAGCTCAAGGGGTTCCGCAAGGGCCGCGTGCCGAGCGGCTTGATCGAGCAACGCTATGGTCCCGCCGTCGAGCAGGACGTGCTCGAGCGGCTCATCCGCGAAGCGTACCGGAGCGCCGTCGACGAGGAATCGCTCCATCCCATCAGCGAGGGGTCGCTGCACGGCGTCGATTTCCAGCCCGGCTCGGACCTCCGGTTCAGCATCGACTTCGACGTCCAACCGGAGATCTCGCTCAATCGGTTGGGCGGTTTCTCGGTCAAACGGCCCCAGTTCGACGTGGAGGACGCGCAGGTGCGTGACGTGCTCGAGCAGCTCCGGCGTCAAAACGGCGCTTGGACGCCGCGCGAGGAGGGTGCGCCCGGAGCGGAGGATCTCGTCACGGTCGAGATCCACCAGCTCGACGAAAATGGCGAGCCTGGAGAAACGCAGAACTACGAGTTCGTGCTCGGACAGGGAGACGCCATCCCGGACGTGGAGGAGGCCATCCGGTCGCTCGAGATCGGAAGTGTGGACGACTTCCGGGTGCGCTTCCCAGACGACTTCTCCAACGAAGCGCGGCGGGGACAGGAGGAGCACCTGCGCATCCAGCTCGTCGCCCGTCGTGAGCTCGAGCTGCCCGAGCTCGACGACGAGTTTGCAAAGGGACTGGGCGATTTCGAGTCCTTGGCCGACCTGGAGGGGCGCATCCGCGAGGACCTCCGCAAGGAGGCGGACGGACGGGCCGAGGCCGGGGTACGCTCCGAGATCCTCGACCTGGTGGTCGACTCCAATCATTTCGAGGTCCCCGCGTCGATGGTGTCCCGCTACATCGACTCGCTGCTCGGGGGCCCCGACGCCGACGTACCCGAGGAACGTCGCCGCGAGGCGCACACCGCGCTCTCAGGCGAAGCCGAGCGGGCGGTCAAGCGTATCCTGGTCATCGAGCGGGTGGCCGAGTTGAAGGAGCTGCGCGCGACGCAGGAGGAAGTCGACTCTCGCGTTGAGGCGATCGCGGAGCAGGATGGCACAAGCCCTGCTCAAGTCTACGCCCGGCTGCAGAAGGCCGGACGCATCGAAGCGCTCGAACGTGAGATCACGGAAGACAAGGTGTTCGACTTCCTGAAGAAGGAGTCGGAGATCATCGAAGCGGCCTGAGCCCATTACCCACGGAGTACCTTGAGCATGGCGGTCTACCCACCGTACGTCATCGAGCGCACCAGCCGGGGCGAGCGTAGCTACGACATCTTCTCACGCCTGCTCATGGACCGGATCGTGTTCCTGGGCAGCGGAATCGACGACAACGTCGCAAACATCATCATCGCGCAGCTTCTGTTTCTCGACGCCGACGATCCGGACCGGGACATCTACCTCTACATCAATTCGCCGGGCGGAAGCGTCTACGCCGGGCTCGCCATCTACGACACCATGCAGCATCTGAGGGCGCCCGTGTCCACGTACTGCGTCGGCATGGCGGCATCGATGGGGGCCATCCTGGTCGCGGCGGGAACAGCGGGAAAGCGGGCCGCCTTGCCCAATTCGAGGATCATGATCCACCAGCCCTCCTCCGGCACCCAGGGCACGGCCGCCGACATCGAGATCGCGGCGCGCGAGATCCTGGACATTCGCGAACGCCTCAACCGGTTGCTGGCGGAGCACACCAAGCAGAGCGTCGAGCAGATTGCGCAGGACGTCGATCGCGACCGCTTCATGAGCCCGACGGAAGCCGTGGAATACGGTCTGATCGACCGGGTGCTGGTCTCCCGTGAGAACGGTGGCCGGCCCAAGGACAGCGACAGCGCCCCCGCGGACGGCACCGACGCCGATTCGGACGGCTAACGGCCCACGGACTGGAAGAAGACATGTCGACCGATTCCCACCTACGCTGCAGCTTCTGCGGAAAGTCCAAGGAGAGCGTCAAGAAGTTCATCTCCGGACCCAACGTCTACATCTGCAACGAGTGCATCTCGCTCTGTAACGAGATCCTCGCGGAGGAGGAGGAGCGCGAAGCCCAGGATTCGGTCGTACAGAGTCCGACGCCGCTCGAGATCAAGCAGATCCTCGACGACTACGTGATCGGTCAGGAGGAGGCCAAGCGGGCGCTGGCGGTATCGGTCTACAGCCACTACCAGCGCGTCAACAACCAGGGCGTCCTCGACGAGGTCGAGATCGACAAGTCCAACATCTTGCTGATGGGACCGACCGGCGTGGGAAAGACGCTGTTGGCCCAGACGCTGGCGCGGATCCTCGACGTGCCGTTCACCATCGCGGACGCCACCACGCTGACCGAAGCCGGTTACGTGGGCGAGGACGTGGAGAACATCCTGGTGCGGCTGCTACAGTCGGCCGATTTCAACATCGCGGAGTGCGAGCGAGGCATCGTCTACATCGATGAGATCGACAAGGTCGCCCGCAAGTCCGAGAACCCGTCGATCACGCGCGACGTGTCCGGGGAGGGGGTCCAGCAGGCCCTGCTCAAGATCCTCGAGGGCACGGTGGCCAACGTGCCGCCCCAGGGGGGGCGCAAGCACCCGCAGCAGGAGTACATCCAGATCGACACCCGCAACATCCTGTTCATCTGCGGCGGCGCGTTCGACGGGCTCGAGCAGATCGTCGAGTCGCGGTTGGGGCGGGGCCAGATCGGGTTCGGGGGA
>JAHEKN010000152.1 GCA_024638305.1 Gemmatimonadota bacterium | reverse complement strand
GCGCCGTTCCAAGCGCTCCATCCGTCCCGGCCAGCGCGCCTCCGGCAGCCCGGCGCGGAGGAGCCCGGCGGTCGGGCGCAGCGAGGGTGGAAGCTGCTCGAGCGCCCGGACGGCCAGGAGCATGTTGAGAGCCTGGTGGGGCCCGGCCAGCGGCACGCTGAGGCGTACCGGCGCCCTCCGGCCGGCGACGCGCACGTCGGCGCTCGTCCGGTCGGGACTCAGGTCGACCGCGGAGAGCTCCGACGCCGAAACCTCGACCAGGAGGGCGCCGGCCGCATCCGCCCGCTCCCGAACCACGGCCCTGAGCTCGGGCTCCGACACGCCAGTCACGAACGGCACGCCGGGCTTGGCGATCCCCGCCTTCTCCGCTGCGATGAGCGTGAGCTCGGAGCCGAGGAACTGCATGTGGTCCATCCCCACGTTGGTGAGCACGCTCACCAGCGGGCGGACCACGTTGGTGGCGTCCAGACGCCCGCCCAGGCCGACCTCGACAACGGCCACGTCGACGCCGGCTTCCGCGAATGCCGTGAGGCCCACGGCCGTCGTGGCTTCGAAGAACGTGGGCTCCACCCGAGCCACGCTCTTCCGCAGCCGGTCGGCGGCAGCCACGAGAACGTCGTCCTCGAGCGGGCGTCCGTCGACCTGGAACCGCTCGTTGAAGCGGGTGAGGTGTGGCGAGGTGTAGAGCCCCACCCGGTGGCCAGCGGAGCGCAGCACCGAAGCCATCATCGCGCTGACCGAACCCTTGCCGTTGGTCCCCGCTACGTGGATCACCTCGTAGCGGGAAAGTGGGTCGCCGGCGGCTCTGAGGAGCTTGCGGGTCTTGTCGAGCCCCCACTTGACCCCGAATCCATGGAGCTCAGGAAAGAGCCGCTCCAGCATGGGGTCGGAGGGGGCGAGCGCTCGGGTGTGCGCCCCTGCAAGCGCTGATGCGGGCGCTCGTGGCCGTGCCTCGGTGCTCACGTTGGGGAGCCGGCGGCGGTGGCGCTCAGCCTCGGGGTGATTCCTGGCCCAGCGGTGGGATGGGCCGCCCTTCCACTGGCGGGCCGGTCGCTCCTGCGCCCGGCGCACCCCGTGCTGGGCCACCTTCTGGCTGAGAAGGCGGCTGGACCGGAGCGTGCTTGCGAGCCGGGCCCGCGACGGCCGCCCCCGCCTGAGCCGTCCCCGGTTCAGCAGTCCGCTCCGCAGTCCGCTCCGCAGTCCGCTCCACAGTCCGCTCCGCGTCCCGCTGCGCGTCCCGATCGGCGACCGGTCCGAGCATGTGATCGAGGACCTGGGCGATCTCCTTCTTCAGCGACCGTCGGTCGACGACGCGGTCCACCATTCCGTGCTCCAGGAGGAACTCGGCGCGCTGGAATCCATCGGGGAGTTCTTGCTTGATGGTCTCCTCGATGACGCGCGGACCGGCGAAGCCGATCAGGGCGCCCGGTTCGGCGATGTTGAGGTCGCCGAGCATGGCGAACGACGCCGTGACGCCACCGGTGGTGGGATCCGTGAGCACCGAGACGTAAGGCAGCCCGGCCTCGTGGAGACGTCCGAGCACCGCCGAGGTCTTTGCCATCTGCATCAGAGAGAAGATGCCCTCCTGCATGCGTGCACCGCCGGAGGCGCTGACGACGATCAAAGGCGTGCCTTCGGACAGCGCACGCCGAGCCGCCCTGGCGATCTTCTCCCCGACGACGGAGCCCATCGAACCTCCGACGAAGCGGAAGTCCATGATCGCGATGTGAATCGGCCGCCGCTCGATCTCGCCCGCTCCCGAGATCACGGCGTTCCGGCGGCCCGACTTGGCCTCGGCCTCCTTCAAGCGCTCCGGGTACGGCTTGAGGTCGACGAAGCCCAGCGGGTCTCCGCTGGAGAGGTGGGCGTCACGCTCCCGAAAGGACCCCTCGTCCAGCAGGATCTCCACGTAGCGGCCCGCTTGAATCCGCATGTGGCGACCGCAATTCGGGCACACGCCGAGGTTCTGATGCAGCCGCTCCCGGTAGAGGATCTCCGAGCAGCCCGCGCATTTGTCGAATACGTCGCTCGGGACCCCGGGGCGCTCTGACTTCTTGAGAGGTTTTTGCTCGCGTCGAAACCACGCCACGAAAACGATCCCAGGTTACGGGGAGCTCGTCCGGCCCTGTGGAAGCCGCAGGTCCGGCTAGTCTTCCTCCATCGCCGTGATGGCAACCGCCGCGGCGATCCACGACATCAGCAGGAACGAACCGCCGTAGCTGACGAACGGGAGAGGAATGCCCGTAATCGGCACGAGGCCGACCGTCATCCCGACGTTGACGAAGATGTGGACCAACCAGGTCCCGAAGATACCGAAGATCACGAGACCGGCAAACGGGTCGGGCGCGTTCTCGGCCATGCGCACCAGGCGCCGGAGGACGAACGCGAACGCGAGCAACGCCAACATGGTCCCCACGAACCCGAGCTCCTCGCCGATCACGCTGAAGATGAAGTCGGTGTGCTGCTCGGGCAGGAAGTCCAGACGCTTCTGGCTCCCCGCCGTGAACCCCTTCCCGAACACGCCGCCGCTGCCGATGGCCACCTTCGATTGGATGAGCTGGTAGCCGGCTCCGCGCGGGTCTACGCTCGGATCGAGGAACACGAGGATCCGGTTCCTCTGGTAGTCGGCCAGCGAGCTCCAGAGGGGGAGCGCGATGGTGCCGGCAGCGAGATTGGCGAGGACGACGGCCACGGACTCGACCAGGTAGAGTCGGTAGCGGAGCAAGTAGAGCAGGCCCACTACGACGAGCATGTAGACGGACCACAGGCGCGTGTCGAAGGTGAGGATCAACCCCAGCCCCGGGCTGGCCAGCAGGGCGAGCATCCAGAGCGGCGTGCCGGCCCAGAAGAGCACCGCGAAGAGGATGCCCACGAACGCGAGCGCCGAGCCCAGGTCCGGCTGGAGCACCACCAGGCCGAGCGGAAGCACCACCAGGGCCGAGGGCGCCACCAGCTCGCGAAGGCTGGCGGGGGCCGTCTCGTGCACGCCGAGCATGCGCGCCAATACCAGCACGGTGGCGATCTTGGCCACCTCGGCCGGCTGGAACCGCAGCGGCCCGATCTGGAGGAAGCTCTGCACACCAGCGGCCGTGCCCGCGCCCGTCCCCACCACCAGCGTGGCCGCGAGCAGCACCAGGGCCAGCACGTATCCGGGCACGGCGACCCACTCGAGCCAGCGCGGCTTGACCGTCCGCACCGCGCTGAACCCGACGAGTGCGATCAGGAACCACGCGAGCTGGCGGACCCACGCCCCCTGCACCACCGGGCTCGGATCGTTCAGCACGCCGGCCGAGTAGATCATGGCCACGCCGAACAGGGTGAGGACGGCGAGACCCAGAACCAGTTGCGTGTCGCCCGCCCAGCGGCGGAAGAGGTCGGTCACCGAGCAGCCCAGGGGGCCGGGCGCCCGACCCTGTAGTGGTCACGCAAGGTCTGGATCGAGTCGGTTGCGATCCCGTGCTTGCGGCGCAGGTAGTAGTCGGCCGCCTTGGCGGCGACCGGCGCCGCGACCTGCGAGCCGGACTCCCCGTGCTCGACGACCGCCACTACGGCGATCTCCGGACGCTGCCCGGGCGGTCCCGCTAGGAGCGCGAACAGCGCGTGGTCCAGGCCCAAGGGGTTCTGACCGGTACCGCTCTTCCCCCACGTCTGGAAATGCTCGAGGGTGGAGAGGTAACCCGTCCCTCCGGGCGCCATGACCGCGGCGAGCCCGTCCATGAGCGCCTCGAGGCTCTCCGGCGTTAGATCAAGCCTCCAACTCACGGGAGCTTCGGCCCGGCGAAGCAACCGGGGCGCCGGCGCGTCGCCGCCTCGCGCAACCGCGGCATAAAGTTGCGCGACCCGAAGCGGAGTCTGTGAGTTGGCGCCCTGGCCGATCGCCAGGCTCAGCACTTCACCCTCGGTGGGTGTGTACCCCCAGCGACGCTCCCAGAACGAGTCGTCCGCCGGGAAGATCCCACTCGACTCGCTGGGGTGGTCGATGCCGCACGAGTCGCGGAACCCCAGCCGTCCGGCCTCGTCCAGGAGCCGCTGCAGGCCGATCCGCAGCCCGAGCTGATAAAAGTAGACGTCGCAGGAGTTGGCGAGCGCCCCCGCGAGGTCCAGAGACCCGTGCCCCGCGCGGTCCCAGCAGCGATACACGCGGTTTCCGAACCGGTACGCGCCCGTGCACCGCTGGGGCATGTGCTCCTCGGGCGTCACCAGCCCCAGCTCGAGGCCGATCGCGGCGGTGACCAGCTTGAACGTGGAGGCCGGAGGGTACACCCCGAGCACGGGGCGATTGTAAAGCGGCTGCGCGGGGTCGCCGTTCAGAGCCCGCCACTCGCCCGGTTCGATCCCCCCGACGAACGCGTTGGGGTCGAACGTGGGACTGGAGTAGAGCGCCAGCACGCCACCGTCGTCGACGTCGAGCGCCACCACTGCCCCCTTCATGGAGTCGGGGAAAACCCGGTGGATCCACTGCATGAGGGCGAGGTCCAGGTTGAGCGTGACGTCGGCCCCCGGCTCGGCTGGCGTGTCCAGGTCGCCCCGGAAGGAACCCACGATCCGGCCCACGGCGTCCACTTCCACGTTTCGGAGCCCTTGGGTCCCCTGTAGCGCGCTCTCGTACTGCCGCTCGACGCCCTCCTTGCCCACGATCATGCGGGGCTCGTATTCGGTGTACTCCTCGCGCTCCAGCTCCTCCCCCGTGATCTCGCCCACGTATCCGAGCACGTGAGCGGTCGCCCCCCGGGCGGGATAATGGCGCTTGGGCCGCATCTCGATGAAGACCCCGGGGAAGAGCGGCCGCCGTTCCTCGAGCGCGGAAACGGCCTCGAAGCGGGCGTCGGAGTCCACCAGGAGCGGCTGCCGGAAGTACCGGCGCGCGGTCCCCATCAACGACTCGATGCGCTGGTCCGAAAGGTCCAGGTAAGGCCGGAGCCGATCCAGGGTCGCGCGCATCGAGTCCAGCGGAGCCGGCAGCACGGTCACCTCGTACCCCGGCACGTTTTCGGCGAGGATCTCGCCGGTGCGATCATAGATGGTCCCCCTGGGCGCCGGGACCGGCAGCGGCCGAAAGCGGTTCGACTCCGCCTGGAGCGCCCACTGGTCCGAGCCGAGGACCTGAACACGGAAGAACGCCAGCCCGAGGAGTCCGAGCACGGCGAGGATGACTCCGTCGCCGATACGGCCCCGGCGGCGGCGCTCGTGGGGATGGTCGTGATTCACGATTCCTCCTCACCCCAGACGCCCGCAAGCGAGAACAGCAGCACGCCGACCAGGGCGGCGTATGCAGCCCGCACGGGGCCCAGGACGAGCACGGTGTCCACGAAGGAGCCGCGAACCGCGGGCTCGGCGAGCACCCAGTAGAGCGCGTCCCGCAGCAGCTTCCCGAGAAATATATAGGAAACCTGAAAGGCCCTCGAATCGCCGACGAAGAGGTCCCGCGTCAGTCCGCCGACGACGCCGGTGACCGTCATCGCGACCGTATTGGCCCCGAAGGCCAGCAGCGAGAAGGCGTCCTCCAGCAGCCCGAACCCGAAGCCGGCCGCGCTCCCTCCCAGTGGCCCGCTGCCCCGCGCGGCCACGAGCAGCGCGACCGTCAGGAGGTCCGGAGCCGCGCTCCCCACGCCGAGCGACACCTTGAGCACGAGGTGAAGGAACACCAGCACGAAGACCAGGCCCCACAGTCGGCCGCCGCCCGTCATCGGTCGCCCGTCGGTGGTCCGGATTCGGTTCCGCCCGTGGTGTCGAGCGTGGGCACATCGAGCTCGAACAGCGTGGAGTCGATGTCGATCCGAAGATCACCCTGCGGCCCCGACGTCGATCCATCCCGCACCACGACGAGCACGTGGGTGACCGAAGCCGGAATCACCGCCGGCTGGATCCAGTAACTCTTGCGCCAGCCCGCGTCCTCCTCGGCCACCGAATCCACGGTTCCGATTCTCACGCCCCGGGGGTACACGCCCCCGAGCCCCGAGGCCTGGATCTCCGTGGACGGCTCGATGTTGGAGGAATAGGGCGCCCCGTTGAAGCGGAGCCGATCGTCCTCCCGGAACGTCCCCGGCACCGGCTCGACGATACCGTAGATCGTCCCGTCCTCCGTCATGGCGCTGGCGCGGAAGAGTGGGTTGGTCCAATCCATGCCGACGGCCGACTGCTCGTGCGTCTCGATGACGAGGCCCACGAGCCCGTCCCAGGCCAGGATGGGATCCCCGGCCTCGATCCCGCTCCTCCGGCCCTTGTCCAGGATGAACGTGCCCTCCGACCCGGGGCTGGCCGAGCGGATCGCGCTCGCCGCCACGACCGCCCGCTGCCCGCCGGCCTGGAGCCCGAGGAGGGCCCGCAGCCGACGGTTCTCCTCCGACAGCGAGCCGAGCGAGAGCAGGGCCGTGGCCAGCGAGTCGACGCGGGCCTGGAGGTTGGTCGCCTCGGTCGCCTGGACCCGGGCCTGCTGGAGCTGCCCCTGTGTCCAGAGGAAGGGAGCGAGCACCGTGACGCGCACGGCGCCCGAAATCCAGCGCTGTCCGCCGGGTGGCAGGACGTTGAGCGTGAGGGCGAGCACCACGAACACCGCCGCCACGGCGAGCTGTCGCCTGCCGTCCGGTTCCCGCGGTTCAGCGATGTAGACCGGCATGCCGGGCGTCCGGAACTCGTCTCGAGGTTCGGTCCTTCGGTACGCTCTGGACCGTCTAGGTGGTCAGAACGCTCCGATACTTCGCAAAGTCGTCCAGCACGCGACCGGCGCCCCGCACCACGCACGTCAGCGGTTCCTCGTCCACGTGGATGGGCAGGTGGGTCTCGTGCTGCAGCAGCCGGTCCAGGCCGCGGATGAGGGCGCCGCCCCCAGTCATCACGATGCCGCGATCCACGATGTCCGAAGACAGCTCCGGAGGAGTGATCTCGAGGGCCCGCTTGACCGCTTCCACGATCGCCTGGATCGGCTCCTGGATGCACTCCCGGATCTCCTGCGAGTGCACCGTCACCGTCTTGGGGATGCCGCTCACCAGGTCGCGGCCCTTCACCTCCATCTCCCGCTCTTCGCCGGAGTCGAACGCGGAGCCGATCTGGATCTTGATCGCCTCGGCCGTCGGCTCACCGATGAGGAGGTTGTAGTTCTTGCGCAGGAAGGTCACGATGGACGCGTCCAGCTCGTCACCGCCCACCCGGATCGAGGTGTTGGACACGATCCCCGAGAGCGCGATGACCGCGATCTCGGTGGTCCCGCCCCCGATGTCGATCACCATGTTCCCGGTGGGCGTCTCGATGGGGAGTCCCACGCCGACCGCGGCCGCCATGGGCTCGTCGATCATGTAGACGGCTTTGGCGCCCGCGGTCAGTGCCGCCTGCCGGACAGCGCGGCGCTCGAGCTCGGTGATCCCCGAGGGCACGCCCACCACGACCCGTGGCTTGAGGCGGAGCACCCGGCGGCGCGTGACCGACGTGAGGAAATGGCGGAGCATCATCTCCGTCACGTCCACATCGGCAATCACGCCGTCCTTGAGCGGCCGCACGGCCTCGATCCCTTCCGGCGTACGGCCCAGCATCCTCTTGGCCTCGAGACCGATGCCCAGGATCCGGCGGGAGCCCTTTTCCACGGCTACCACGGAGGGCTCGTTCATCACGATGCCCTCGCCCTTCACGTATACGAGCGTGTTGGCCGTCCCGAGGTCGACCGCGATGTCGTTGACCGGGATCAGCCGCCCGGTCGAGAACCAGCGTGCCAAGGCCCTATGCGTCCTCGTTTTGGAAGCGGTAGAGACGTCGTCGTACGGCCAGGCACCCGCGGCGAAACATTTGGCGGGGCGTGGCGGATTGTACCGCGTGCCCGTAGACGGTGCAAGAAGGGGACCGAGCTAAAGCACGGTTTTTCATCGGGTTCCGGTGCTCCCGAACCCACCGACGCCCCGCTCGGTGGCGCTGAGTCGCTGGGCCTCTTCGACGGCCGGGGACGCGAAGCGGGCAAACACCAATTGCGCGATCCGCTCGCCGCGCTCGATCCGCACCGACTCCGGTCCCAGGTTCTGGAGCGGCACCTTGAGCTCGCCCCGGTAGTCCGGATCGATGGTCCCCGGGCTGTTGGGCATCGTGATGCCGTACCGAACGGCCAGGCCGGAGCGCGGACGGACCTGGCACTCCATTCCCTCCGGGAGCTCCATCGTGAGCCCCGTGCTCACCAGGCGGATGGCGCCGGGCGCGAGGTCGAACCCCTGGTCTGCCGAGCGGACGTCGTATCCCGCGGCTCCCGCGGTCGCGCGCTCCGGCAGCGGAAGGTCGGGATTCCCGGCCAGCCGCTGGAAGCGAACCACGTCGGCGGCCACCGGCTAGGCCCGCACCGGGGGGCTGAGGAAACGCTCCAGGGGATGGGTGGTCAGCCCGAAGGCCTCGGCCACCCCCTCGTACGTCACGTGCCCGCGAACGATGTTCACGCCGAGCGCCAGACCCTGGTCGCGGGCGCAGGCCACCTGCCAGCCCAAGCCGGCGAGGCGCGCCACGTAGGGGAAGGTCGCGTTGGTGAGTGCCAGCGTGCTCGTCCGCGGGACGGCGCCCGGCATGTTCGCGACCCCGTAGTGAATCACCCCGTCAACGGTGTAGATGGGGTCCTCGTGGGTGGTCGGCTTGATGGTCTCCACGCAGCCGCCCTGGTCGACGGCCACGTCGACGATCACCG
>JAHEKN010000151.1:4561-8667 GCA_024638305.1 Gemmatimonadota bacterium | reverse complement strand
CGCGGCTGGACGAGGTCAAGGCGGATCTGGCGCGCCTGGCCGACCCCCGTGGGCTCGGCGCCGCCGAGGCCGACGCGCTCCTCGGGCGGCTGCCGGTCGTGACGGCCCTCATGCACGGGGTGCACGGGAACGAGATCAGCTCGACCGGCGCCGCCATGGCAGAGGCGTACCACCTGCTCGCCGCCCAGGGGGACGAGGGCGTGGACCTGATCCTCCGAGAGTCCCTCGTGCTGATCGACCCGATGGAAAACCCGGACGGGCGGAATCGGTTCGTGGTCCAGAACGTCATGGCCCGCTCCCGCTGGCCCGACCCGCTCACGTACTCGGCCGAGCACGACGAGCCGTGGCCGGGCGGTCGCGTGAACCACTATCTGTTCGATCTCAACCGGGACCTGTTCATCCAGAGCCAGCCCGAGTCGCGGGGCAAGACCGCGGTCTTCCTGGAGTATTGGCCACAGATCGTGGCCGACCTGCACGAGATGGGCGGGAACTCCACCTACTTCTTCCCGCCGACGGCGCCGCCCGAGAACCCCTGGTACGGCGAGGCGCAGATCGCGCTCATGGACGTGTTCGGACGGGCCAACGCGGCCGCGTTCGACGCGCGCGGGTTCCCGTACTTCAACCGCGAGACGTACGACCTCTTCTATCCGGGCTATGTGGACATGTGGCCCATGAGCCACGGCGCCCTGGGGATGACGTACGAGCAGGCGTCGGCGAGGGCGCTCTCGCTGCTCCGAAGCGACGGCGACGTGCTCACCTACGGGGACGGTGTGCTCCACCATTTCACCGCCGCCATCGCGACGGCCAGGACGGCCGCCAGGAACCGGGAGCGCATCCTACGCGACTTCCTGGCCTTCCGGCAGGACGGAGTGCGGCGTGGCCAGGAGGGTCCCGCCGAGTACGTGCTCCACTCCGCCGTCGACCCCGGCCGGGCGGAAAGACTGGCACGCATGCTCGTGCGGAACGGCCTGGAGGTCCGGGAGGCCGCCGGGCCCGTCACGATCGGCGGCCGCTCGCTGCCGGCCCGGAGCACCTACATCGTGCCGCTCGCCCAGCCGGCACACCGGTTCGTCCGCAATCTGCTCGACCCGCACGTCCCGATGGCCGAGGACTTCGTGGAGCGGCAGATCGAACGCCGCGCCGAGCGCCTCCCCGACCAGATCTACGACCTGACCGCCTGGAGCCAGTCACTCCTCTGGGACGTCGAGCTCCTCACCGCCGAGCGTGCGACCGGGGCCGCCGGTGCGCCCGTGGCGCTCGAGCCCGCCCGGCCGGACGCCGTGTTGCCCGCCGCCCGGGTCGGCTACCTGCTCCCCTGGGGCGTGGCCACGGCCGAGGCGGTGGTCGAGGCGCTGCGGGAGGGACTGCGCGTGCGCGCCGCGGGCGGCGAGTTCGTGCTCGGGGGCCGGAGGTACGGGGTCGGTACCGCGATCGTGCGGACCGCCGAGAACGGGCCCGACCTGGCCACCCAACTGGGCGCGATCACGTCCCGGCACGGTGTGGAGGTCGTGCCGGTCGACGACTCCTACGTGAGCGAAGGGATGTCGCTCGGGAGCAACCGCGTACGGGCCCTCCGGGAGCCGCGGGTGCTGCTCGTGTACGACGAGCCCGGCAACACCTACTCCGTGGGCTGGACGCGCTACGTGCTGGAGCGCCGCTACGGCCAGCGTACGACGGTGGTGCGCGCCTCGAGCCTCGGCCGCGCCACGCTCTCCGACTTCGACGTGCTCGTGTTTCCGAGCGGCAACTACCGGAGCGCCGTCGGGGCCGCGCTCCTCGACCGCCTGCGGGATTGGATGCGCGAGGGCGGCACCCTCGTCACCATGGCCGAGTCCACCCGTTGGGCCTCGAGCGAGGGGGTGGACCTCCTGGCCACCAGTGCCGAGCGCCGGGGGGGGCGGCCCGTGGGCGAGGACCCCCCAGGGGAGGGCACGCCGGACCAGCCCATCGACTTCCTCGAGGAGATCGTCCCCACCGACGAGGCGCCCGAGTCGATGCCGGGCGTGATTCTGCGTGCCCTCTTCGACCCCGAGCACTGGCTCACGGCCGGCACGGACGGGGAGATGGGCGTGCTGGTCAGCGGCAGCCGCGTGTTCCAGCCGATCACGCTCGACGAGGGGACCAACGTGGGCCGCTACGCGGACCTGGACGATCTGGTCCTGAGCGGTATCGCCTGGGAGGAGGGCCGGCCCCAACTGGCCGGCAAGGCGTTCCTCATCCACCAGCCGGTGGGCCAGGGGCAGATCGTCGCGTTCGCCGAGGACCCCAACTACCGGGCTTACACCGTGGCCACGTCCCTCCTATTCATGAACGCCGTGCTGCTCGGTCCGGGAAGGTGAGCGCGAAAGCGGCCTCATGGAGCTGCCCCGGGCATGCGGTGGTGAAGGCGGAGAGGAGTCAGCTGTGGGATGGGGAACCCGGGCGCGGAGCCGGGTCCGACTGTCGAAGCTGGATCTCGGCGCGCTCGGGCAGCGCACGGGCGATTGCCCCGTTGATGTCGACGGGCTGTTCCTGAACGATTCGGCTGCGTCAGGGCGCAAGACGGGGGAGGACCGAAGAATCACACCGGTCCTCTCCCGCGTCTCGACCACCGGACCCCGTGCCGGCACATCCGCGGGGCAGGGTGAGAGCCCGCCGAGGCCGCCTCGCCGGGCCTCGAGGCGCGCTCTACCTTGGCCGCGATCCAAACCCTCACGGGCCGGGCGGGCAGGATACGCCAGTCCGAGAAGCCAACCACGAACGGGAACGAGTCCATGTCCGCCCACCCGAACCGACGTGATTTCGTGGCCGGCGCCGTCGGCGTCGGTCTCCTCCTGCCAGCCGCCGCGGGCTGCCAGCCGGTGCCCGCGCAGCAGGAGACCGTCAGCCCCGAAGCGAACCTGCGCCGTCTCGGCATCGAGCTCCCGACTCCCGTGCAGCCGGTCGCCACCTACGTGCCGGCCGTGATCGTGGGCCCCGTCTTGTACGCCGCCGGTCACACGCCGCGCCGCCCGGACGGCTCCCCCTCGTTCCAGGGAAAGGTCGGAGTCGACTTCTCGGTCGAGGAGGGTCAGCAGGCCGCTCGCATGGTCGGGATGAACATCCTGTCGACCGTCCGGAACGCGCTCGGGAGCCTCGACCGCGTCGAGCGACTCATCCGCACGTTCGGGATGGTCAACGCCGCGCCCGACTTCACCCAGCAGCCTCAGGTCATCAACGGGTTCAGCGACTTCATGGTCGAGGTGTTCGGGGAGACCGCCGGGAAGGGGACGCGGGCCGCCGTCGGGATGGGCTCGCTGCCGGGAGGCATGGCCGTGGAAGTCGAGACCTACTGGCTGATCCGGGAATAGCGAAGCCCCTCGGTAGCGTCCGTGCGAGGTCGTACGACCGCGCACGGCCCTGAGCTCGTAGAAACACACCTCCACTGGCGATGCACGATCTTCGCGCGGGATGTGAGTGCCGAGAGGCCTAGCCTCGGAGCGTCATGTATGACATGGACTATCCGGAGTCTTCACGGCCCGGCCTGACTCCCGTAGACCGACCTCGCCGTCAGGGTGCTTCGAGCGACGGTGGGCTTCCCCAGTGCAACCAATAGGGATCGATGCTGTCGTCGTCGCTTCCCAGCGCGGTCTCTCCGGTGGGTAGACCGTTCAACTGTAGGATGAACGTGAGCACATCCGTCACCTGCTGCCGCGTCAGGGAATAAGGCGGCTCTCCCTCTGGCATCTGCTCGTAGATATAGAACCAGAAGCGGTAGACCGATTCACCTTCCCAGCGGGCGCGGAAGTGCGGGTCCTGCCAATCCTCGGTTGCATGACAGTTGGAGCAGATTGCCTCGAAGACCTGCCGGCCGCGTTGCGCCTGCGCAGTCGTGTAGATTCCGCCCAACGTGTTGGGCTCTCTGATGTTCGCGGTCTCCGCCCCGGGCGCCGTAGTAGCGGCGGGCGCTGGAGCCGAAGCTGAATCCGCTGTGGGAGCCGATCCGCTTTGGCAAGCGGTCGCGAACAGCGCGGTTGCGGCAACCAGCGCGTGCGACGATGGGGGACAGCGTCTGGGCAAGGAATGGCCTCCTTCGAACGTTGGGATGGAGCTCGATCCTCCCAGGCCACGCCTGAGCAGGCGTTGGT
>JAHEKN010000151.1:0-4461 GCA_024638305.1 Gemmatimonadota bacterium | reverse complement strand
GGATCTCGTGGACCGTGAGTCGAGGGGTCTTGCGGGCCAACTCGCCGCACTAATAACGTACTGTCGGTTCGCAAAGGATGGTACTCGAACGTGGGTGCTGGGCGAACTCCCCGCACACCGTCTGGTCCGCGGGTAATCGGACTCGGTCGTGCGCCCCACGGTCGCGCCTGAGATGTCCCCGATGTGGTCGCCGTTCTCCGGGTCGGTGGCTGCGAGACGCCCCAGCCGAGCTTCGTCTGCTGCTCTCGGCTGTATTCAAGGCGCCCCCCGCTTCTACTCCGCCCGATCTTGTTTGCGACCCCGGGCTGCCCCCCTCAAACACTGTACAGGAGATCGGAGTATGTTCGGCAGATCCGTGGTTCTGGGCCTCGTCTTCTTGCTCGGTGCCACCCAGGAAGCGGACGCACAGGTCGACCGCCTGCGTCGAGCGGCCCAACGAGCGGTCGAGAACCAGGTGGAGCGGAAGGTCGCGACGGTCGTCGGTGAAGCCGTGGCGTGCTCGCTAGGGAATCAACAGTGCGTCGACCAGGCGCGGCAGAACGGCGACAAGGTCGTGATCGTCGACGGGGACGGGAACGTGGTAACCGACGAGAACGGGAACCCCGTCTCCGATCCCGCGGTCGCGGCGGCCACCAAGGAGAAACCCGGCGAGGGACGCTGGGCCAACTACGACTATCTGCGCGGCGAGAGACCGATCTACAACACGCGCTGGAACGTGGAAGACACGGAGAACCCTCCGGCGCTGAAGCCGAACCCGGACGTCCGCGTCGGGCGCATTCCGGGAAACGTCGAGTTCCTGACCGGGAACATGGAGATCGTTCAGATCAACGGGCTCAACACAGCGGAGTTCAAGGACTGGACCTTTTTTCGGGTCCCGCTGACCGAGCCCTTGCCCGAAGACTTCTCGCTCGAGTTCACGCTGCAGTCGACGGTCGGGACGCAGTCTGTGTACTTGTACTTCGAGCCCTTCCAGGGTCAGAGCATCGACCTCTCCTCGTACGATCACCACTACCTCGAGCTGTGGAACAGCTCGGGGGTGCGTCTGGCGAGAAACCGGATCTCGGGTACCGATGGAAACGTCGGCTTCATGCAACAACTCACGCCGGTGAAGTTCCAAGTCGATGACGGATACGCCATCCTGTACGTCGGTGGGACGCGAGTCGCTCAGGTGCCCAACTTCAGGCACGCCGTGGGGTCGACGGCCATCGAGTTCGAGATCCAGGCTCGGACCGATATCCCGGTCCATATCCGCGACATCCGCGTGGATTACGGCGTCGAGGACCCCGTGTCGGTGATGGAGGAAATGGGCGTGTATACGACGCGCTCGATCTTCTTCGACACCAACAGCGCGACGCTCCGACCGGAGTCGACCCCCGAGCTCGAACGTCTCGGGGCTCTACTCCAAGCTCACGGCAAGCCCGTGATCATCGAGGGACACACGGACTCCGTGGGATCCGACGACCACAACCTAGGTCTCTCCGGACACCGAGCCGAGGCCGTAAAGGCGTACCTGGTATCTCATAGGATTGATGCGGCCTTGATCCAGACCGTGGGGAAGGGTGAGACCGAGCCCATCGCCGACAACGGCACGGACGAAGGTCGGCAGGCGAACCGCCGCGTGGTCGTCAGGCCCGCTGCCTAGGACTTGGTTGCGGGGCATCCGGCTCTCCTTGCTCGGCGACTCTGCGATCGGCTGAACGGGCCCGGGCCGCTGGAAGTGCTCCCAGCGACCCGGGCCCGCCCGCACTCAGCGCACCTCACCCAGCGCCCAGCGCTCCGCCCTGCGTTCAGCGGACGCGAACGTATCCGCGAGCGTAGAAGCCTAGGACCGTCAAGCCCGGAGGGGGAGTGGGCGGCGTGGTGCAGCCGAACCGGTAGGTGGGTACGGTTGATCATCGCCATGCTGGCCAGGCCGCAGTTCATGTTGTCGGCCGGGTCGTTCTTGTCCAGGATCCCGTGGTTCCCGTCCCAGGTGTGAGGAACCCGGGGCAGCATCGCCGCCGTTCGCGCGCTGCTCGGACGAGTCCGGGCTCGGGCACCGGGTGGGGCCCGTTCCGCTTCGCCTGGTCCGGCACGGCCGAACTTGGCGGTCACTCGGCCATGTTCGGCGACGGGTGGGGGAGGCCCGGTTCGCGTCGAAATGCCAAGAGGAGCAGCGGGTGGTCCGAGTGTCACGGGGGCCAGGAGTCCGAGATTACTCCTGTTTCAGGGTCTCCACGGGATCCAGTTGGAGGATCCGCCGGGCGGGGAGGACGCCGGCGGCGAGCGCGACGAGTCCGAGGACCACCGGGACGCCCAAGAAGGCGACCGGGTCGTAGGGGTTGAGCCCCAGGAGTAGGCTCGCCAGGAGTCGCGTCACACCGGCGGACAAGGCGATGCCGACGGCCGCCCCGATGGCTGCGAGCACCACGGCGCGCGAGAGCACACTCCGGAGCAGGCGTCCGGGCTTCGCCCCGAGAGCCATGCGCACCCCGAACTCGTGTGCCCTCCGCACCACATGATGAGCGAGCACGCCGTAGACGCCGGTGGCGGCGAGGAAGAGCCCGAGCAGTCCGAAGACGCCGATCAGCGTCGCGGCGAAGCGCTGCGGGAAGAGGAGGACGGCCATGGCGCTCTCCAGGCGCATCGGCTGGGCCACGGCGACGTCGGGGTCCAGCGCCGCGACCTGCTCCCGGACGGTCCGAATCAGCTCGCCTGTGTCGGCCCCGGAGCGGGCCTTCAGATGGAGCGTCTTCCCCTGGGTGTAGTGCTGGTCGGCCGACAGGAATGCGAACGCAGCGGTGTTCCCACCGAAGTCGATGTACCGTCCATCCCGCACCACCCCGACCACCTCGTAGGGGCGGTCGCTGCGCAGGATCGTCTTGCCGACCGCATTCTCGTCCGGCCAGAAGCGCCGGGCAAAGCTCTGGTTGACGACCAGCACGTCCGGCGTCCCCTCCACGTCCCCGGGCCCGATGGCGCGGCCGGCCGTGACCCCGATCCCCATCGTCTCGAAATAGTGGGCATCGACCCGGTTGATCCGCACGCTTACCCCGTCTTCGTCGGGGTCGAGCCGCCAGCCACCGTAGCTCGACACCGCACCCGTCATCAGGGCCAGCGAAGCGAGCGAGGCCGACTCGACCCCCGGCAGCCCCCGGGCCTCCTCGGCGAGACGGTCGTAGAAGAGACGACCCTCTGCCTCGGAGTAGCCGTGGGCGTTGAGGTTCACCTGCGCGACCACCACACGCTCGGGGTCGAAGCCGACATCGGCCGTCATGCTCCGGTGCGCGGTCCGAACGAAGAGGGTTGCCGCGACGAGCAGAACGACCGACAGCGCGAGCTGGGACGCGACGAAGACGCCCCGAGCTCTGGACCCGCGTCGGCTCGTGCCGTGCGGCCCCTCCCGTAGCCCCGGAGCAATCTCCGAACGGGCGGCGTAGAGCGCGGGGATCATCCCGAACACGAGCCCCGCGACCGTCGCCACACCCAGCGCGAAGGCGAGCGCCCCAAGCCCGGGAGCCGCATCGAGGGTGACACCGCCTTCGAGGGGAAGTGAGATCAGTGAGAGCCCATTGCTCACCACGGCCGCGATCCCCACGCCGACCAGGCCGCCGGCCGCGAAGAGGCCGACCGCCTCGATCATCCATTGCCGGGCCAGTCGCCCGCGGCCCACGCCGAGCGCCAGGCGGACGGCGGTCTCCCGCTCTCTCCGGGCTGCGCGCGCCACGAGGATCCCGGCGACGTTCGCGGCGGCGATGAGGAGGACCAGCACCGCCATCGCGAAGAGCATCGCGAGAAAGCCCGTCAGCGGTTTGGCGATCGAGGGCGGGGTCGGGGTCATGGGCGTGAGCTCCGCTCCCCGGACCTCCGCGCCCGTGTCGACCTCCGGGGGAAAGCGGGTCACGACGGCGGCGGCCCGCGCCTCGGCGACCTCCCGCTCCAGCCCCGGCGCGAGTCGACCGAAGAGGGTGAGGTTGGCGCCCGGCCAACCCGCGCCCTCGTGCGCTCCGACGGGGACGAAGAAGTCCATGTGGAGAAAGCCGATGGTGCTCGCGAAGTCGGGGGGGGCCACACCAACGACGGTGAAGGGCCGGCCGCTGATCGAAATACTCCGTCCGATCACGGCGTGGTCGCCGCCGAAGCGGCTCTGCCAGAGCCGGTGCCCCAGCACGATGGACGCCTCGTCGTCGGTAGTGAAGAAGCGGCCTGCCGCGGGCCGCAGCCCCAGGACATCGAAGTAGTTGCCCGTCGTCAGCTCGCCTGTCGCCGAGAAGGGCGGCCCATCGGCGCGGATCGACACGGTACGGCGGTTGTGGCCGGCGAAGCCCGAGAAGACCGGGCCGGTCAGCGCCTCTTGCAGCCGCTCGTAGCGCGCGACGGGGATGCGCGGGCCTTCCGGTCCGACCGATTGATAACGGTCGCGGACCTCGGCGACGCGCACGAGCCGTTCCGGCTCGAGCACCGGAAGGTCCCGAAGGACGG
>JAHEKN010000150.1 GCA_024638305.1 Gemmatimonadota bacterium | reverse complement strand
GGGGGCTCGCGGCATCCGCCGTGCTCCTCACCGTCGGCGCCGCCGCGTGCGGCGGCGGTGTGGAACGAGACGCGTCGCCGTTGGAATGGACCGAGATGGCGATGCCGACCGGCGTGGGGAGCGAGGTGCCCCACCTGTCCGTCGGGGGCGACGCCGTCCTCTTGAGTTGGATCGAGCCGGGCGCGGGGGGCGCGAGCGCCGTACGGGCCGCGGCCTGGAACGGCGAGCGCTGGAGCCCGCCCTCGACCGTGGCGGAGAGCCCCGACTTCTTCGTCAACTGGGCGGACTTCCCCTCGGTCGTCGCCACCGAGAGCGGGGACTGGGTGGCCCACTGGCTCGCCCGCGGCCCGCAGGGCGGCTACGACTACGGCGTACGCATGGCCG
Source organism: Gemmatimonadota bacterium (assembly GCA_024638305.1). Classification (GTDB taxonomy): domain Bacteria; phylum Gemmatimonadota; class Gemmatimonadetes; order Longimicrobiales; family Gaopeijiaceae; genus JAHEKN01. Next base: position 8,317 of record JAHEKN010000150.1, on the reverse strand, counting down.
GCGGCGCCCCCGGCGAGATGGGGACGCCGTGGTCCCCTCACGACGACCAGTCGCCGTCGGAGCACGGGTTCGTGACCACCGTGCCGATCGGCGGCGACGAGCTCGGCGTGACCTGGCTGGACGGGCGCGACTTTCCAATCTCCGAGTCCCCGGAGATGCAGCTCCGCTACCGTGTCACCGGACCGGAGGGTCCACGCGCACCGGAAGTGCTGCTCGACGGGCGCACGTGTGAATGCTGCCAGACCGACGGGGCGCGGACGTCGGAGGGCCTCGTCGTGGTGTACCGCGACCGCTCCCCCGACGACATCCGGGACATCACGATCGTGCGGGAGCGGGCCGACGGGTCGTGGACCGAGCCGGCGCACGTGCACGAGGACGGTTGGCACATCGGCGGCTGTCCGGTGAACGGACCCGCCGTCGACGCACGCGGCGACCAGATGGCGGTCGCCTGGTTCACCGGGGCGGGGGAAGACCCACGAGTGCAGGTAGCGTTCTCCGCCGACGCCGGCGCCACCTTCGGACCACCCACCCGTGTGGACCCGGGGGCTCCGGTCGGACGGGTCGACGTGGTGCTCCTGGACGACGGCGCCGTGGTGTCCTGGGTCCAGCAGGTGGATGGAGGCGACGCCGAGCTTCGGGTCCGGTTCGTCGGATCGGACGGCAGCGTGGGCCCGAGTCGCCCTATCGCGGCCACGAGCGCCGCCCGGCGGAGCGGCTTTCCCCAGATGGTCCGTGCGGGCGGTGACCTCATGCTCGCCTGGCACGACGTGGACGCGTCGAAGGTGCGGGGAGCGCTCGTCGCCATCGGGCAGGTCCGTTGAGCCGCCCGGTCGGCGGCTCCGCTTCGTTGCGTGACGCGGCCGACCTGTCTCCGCTGGATCCGTTCGAGACGCCCGTGGCGGTCCTCGACGTGGGCCGCGCCCGGCGGAATGCGGATCGTGCCGCTGACTACTGCCGGCGTCACGGACTGGCCTGGCGTCCCCACGTCAAGACGCACAAGAGCCTGGAGGTGGCGCGCATCCAGCTCGAGGCCGGCGCCGCCGGCCTGACGGTCGCCACGCCGCGCGAGGCCGAGGTCATGAGCGCGGTGGCTGACGACCTGCTCCTGGCGTATCCGCCCATCGGGCCCTCCAAGCTCCAGCGCCTCATGGGGCTTCCTCGGACCGTGCGGCTCACCGTCGGTCTCGATTCCGAGGCGGCTCTGGGTCCGCTGGCCGAAGCGTCGCGGGCGGCAGGCCGACAGACTGGGCTCCTCGTCGAGGTCGACGCGGGCCTGGGCCGCGTGGGAGTGGGCACGCCGGAAGAGGCCGTGGCGCTCGCCCGAAGTGCGGCGGAGCGCGACGGCGCAGCGTTTCGAGGGATCATGTTCTACCCCGGGCACCTGCGTGTGCCGGAATCCGAACAGGAGAGCGGGTTGGCGGACCTGTCGCGCCTTGTCGACCGATACATCGGCGCGTTGTCCGACGCAGGGCTCGAGCCGGAAGTCGTGAGCGGCGGCTCGACCCCGACCCTCTGGCAGACCCACCGCGTTCCCGGGGTCACGGAGGTTCGACCCGGCACCTGCATCTACAACGACCGCGACATCCTGGGCATGGGTGCCTGTGCGCCCGAGGACCTGGCCTACACGGTTCTGGCGACCGTGGTCAGCACGGCCGTTCCCGGACAGGCGGTCGTGGACGCGGGCTCGAAGGCGCTGGCCAAGGAGCCGCCTCTTCCCACCCTTCCCGGGTTCGGGGCGCTGCTCGCCCGTCCGGAGGTCTGGGTGCGCGCGCTCTCCGAGGAGCATGGAGTCCTGGATCTCTCCGAGACCGCTTGGCGCCCCTCGGTGGGCGAGCGCGTGCGCATCGTTCCCAACCACGTGTGCGTATCGGTCAATCTTCAGGACCACGTGCTCGCGTTGTCCGACGGCGGGGCGACCGCGTGGCGTCTCGACGGCCGGGGCAGGGGTCCCTATCATTCCGGCCCCAGCGCCTGAGCGCGTGCTGGTCCCACCCCAACCGACATCCGCATGACCGATTTGCAGTCCGTTCACACCGACAATGCTCCCGCCGCCATCGGACCCTACTCCCAGGCCATCGTGTCGGGGGGATTCGTGTTCTGCTCGGGGCAGATCCCGTTCGATCCCGAGTCCATGGAGCTCGTAAACGGCGACGTGGCCGTTCAGACGGGTCAGGTGCTCCGGAACCTGAAAGCCGTGCTCGAGGCCGCCGGGTCTTCGATGGACCGCGTGGTGAAGACGACCGTGTACCTGTCGGACATGTCGCTGTTCACCCCCATGAACGACGTCTACGCCGGCCACTTCGGCGACCATCGTCCGGCGAGGGCGACCGTGGCGGTCAAGACGCTGCCCAAGCAGGTGGACGTGGAAATCGACTGCATCGCGCGACTGTAGGAACCGCGTGCAAAGCCTTTGTAAAATGGGCTTTCGGACGGTCGTTCGATCGACGGCGCCGAACCTAATGGAAACAGATGGCGCACACGGGTCGCATTTGGGGCACAAACCCGCTTGACACCGTGCTTGCCGCGCCCTAAATCTCCGCCCAATCGGGGAAGTGCACCCGGCTCTCGGATGGTCCGCATTGCGGTAGTCCGTTTGCCGTGTCTCCGATCCAAACCTTCCAACCTCACAAGGGGGTACGGAATGATCCGTCCCATGTCCGCACACGCGCGGACGTTTACCGGTCTGGCCGGCGCGGCGCTGCTTGCGCTCGTGTTGGCCACGTCGCCGGTCGACGCCGCGGCGCAGCAAGCCGGAACGGTCGTTGGTACCGTCACGGACGCTGCGTCCAACCGTCCTCTGGAGTCCGTTCAGGTCTTCCTGGAGGGTACGGGTATCGGCGCGCTTTCCAACGCGTCCGGCCGGTACATCCTGCTGAACGTGCCCGCCGGTTCGGCCACGGTCACGGCACGCCTGGTGGGATACCGCGAGGGTTCGCAGACCATCACGGTCACCGCAGGTGGCCGTAACGTCGCGGACTTCGCGCTCTCGCAGACCGCGATCGAGCTCAACGAGATCGTGGTAACGGGAACGGGCATCGCGACCGAGAAGCGGAAGCTGGGCAACACCATCGCGTCGATCGACGTCAGCCAGCTCCAGGACGCCCCGATCTCGACGTTTTCGGACCTGATCCAGGGCCGGGAGCCGGGCTTCGTCGGGCTCCCCTCCTCGGGAACGACCGGTGAAGGCGCCCGCATCCGCATTCGCGGGTCGGCGTCACTCTCCCAGTCCAACGAGCCCATCATCTACATCGACGGGATTCGCGCCGACCGTTCCGGCGGGTTCGCCGGCGTGGGCGCGGGCGGTCAGGGTTCGCCCAGCCGTCTCGACGACATCCCACCGGACGCCATCGAGCGCATCGAGATCCTGAAGGGCGCGGCAGCCGCCACGCTCTACGGGACCGAGGCGTCGAACGGCGTGATCCAGATCTTCACCAAGCGCGGAACTCAGGGTGCGCCCCGGTGGACGTTCCAGGTGGATCAGACCGCCATCACCACGCCGACCAATCGGATGATCCCGGCGTCGGACTTCGCGCGCGACGCAACGCAGGCCGCCCAGATGAGCCAGCGCTTCGGCGTGTCGGTGACCCCGTATCAGCCCATCGAGGTCGACATTCTGCCGGAGATGTTCGAGACCGGGTGGAACCAGACCTATTCGGGCTCGGTCTCGGGTGGCGGTGACCTGATCACGTACTTCGTGTCGGGCCGCTTCTCGTACGAGGACGGTCCCTGGGGTCCCGAATTCATCACCAATCAGCTCCAGGAAGCCGGGTTCGAGGGCGCCGTGGACACCAACCGCAAGGTCCAGTCGACGGCGAACATCAACATCTTCCCGACCGACAACCTGGCCATCAAGTTCTCCACGCTGTACTCGACCGTGCGGCACAAGACGCCGGACAACTCGAACAACATCTACGGCGCCTTCTCGTCGGCCTTGATGTCTCAGCTTCGACTGGCCAACAACGACAACTGGTACGGTCAGCCGGCGTTCGCGACGTTCAAGGAGAACAACAATCAGTACGTCGAGGACGAGTCGCAGCACTTCGCGGGCAGCTTCAGCGCGAACCTGCAGCTCACGGACGAGATCACGCTCGACGGTACGTTCGGGCTCGACCTGGTGAACCAGCGCTCGTTCGACTTCCGTCCGTTCCTTTGGCCCGTCGACGGGTTCTCGACGTCGGAGCGGCTAGGATCGAGGAATATCGGAACACGCCAGCACCGGGAGCTCACGGCCGACTTCAAGGCGTCGTGGGTCACCACGTTCGGGGACAATATCGAGAGCACGTTCCTGGCCGGTGCGCAGGGCTTCCTGAGTCAGGACGAGTCCAACGGCGGTGAGGGTGACGACTTCCCGGGTCCGGGAATCGAGGTCGCCGGTGCCGGCGCGAACGTGACCCTGGACGAGGCGTGGCTCCGGAACACCCAGGTGGGTGGCTACCTCCAGGAGCAGATCGGCTTCTACGACCACACGTTCGTCACGGTCGGCGGACGCTGGGACGCCAACTCGGCGTTCGGTGAGTCGTTCGAGACCGCATTCTACCCCAAGATCTCCATTTCCTTCATTCCGACGGACGCGTTCGAGTGGGAGAGCGAGACGGTTTCCACCTTCCGTCTGCGGGCGGCGCTCGGTAAGTCCGGGCTGCAGCCGGGTGCTTTCGACAAGTTCACCACCTTCTCCCCCATCACGTCGGCGACAGGCGCGGGCCTCCAGCCCGAGAACCTGGGGAACCAGGATCTGAAGCCAGAGGTCTCGACCGAGTTCGAGCTCGGGACCGAGATCGGTCTGTTCGACGACCGGTTCGGCTTCGACATCACGTACTGGGACCGGGTGGTCAACGACGCCATGGTCTCGCGGCAGTTCCCGGTGTCGGGCGGATTCGTCAATGAGCAGCTCGACAACATCGGGAAGGTAGACGCGAGCGGCTGGGAGATCGCAGCCAACGGGTCCGTGTTCAACTCCGAGAACATCTCCATCAACTTGTTCGCCAACGCGGCGTACATCGACGAGGTCGTGACCGACATGGGCGGCGCGCCGCCGCTCAAGACCGGTGGCTCGTATCCGCGTTATCGGAACTTCATCAAAGAAGGGTACGCGCCCGGAGCGTTCTTCGGGGCCGTGACGGACCCAGGCATGGCGATTCCGCTCGGAATCCTGACCGACAGCTGCCGGGAGCCGACGCAGGCGGAAGCCCTGGCGTACTTCTCGTCGGCGAGGAACCCGAGCTCGTTCCTACCGATCACAATCGGGTGCGCAAACGGGTCCACCGTGGCGACGTGCCCGACGGCTTCGAACCCCGTCGCGAGGGAATCATCCAATCCTGCAGCGTGCGGGTACCTGGACACCTACCTCGGCAAGCCCACGCCGGATTGGGCGGGTTCCTGGGGCTTCAACATCAGCTTCCTGCAGAACTTCGAAGTGAGCTCGCTCTTCGAGTACAAGTTCGGGAACTACCACGTGCAGGACCTGTCGGGGATGTTCCGTCAGGCCAACGCGGTCATCGGCCGCAACACGCCTGACGCGGCGCGCGTGGTCTCGATCATGGAGAACCCGGCGTCGTCCCCGCAGGAGCGTCTGGACGCGGCGATCTTCTGGGCCAGGAACGTGATGGCGTTGTCGCCCATGAGCGGCATGAATGGGATCCACAAGGCCGACTTCATGCGGTGGCGGGAGCTTTCGCTCACGTACCGTGTGCCGTCGGACGTGGTGGAGCGCTTCGGTGCAAGCACCCTCACGCTCAACGCGGGCGTTCGCAACTTGAAGCTCTGGGTGAACGAAGCCTACACCGGCATGGATCCGGAAGTGAACATCCTGGGCCGCTGCAACAGCGGTCTGGACTGCAACTTCCTGACGTCCGTCGAGGGTTGGGGCATCCCGATCCCGCGCCGGTTGACCTTCTCCGCCCGCTTCGGCTTCTAGGGGAGGGACATGACGATGAAGAATATGACTAGAGTTACGATGCGTTCGGCGTTGTTCTTGATCGCAGCGTTGAGCCTTCCGGCCTGTGACCTCCTCACGGTCGACAACCCCAACAACATCGTCGAGGAGAGCCTGGCCAATGTGCAGGCGGCTGCGGCGATCGTGAACGGGGCCGAAGCCACCCTGGCGCGCGGGCATGGGAGCATCCTGCCCACGTACGCGACCCTCGCGGACGAGCTCTTCTGGATCGGGTCTCGCGACGCGTGGTTCTCGCTGGACCAGGGATTCATGAAGGACCCGGCCAACGAGTTCGTGGACGGTGCGTACCCTGGGGTCAACGAGGGCCGCTGGATGGCGGACCTCGCGGTCTCAAGCATGGAGGGATTCGTAGGTGACGCGCCATCCAACGCGGCGCTCAAGGCCGAACTCGGCCGTGCCAACCTGCTCGCCGGTGTCAGCTACATGTTCATCGGCACGATGTTCGAGGACTTCGTGTTCTCGAACAAGAAGGAGGCCGGCATGCCGGTCGGGGCAGCGAACATGGCGTCGGTACTGCAGTCGGCCGTGGGCTATCTGAACGACGCGATGGCCAACTCGACGGGTGACGAGCTGCTGAAGGCAACGGCGGTGCGTGCACGCGCCAAGTGGGAAGCCGCGGCCTGGCCCAAGCAGAACAACCCGACGCCTTCGAGCCCGCTCGTGTCGGACGCGGGGGCAGACGCGGACGCGCTGGCGGCGATCGCCGCTGCTGGCGGTGTAACGGCGGACTGGCGGTACCAGTTCACCTACGCGGCGAGCCAGGTTTCGTCAGGGATCGCGAACTGGGTCAACGACCGCTCCGAGATGCAGTTCGGAGAGCGGTTCGTCACCAACGGGAAGCCAGCCGCCATCAACGACATCACCGGCGTGGCGCTCAAGGACCCGGTCAGCGGCGGCGATGCGCCGTACGTACAGCGGTTCATCATCGACGAGTTCTCTACCGGCACCAACTACTCGTCGTTGACGATCGTGAGCACGCGGCGCATGCACCTGCAGTTGGCCGAGTCGGAGCTCTCGAAGGGCAATCCGTCCGGCTTCGCGACGCACATCAACCACGTGCGGGCCATGGACGGGCTACCGCCCTACACCGGTGGGAGCGACATGGCGCAGCTCCAGCACGAGCGGCAGGCCAACCTGATCCTCGAGGCCTCGCGTCTTGGGGATCTGTATCGTTTCGGAATCCAGAGCGACAACTGGCTTTCGAACTCGGAGGCGGTATCGCAGCCGGGATCGTTCCTGCCGATCACGAACATCGAGATCCTCTCCAACCCGAACATCGGGTAGGTGGGCAGGATGTTTTGACGTCCTGAACGCCCGGATCCCGGATGCGCCGGCGGCGTATTAGGGATAGCGGGTAGACCAGGGCCATGAGGGCGGCCCGGAGTTCTGCTCCGGGTCGCCCTCGTTGGCTTTGGGGAGGCGATGTCACGGCGCACGGTCCTCGATCGTTTGCCACGTAGAGAATGGAGACATGGATGGGAGGAACCCTCGTTCGCGGTCGAATTGGAATACGCCTCGTGCTGCTCGTTGCGTCCGGGGCCTTTCTCGGAGCGTCAGGTTGCGGCTGGTTCGACGACCCCAGCCCGGAGAGGGCCACGGTCACGCTCACCGGTGACGCCGGTCAGATGGTCGAGATTCTCGTATCGAAGCAGTTCTTGACCGGGGTCGATCAGAACGAGATCACCCAGGTGCAGATCTTTCAGGGGGACACGCTGTTGCGAGCGCTTCCCTGGGACACGACGATTTCCATCCGGATCGAGCAGCGGTTCTTCATCCGTGCGATCGACGCGGACGCACTGTCCCATCAGCTCAGGATGCAGGTGCGGATCGACCAAAACCTGGAGTACGATCGTTCCGGTGAGGCCTCCGGAGACTTCCAGTTCGTATACACGTTCAACCAACCGGTCACGAGAGTGATCGAGTTGATCTGACGCCATGCCAGCGATCCGGGACATACGATGAGACGCATGTTGGTGGCGGCACTTCTGCCGCTGGTTTCTGGATGCTACTTGTACATGCCGGTGCAGACTCCGCGGCCGGGAACCCAGGTGCGGGCGGCGCTCACCGTCGAGGGTGCGGTGCGACAGAGCGAGCTGCTGGGTCGGCCCACGCGTAACTTCAACGGCCGCCTGGTCTCGCTGGACTCGGAGGCCCTCCGGCTCGACGTCATCACCGCGTCCACGCGCGGACAGCTACGCGAGATCGTGTTGCGTGACACGCTCTCCATCCCGCGCGCGCAAGTCCTCCAGCTCGAGGAGCGCCAGCTCTCGTGGGTGCGGACCGGAGTGATAGCCGCGGGTGTCACCACGGCGGTCGTGGCCATCTTCAACTCGCTCACTGCTGGCGGCGAGAACATCGACGGTG
>JAHEKN010000149.1 GCA_024638305.1 Gemmatimonadota bacterium | reverse complement strand
ACGGGCGACGCCAACGCCTGGACGATGATGAGCGCCGACGCCGATCTGGGCCTGGTCTACTTGCCGCTAAAGACGACGACCAACGACTGGTACGGGGGGCCGCGACCCGGCGCCAACCTCTTCGGCGAGAGCCTGGTGGCGGTGGACGCGGACACCGGGGAGCGCGTCTGGCACTACCAGATGGTGCACCACGGGATCTGGGACTACGATCCGCCGGCCGCGCCTATCCTGGGCGACGTCGTCGTTGACGGACGCCCCCTCCCGGCCGTCTTCCAGGTGACCAAGCAGGCGTTCGTGTTCGTGTTCGATCGACGCACGGGCGAGCCGATCTGGCCCATCGAGGAGCGGCCCGTGCCGCCCTCGAATGTGCCGGGCGAGGCCGCCTATCCCACCCAGCCGTTCCCGACACGGCCGGCTCCGTTCGATCACCAGGGGATCACCGAAGACGACCTCATCGACTTCACGCCGGCGCTGCGGGCCGAGGCCAAGGAGATCCTGAAGGACTTCGTGTACGGACCGATCTTCACGCCGCCGACCGTCAAGGACGAGCGACCCGGCGGTACGCTCGGAACGGTGCTCATGCCGGGCTGGGTCGGCGGCGCCAACTGGAACGGCGCGGCGTTCGACCCCGAGACCGGCATGCTCTACATCCCCTCCGTGACGTCACCCAACGTGACTGCGCTCGTGCCACCCGACCCGGAGGAATCCGACCTCAGGTACGTGCGCGGGCTGCCGCGGGAAGTGCCCATGCCGAGCGGGTTGCCACTGCTGAGGCCCCCCTACGGCCGCATCACCGCCATCGACATGAATACCGGCGAGCACGTCTGGATGACCCCCAACGGGCCGGGTCCTCGGGACCATCAAGCGATCGCCCACCTGGATCTGCCGTGGCTGGGGCAACGGGGCCGGCCGGCACCGCTCCTCACCCAGACACTCCTGTTCCTGGGGGAGGGTTCGGAAGCGGCGCTCTCGATTCTCCCTATCGCGGGCGGTCCCTTCTTCCGCGCCTACGACAAAGCGACAGGTGAGGTGGTGTGGGAGATTGAGCTCGACGCGGGCACTTCGGGCGCACCGATGACCTACATGCATGAGGGCCGGCAGTACATCTTGGTCGCGATCGGCGACGCACAGACGCGAGGGCAGTACGTGGCGTTGGCGCTGGCGCTGTAGGCTCCCCTCCCGCCCGAGCGACTGGCGCCCTTCTGCACACTCTTGGGCCGCGCTTCGCATTGCTACGGCATCGAGCCGAACGGGGGCCTGCGGCGTCCGCTGATTTCGGGTGGCCGTGGGCGTTGCCCCTTCGAATCCGCTACGCGGTCCAATGCTCCGCTTTCGTGGTCTTCGGTAGCGCCCACATGAACAGGCTCTGCAGCCGGTAGCTGAGCTTCGTCCGCATGGGAATGTCGCCTGTCTCCAGTTCGCTCTTGAGCAGACCCAGTATTTGTTGCCAGCCCGCTCCGTGCTTCCGAGCGTCCTTGTCCCGAGTCCAGCCGGCATGAGTGATGGTCACCCGGCAGCCACCGGGGACCTCCTCCAGCTCCCAGGTGACCTCGGTCTGCGGTTCCGGCGCCATCGTGAAGATGTAGGTGTGCCGAAGTCGCCGCGGGGGGTCGATTTCCAGCACCTCGCCGGCGACGAACGCTCGCTTGCGATCTGGGCTCGAATAGAGGAGCCGGCCACCCGGGCGCGCATCGATGTCCAACACCGTGTTGAACAGCGGGCGCTGGATGGTTCCCGTCTTGGTGATCTCGTCCCACACCGCCTGGACGGGGACGCCGATCACGATGGAGCAGACGCTCGGGGGAAGGGCTGGGTCCGTCATGGAGCGCACCGGGGTTGGAGGATGGATCACGCTCTCCGCGTGCTGGCCTCGAGCTCCTGCTTGAGCCCGACCAGGGCCTCAGTCCACGGCTGCATGTAGCCGCTCACCCAGCGCGTATAGATCTGCTGGATCGGGACGGGGTTCAGGTAGTTGAACCGTTTGCGGCCCGCGCGGCGCGGCACGACGAGATCCGCTTCTTCGAGCACTTTCAGATGCTGCATCATCGCGAAGCGGGAATGATCCGGAAACGCCTCGGCGAGGTCCCCCGTGGTATGGGGACCGTCGCGAAGCAGATCCAGGACGCGCCGCCGGAGAGGATTGGAGAGTGCCCTCCAAACCTCCGCCAAATCGTCGTCGCCAGGGCGTGATTGGGTGGGTTGCATATGTGATAATAATATCACATGTTGGAACGGTCAACGGGCGGCCGGACGGATATACTCGGGTTTGCCCACGCAAAGAGAGACTTCGAAAGAGAGGCACACGATGGGCAGGTCTGTCGCAGCGATTGCCGTGGCCTGGCTCCTCTGGTCCGCGCTCTGGATCGGATTCAATCAGGCGGCACAGGCGGCGTTTCCCACGATGTTCGACCCTACGCGCCGGCTCGTACTGGTCGGGCCGCTGACCGCACTTATCGCCTGGAGCGCCGTTTGCTCCGTCGCCGCGGGCTACGTGTGCGCCTGGGTGAAGCGCAGCACCCCCATGGCAACGGTCTGGGCGCTGGCCTTCATTCAGCTCGTGGTCGGAATCGGATTCGAGGTCTCCTATTGGAGCCTGCTCCCCGCATGGTACCACCTCGTCTTCCTGGCGCTGCTCGTCCCGGCGACCGTGTGGGGCGGGAGGCTCCGGACCGGCGGGGTGGCCGATCCCGCGTGACCCATGGGGACGTGGGGTCCGGTCGGGATCCTCCCGACAGGGCATTCAAGGACCACTTCTCGACCGGATCCGCCGAGTACGCGCGCTTCCGACCGCGCTATCCCGACGGGCTCTTCGCGTTCTTGGCCTCGGTAGCGCCCAGCCACGGTGCCGCCTGGGACGCCGCGACGGGGAGCGGTCAGGTCGCGGTGGCGTTGGCGGAGCGCTTCTCGAGGGTCATCGCCACCGACGCCAGCGCCGAACAGTTGGGGAACGCGGCCTCTCATCCCCGGGTCGAGTATCGGGTGGCCCTGTCGGAGTCGAGCGGCCTTCCGACCGCGTCGGTGGCGCTGGTCACGGTGGGCCAAGCGCTCCACTGGTTCGAGTTCGGCCCCTTCTACCGCGAGGTCCGAAGGGTGTCGCTCCCCGGGGGCGCCTTGGCCGCCTGGACCTACGCGCGCTTCGAGATCGGACCACGCGTCGACCGGACGATCCAGCGCTTCTACGCGGAGGTGGTGGGGGACCACTGGCCGCCGGAGCGAAGACACGTCGAGTCCGGGTACGCCACGATCCCGTTTCCGTTCGACCGGCTCGACGCCCCCGGCTTCTCGATGTCCGCGGAGTGGGGCCTCGAGCACCTGCAGGGGTACATCCGCACTTGGTCGGCGGTCCGACGCTACGCGGCCATACGCGGGCACGACCCGGTAGGGCCCTGGCTGCCGGAGTTGGAGCGCGCCTGGGCCGACGACGGATACAGCGGGGAGCCCGTCCCGGTTCGCTGGCCGCTTACGCTCCTACTCGGAAGGGTGGAGGCGGCGGCCAGGTGACCACACCCGGCCCCGCGTCTCGCGCAGGGAAGTAGGGGACAGCAGTTTTATCGGTGACCGGACCCGACCACCGCTCGCGGCCGCATCGCCCACGTCGAACAACCCACGGCAGGTGCACATGCTCCGACTCCCTCGTCCCGCCCAGACCGTCCAGACCCTGGTAGTTGTGGTAGTGGCGTCGATCGCGCCCACCCCTGCAGTGGGCGCGCAGGAACAGGCCGACAGCGCTCGCGCCGGGTCACTCACGCTCGAGATGGAGCGCACGATCGAGTTCACCGTCGACGAGGGGACGTGGCTCTCCCTCGACGTCGACCCGGAAGGCCGCTCGCTCGTCTTCGAGTTGCTGGGCGATCTGTATCGCCTCCCCGTCGAGGGTGGGCAGGCGACGCGGCTGACCGAGGGCGCGCCGTTCGACAGTCAGCCGCGCGTTTCGCCAGACGGCCAGTGGATCGCCTTCATCTCGGATCGGGACGGCGCGGACAACCTGTGGATCGCGAGGGCCGACGGGAGCGAGCCCCGCAAGCTGTCGAGCGAGCGCCAGAACGCGATGATCTCCCCGGCGTGGACCCCCGACTCCCGCTACGTGATCGTCACGAGGCGAGCGCGACAGACCGAGCTCCGCATGTATCACATCGATGGCGGGTCGGGGCTCACGATCGGTGAGTCCGGGCAAGCCGATACAGGGGAAGAGGCGCCGCCGACTCCGGGGTCGGGTCCCTCTCGCCCCGCCGAGCTGGGCGCGACCATGTCGCCCGATGGGCACTTCCTGTACTTCGCGCGCGCCGCGGGGTCGGCGCGCAACCAGTTCCCGATGTGGCAGATCGCGCGACGGGACATGCGCACCGGAGACGTGGACGTGCTCACGCAGGCGGAAGGGAGCGGGATACGGCCACTCGTCTCACCGGACGGGTCCCGGCTGGTCTACGGGACACGCCACGAGACGCGAACGGGCCTCCGGATCCGGGACCTGATCACCGGCGAGGACGAGTGGTTGGTCTACCCCGTCCAGAGGGACGAGCAGGAGTCGGGGGGCGCCCCCAGCCGCGACCTGCTGCCGAGCTTCTCCTTCACGCCGGACGGAGCGTCCGTGGTGTACACCGAGGGGGGAAAGCTCGCCCGTGTGCAGATCGCGACGGGCGACGTGACCCCGGTGCCCTTCAGCGTCGACATCTCGCTCGAGGTCGGGCCCGACCTCGAGTTCCCGTATCGCGTTCCGGAGGGCCCCGTGCGCGCCCGGCTGGTCCAGGATCCCCGGCTCTCTCCGGACGGATCACGGCTGGCGTTCTCGGTGCTCACCAAGCTTTACGTCATGGATCTTCCCGACGGCGAGCCACGGCGGCTCACGTCCTCCGAGGCGTGGGAGTTCAAGCCGGCCTGGTCTCCCGACGGCCAGTGGATCGCCTACGTCACCTGGGACATGGATGGCGGACACATCTGGAAGGCCAGAGCCGATGGGCGCGGAGCCCCGGAGCAGCTCACCCGGCACGAGGCCTTCTACACGGATCTCGTCTACTCGCCGGACGGAGCCCGGATCGTGGGCCTCCGCGGAAACGCATACATGCGCCACCAGACCTTCAGCGAGTTCGGTGGTCTCCGGATTCCACTCGATCTGATCTGGATCGATGCCGCGGGCGGAGTGGCCAACCTGGTCGCACCGGCCCGGGGAGTGGGCGCACCCCACTTCGCCGGCGACGCGGACAGGATCTACGTCTACGCGAACGCCGGCTTGATCTCGCTCCGCTACGACGGGACGGACCGCAGAACACACGTGCGGGTGACGGGCCCCGCCAATCCGCGGGCCCCGCGGCCTCCGCCGGCCGAGACGGTGCTCATGCGCCCCGGCGGCGCCTGGGCCCTCGCCAGCGTGGGTAACCAGCTCTGGGTCGTGGCCGTTCCGACGGTCGGTGGTGGCGTCCCGACCGTGAGCGTCCGGAGCCCGTCTGTTCCGGCACGGCGGATCACGGACATCGGCGCGGACTACTTCGGGTGGGCCGACGGTGGGGAGACGATCCTGTGGGCGATCGGGTCCACGGTGTATCGTCGCCCATTCTCCAGCGTGGACTTCACGCCTCCAAATCGAACCGGTGCTCGCGCCGCGGCCGACACCGCAGCCACGCCGGGGGCAGAGGTGGCCCCGGACTCGGCCGCTACCAGCGATCCACTCGACCTGGACTCAGCGGTCGTGGCCACCGAGATCGCGATGGAGTTCGAGCGTGCCACGCCCAGAGGGAGCGTGCTCCTGAGCGGAGGCACCGTGATCCCGATGACGGGCGATGGTCCCCTCAGAAATCGGGACGTGCTGGTCACCGACAATCGGATTGCCGCCATCGGGCCGTCAGGAACCCTGTCCGTACCGAGCGGAGCCGAGATCGTGGACGTCTCCGGGCAGTACTTGCTGCCGGGCTTCATCGACACCCACGCGCACTGGGAATTCCGCACCCACGACGTGCTCGAGCCCCAGAACTGGAGCCTGATCGCCAACCTGGCCTACGGGGTCACCGCCGGGCTCGACGTCCAGACGTCCACCAACGACTACTTCGCCTACCAGGACCTGGTGGAGACGGGTCAGGCGCTCGGGCAGCGGGCGTTCATGACGGGCCCCGGCGTGTTCTCCTCCAACGACTTCCGGTCCTACGAGGCCACCCTGAGCTACCTCAAGCGGTATCGGGAGCACTACCGCACACCGAACATCAAGTCGTACATGGTGGGCAATCGGCAGCAGCGGCAATGGGTCGTGCGGGCCTCCAAGGAGTTGCAGCTGATGCCGACGACGGAGGGTGGGCGCGACCTCAAGCTCGACCTGACCCACGCCATCGACGGATTCCACGGGAACGAGCACACCCTTCCGGTCGTTCCCCTCTACGACGACGTGGTGCAGCTCTACGCGCGCACCCGCACTGCCTACACGCCGACCCTGCTGGTGCTCTATGGCGGCGTGATTGCCGAGGAGCACTTCTACTCGACGATCGACGTTCACGACGATCCCAAGTTGAACCGGTTCTACCCACACAACCGGCTGGACGAGATGAGCCAGCGCAGGAGCGTCTGGGTGCGCGACGAGGAACAGGTGTTCGACGACGCGGCGGCCCAGGCCGCCAAGATCCAGCGGGCCGGGGGCCTGATTGGGGTCGGTGGGCACGGGCAGCTGCAGGGACTCGGGTATCACTGGGAGATGTGGGCGTTGGCCATGGGAGGGATGACCCCCGCCGAGGTGCTGAGGGCCGCCACGATCGACGGAGCCGAGATTATCGGGATCGCCCAGGATCTGGGGTCGGTCGAGGTCGGGAAGCTGGCCGATCTCGTCGTCCTCACGGCGGACCCGCTCGCCGACATCCGCAACACGACGTCCATCCGGTACGTCATGAAGAACGGAGAGCTCTACGACGGACAGACGCTGGACCAGATCTGGCCGGTGGAGCGCGCCCTGCCCCCGTTCTGGTGGTGGGAGCAACAGGTCGGACGCTGACACGTACTTCGGGTACGATGGATAGCCGTCTCCTGCTCCGCACCCTCGCCCCCGTGTGGACGTCCCTGTCGTTCGTTCTCTCGCTCCCTTTGGCCCTTGCCCCAACACCCGCCGAGGCGCAGCAGGACACCGATCTGGCGCTCCGTGATCTCTTCGATCGGGCCAGCCGTGGCACGTGGATCCGCATCCACCTCGGGGACGGGACAGAGATCCAGGGGCCGCTGGCCGACCGGGGCGACGACCGCGTGTGGCTCGAAGGGGGCGACCCGATCACGTTTGGACGGATTGAGCGGGTGTGGGTGCGAGGGCGTGCGACCCGCCGCGGGGCGATCATCGGTGTCGTCACGCTCGGCTTGATCGGCGGTTCGGTGCTCGGCTACGACTGCTCCCGGGAGGGAGCCGAGCTCGATTGCTCCGTCCCGACGGCGACCGCTTTGGGCACCTTGGCCGGAGCCGCGGCCGGCTTCGGGCTCGGCACCGCCATCGGTGCCATCCTCCCGCAGTGGCACAAGCGCTTCCCATGACCCGCGACCGCCTTGTCGGCCGACCCGCGGGATCGTACCGTCCGAGCCCCGCCGCCTCCGCCAGCGGAAGGGGCATCGTTGGCATTGACCCGTCCGGCCACGACCGAGTCGCCGAGCCGGACCGCAGGAGGAGGGAGTGAGCATGTCCGAAGTGCCCGTTGGAAAGTTCGTCTGGTACGACCTGATGACCACCGATCCCGCAGCCGCCCGCGACTTCTACACGAGCGTGATCGGGTGGGGGACCGACACCTGGGACGGCGGTCCGGCGCCGTACGAGATGTGGACCACGGAGGGAGGGCCCATCGGTGGGCTCATGCAGTTGCCGGACGAGGCGCAGCAGGCCGGGGCTCCGCCGCATTGGTTGGCCTACGTCGCGGTCGACGACGTCGACGCCACCTGCGCGCGAGCGGTCGAGCTGGGTGGATCGTTGCTCGTCCCCGGCCAGGACATTCCCACGGTTGGACGGTTTGCCGTGCTCACGGATCCAACCGGAGCCGTGGTCGCGATTTTCCGGCCCGAAGGAGAGGCGCCGGGCCACGACGGCATGCCGCAAGTCGGGGAGATGTCGTGGCACGAGCTCATGAGCGAGGACTACGTGGCCGCGTTCGATTTCTACGCGGAGCTATTCGGCTGGAAAAAGACCAACTCCATGGACATGGGGCCGGAGCAGGGCATGTATCAGATGTACGGGCGGGGTGACGGTCCCGAGCTCGGCGGCATGATGAACAAGCCGCCGCAGGTGCCCGTGAGTTGCTGGATGTACTACACCCGGGTGGGGGACCTGGACGCGACCCTCGAGCGCGTGACCGCCAAGGGGGGCACCGTGGTGCACGGTCCCATGGAGGTGCCTGGCGGAGACCGGGTGGCGGCGTGCATCGACCCGCAGGGAGCCGCGTTCGCGGTGCATTGGTCGGCCCAGAGCTGACCCCGCAGGTAGGGCTACTCCGTTTGCGGCCGTGATCCGGCCCGTCCGGACGGGCCGGCGAACGTGGGAGGGTGCTCCCCCATCCGCGGTGGCGGATTGCGCAGCGGCGGCCGTGCTCCGTCCCAGCGCACCGGAAGCGCCGCGTCCACGTAATCCTCCACTCCCTCGATCGACGCCTGCCTGAGCATTCCGGTCGAGGCAACCTGGGGGTCGGCGACCACCTCCGGCACCGTATGGATCGGCGCGCACGGCACACCGTGGCGGCGCATCAGATCGAACAACGCCGCGGTGT
>JAHEKN010000148.1 GCA_024638305.1 Gemmatimonadota bacterium | reverse complement strand
CGGCGGGGCTCCGGTGGAGGTTCACGACCCATCCGTCAGCAGCGACCGCACGTGCTCGACCCGGTGCCGAAGCCGAGCATCCGCTTCGAGGCCGGATTCCACTTTGCGGACGGAGTGGATGACCGTCGAGTGGTCCCGATTGAACAGGTTCCCTACCCTGACCAGGGGCTCGTCCAAAAGGTCGCGGATGAGGTACATCGCGACCTGGCGGGGGACGGTCAGCTCCCGGGTCCGGCGCTTCGACGTGAGCGCTTCCGGTGAGACGCCCCACTCCCTGGCCACCGCGTTCTGGATGCGCTTCGGGGTAAGGCGATGCGTGCTCTCGGGCGGCCGCAGCATTCCCTGGAGCGCCGTTCGCGCCAGGGCCACGTCCACGTCACGGTGCGTGAGCGAGGAGTACGCGAGCAGCTTGATGACGGCGCCCTCGAGCTCGCGGACCGAAGCCGTGCAGGACCGGGCGATGAAATCGATGACGTCGTCATCGAGCGTCAGACGATCGTACTCGGCCTTCTTGCGCAGGATGGCCATCCGGGTCTCGTAATCGGGCGGCTTGATGTCGGCAACGAGTCCCCACTCGAATCGTGAGACCAGGCGCTCCTCGATCCCGGGCATGTCCTTGGGCGGCCGGTCACTCGTGATGACGAGCTGGTGCTGAGCGTCGTGAAGCGCGTTGAACGTGTGGAAGAACTCCTCCTGGGTGCGCTCCTTCCCTTCCAGGAAGTGAATGTCGTCTACGAGCAGCACGTCCATGTTTCGATACCTGCGCCGAAAATCGGCGGTCTGTCCCTCCTGGATGGCCGTGACGAGCGCATTGGTGAACTGCTCGGAGGAGACGTAGGCGACGCGGACGTGCGGGTCGCGGTCGAGGATGCGATTGCCAACGGCGTGCATGAGATGGGTCTTGCCCAGTCCCACGCCGCCGTAGAGGAAGAGCGGGTTGTACATCCGCGCCGGCTGCTCGGCGACCGCCCGGCACGCGGCGGCGGCCAACTCGTTGTTACCCCCGACCACATAGCGGTCGAATGTGTAGCGTTCGTTGAGGTTGCTCCTGCGCCGATCTGGGATGGCGGTCGACACGCCGAGCACCGGATCGGACTGGGGGGCGTTCAGATCCAGCTCGGGGAAGGACAACGACGGTGCGGACTGGGCAGCACGGAAGGTGACGCGGATAGGCCTCCCCACGACCGCCGCCACGAGCTCGCGCAGCAGGCCACCGAACTTGTCCTCCACCCACTCGATGTGGAACTGGCTGGGCCCCTCCACGACCAGCTCGCCGTCGGAGACCCCAACCGCTCCGGTGCCCTCGAGCCAGGTGCGGAAGCTCTGTTCCGTCACCGCGCTCTCGGCGCGTTCCAGGACGCGAGACCAGACTTCGTGAGCGGTGAGCTCCATCAACGCCAGCAGCAAGGGCCAGGGGTTTCTAGTCCTGGCCGGGGCGTTGGCAGGTGGGGTGACGCGCGACCCACTTCACCCGGCGAGGGGGCGCCGAACCTAAGAAAGCGGGCGGGCCAAAGTCAACCGCGCAAAACGGCCTGCCAGGGGGTCCCGAGCCGCCTGCGATTGATCGGGTCGGCCGCCCTGGGTATTTTTTCAAGCTCTACCCGAATTTTCCAGGACTGAAACGGTCCCAACCGCGATGGGCGGTACACATGAAGCCCACCTATAGGCCCCGCAACCGCAAGCGGAAGAACAAGCACGGATTCCGTGCCCGCATGGCCACCAAGGCCGGCCGGCAGACATTGGCCCGGCGCAGACGGCGCGGTCGTCGACGCCTGGTTGTCGAGATCGGCTCCAAGTGACCGGCGCTCGCCGCATGGGCGCGCTCGGCTGCGGGCGTGTCCGGACGGCTCCGTCTACCTCGCCGTAGTCGCATCCGGAGCGGCTCGGAGATTCGGGCCATCCTTCGCGACGGGGAGCGTTGGAGGGGCGCGAATTTCGACGTGTTCTCCGTCGCTTCACCGCAGGCGTCTTCCCGCTTTGGTACCATCGTGCCCAGACACCGTCACTCCATCGTTGAACGGAATCAGCTCCGGCGGCGTATTCGGGAAGTCGGGCGAACCGACATCCTCCCCGCGCTCGCCCGGGCCGAGTCCGCACTCGACGTATTGGTTCGCGCGCATCCGCGTGCGTACGACTTGACGTACCAGCAGATCCGAGCGGAGCTCACCGGGGCGCTCGTGGAGATGCAGTGAGGACGATTCTGCTCGGCATCATCGGCTTCTACCAGAAGGCCATCACGCCGATCACACCCGCCACGTGCCGATTCCAGCCCACGTGCTCCGAGTACGCTCGGCTCGCGATCGAGCGGCACGGTGGTGCGCACGGAGGATGGCTCGCGCTGCGGCGCATCCTTCGGTGTCATCCATTCGGGGGCCAAGGCTATGACCCCGTCCCCCGCTTGATCAATGCCGAGCAGTCGGAGACGGCACCGGAGGAGGCGCGTTGAATACGCAGGTCCGTTTCCTGGTCGCGATGGCCCTGATGATCGCGGTGCTGGTGCTCACGAACATCCTGTTTCCACCGGTGCCGCCCGAGCCCCCCACAACGTCCGAGCCCATAGCGGAGGGTGCCGGTCCGGAAGGAGCGGTGCCGGCCGACCCGGAGACGGTCGACCTCTCCCAGCTCGTCGAGGGGACTCCGGAGCAGGCCGCGGAGACCCCGGCCGACACCGAGACGGCGCCCGTGCCGCTCCCGGAGAGCGCTGAAGCCGCACCGCCCCTCCCGGGCCTGACGGCGACGGCGCGAGAGGTGGTCGTCGAGGGGCCTTTGTTCCGCTACCGGCTCTCGACCGTGGGCGCCACCGTGGCATCGCTCGAGCTGCCCACCTACCGGTCGTTCCAGTTCGATGGCCCGGTTCGCATGGTTCCCGACGGGGGCATCCGACCCTTGGGCAACCGGCTCCTCGTGGGGCGCGACACGCTCAACCTCCGCGACAGCACGTTCACGACGTCGGCTCCCGAGTCCGTGATCACGCTGGCGGAAGGCGGTTCCGACCAGTCCGTGACGTTCACGTATCGGCATCCGAGCGGGGCTTTCACGTTCGAGGTCACGTACACGTTCGCACCGGACCGCTACTTCGTGGACGTGAGCGGCAGCATGACACGGATCGACGGTGCCGTGTTGCTCACCGACCTGGGCAGCGGGATTCCGCCCAACGAGCAGCGCCGGCGCGACGATGAGGCCATGCACGCGTTGGTCACGCGGGACGCCAACGAGTCGATCCGCGCAGAGCGCCTCGACGGCTTCGACGAGCGCGAGGTCGTGGAAGGTCCGTTCACCTGGGTGGCGTTCAAGAGCAAGTTCTTCGTGACGGCGGCCCTGGCCGGGCGGACGGACCTCGAGCCCGGCGTCTTCGGAGGAGCCCTGGTCGGCGAATGGGTCGGGGAACAGCAAGCCTCGGTGGCCTTCACCCAGGCCGTCGGGCAGGACGGCAGCTTCGCGTACCGCGCGTATTTCGGGCCCCAGGAGCGCGACCGGCTCCTCGTGATTGGGCAGGACATGCACGAGGTGAACCCCTACGGCTGGCGGTTCCTGCGACCCATCATCCGGCCGTTCACGGGGATCATCGTCTACGTCCTCGATTTCCTCCACGACGCGCTCGGCTGGGGATACGGCTGGGTGCTCATCGTGTTCGGGGTCATGATGCGCGTGGTGCTGTTCCCGCTCCACATGAAGGCGATGCGGGCTCAGCTCCGGAACATGGCCGTCCAACCACGCCTCAAGGAGATCCAGGAGAAGTACAAGAACGAGCCGGAGCGCCTGCAGAAGGAGATGGTGAGGCTCTACAAGGAAGAGGGCTTCAATCCGCTGGCCGGCTGCCTGCCGATGCTGCTGCCCTGGCCCATCCTGGTCGCGCTGTTCTTCGTGTTCCAGTACTCGATTCAGTTCCGGGGCGTCCCGTTCCTCTGGCTCCCGGACCTGTCCGCGCCCGACCCCCTGTATCTCCTTCCGGTCTTCCTCGGGCTCTCGATGTTCGTGCTCCAGTGGGTGAGCATTCGGACCATCGAGAACCCCAATCCGCAGTTGAAGATGATGATGTGGATCATGCCCTTCTTCATGGGCTTCATCTTCATGCAGTTCGCCTCCGGCCTGAACCTGTACTATTCGGTGGCCAACGTGGCGAGCTTGCCCCAGCAGATCTGGGTGGCGCAGGAACGAAAACGGGCGCAGCAAAAGACGGCGGCCAAGTCCGGGGGAGGTGGGGCCGCGGTGGCCACGGGCGGGTCCAAGTCGTCCTGAGCCGACCGATCTGACCCGCGGGACCTCGTGTCCCGCCGCAACGGGCTCCCTGCGGAGCCGAGAGTCGAGCGGTGACCAGGATCGATACGATCGCGGCGACGTCCACCGCCCCCGGTCCGGGGGCCGTCGCGGTCCTTCGCATGAGCGGGAACGCGGCCCATGCGATCGCGAGTGGGCTGATCGAATCGGGGGGACTCCCCGGCGCGGGCCGGAGCGCGGTCCGGTGGCTGAGGGATCCCGCACGGGGCGAACGTCTCGATCAGGCCGTCGTCACCGTGTACGCCGGGCCTCGCAGCTACACGGGAGAGGACCTGGTAGAGCTGTCGGGTCACGGCGGGCCACTCGCGCCGCAGCTTCTGTTGGAGGCGTGTCTGGCCGGCGGCGCTCGCCTGGCCGAGCCCGGGGAGTTCACCCGGAGGGCGTACCTGAACGGGAAGCTCGACCTGGTTCAGGCGGAGGCCGTGCTCGATCTGGTGGAAGGCCGGAGTCCCGCCCTCCACCGGGCCGCCCTGAACCACCTGGATCGCCGGCTGTCGATGCGCCTGACCGACCTGCGCGCGCGCGTTGTCGGGCTGGAGGCTCTGCTGGTCCAGCACATCGACTTCCCGGACGAGGACGAGCCGCCCGTACCACTCGAGCGCATCATCGACGCCGGTGCAGCCGTGGTGGCCGACCTCGAGCAACTGCTTGCGACGGCGCCGGAGGGCGAGCTCCTCCGAGACGGCGCCGTGACCGTGCTCGCCGGCCCGCCGAACTCGGGGAAGTCCACACTCTTCAACGCCCTGTTGGGTGCGGAGCGGGCCATCGTGACTCCGGTCCCCGGGACCACGAGGGACGCCATCGAGGCGCGCGTCGCGATAGGCGGCTATCCGTTTCTGTTGGTGGATACGGCCGGCATCCGGTCCGAGGCGGACGAGGTGGAGCGGATGGGGATCGAGGTTGCCGAGCGCTATTTGGCCGGGGCGGACCTGATTCTCCTGTGCATGGATCCGGAAGACGGGGTTCACGATATCGCGCTGACCGACCTAGTCGGGTCCATCAGTGCTCCGGTGATTCCGCTCCTGACCAAGTCGGATCTTCGGCAGTCGAGCGGGCGCTCGCTGCCCGCTCTGGCCGGGCTCGATGGGGTTCTTCCACCAATCGATGTCTCCGCGCACACGGGGCACGGGTTGGACGAGCTCGTCGCGGCGCTGCCGAGGTTGGTATTCAGTGGCCTGGTCACCGCGAGCGCGGATGTGGTGCTCCTCACGCGGCGGCGGCACCGGCACGGGGTGAACACGGCTCTCGCAGAGGTGCGTGCGTTCGGTCAGGCGCTCGCCGACGGGGTACCCGCCGAGGTCGCGTCGACGCATCTTCGTCCGGCGGAGACAGCGCTGGAAGGGTTGCTCGGCGTGATCCAACAGGACGAGGTGCTCGACGCCGTTTTCCGGGAGTTTTGCATTGGCAAGTGAGAGCGAGCCGACGGTGGTGGGCTTCCGCGTGCGGGGAGCGGTCCAACAGGTGGGCTATCGGTGGTTCACTCGCCACACCGCATGCGCACTCCGGCTGCGGGGCCACGTCCGCAACTGCAATG
The DNA here is from genome assembly GCA_024638305.1 of Gemmatimonadota bacterium. GTDB lineage: Bacteria > Gemmatimonadota > Gemmatimonadetes > Longimicrobiales > Gaopeijiaceae > JAHEKN01. The sequence goes on along the minus strand of JAHEKN010000148.1, from coordinate 2,947 downwards.
ACGGCTCGGTGGAGGTCATTGTGGTGGGCACTGCTGCAGGGATAGCCCGACTGGAGGAGGCCCTGCTGAGGGGTCCGCCGGGCGCGCGCGTATCGGAGGTCGAGCGTTTCGCTCCGCCGGAGGCGCCGCCCCCCGGCCCGTTCGAGATCGTGAGGTAGACCCGTGCGCTCCCGATACGATGTCATCGTTGTCGGTGCCGGGCATGCCGGGACCGAGGCGGCCGCGGCCAGCGCCCGTCTCGGCGCCTCTACCCTGCTCCTGACGCCGGATCTGGCTCGGACGGGACAAATGAGCTGCAACCCCGCCATCGGGGGGGTGGCGAAGGGGGTGGTGGCGCGCGAGGTGGACGCGCTCGGGGGAATCATGGGCCGGGCGACCGATGCGTCGCGCATCCATTTCCGCATGCTCAACCGGAGTCGCGGGCCAGCAGTGTGGGGTCCGAGGGCCCAATGTGATCGGGGGCTTTATCCACGGGCGGTGCGGCGTCTGCTGGACGGGACCGAGGGTCTGGATCTCTTCCAGGATCTCGTGACCGAGCTCCTGCCCGCCGACGCGGGTTTGCACGGCGTGCGCACGCGTGGTGGGATCGAGTTCGAAGCCGGAGCCGTGGTAGTCACGGCGGGCACGTTTCTACGCGGCCGCATCCACGTGGGGGGCGCCGCGGGTGTGGCGGCGGGGCGGGCGGGAGAGGCTCCGTCCCTGGAGTTGGCGGAGGCGCTCGAGGCGCGGGGACTGGAAGTGCGTCGGTTCAAGACGGGGACGCCGCCACGGGTCGACGGTCGGACCGTGGACTTCACCCGCGTCGAAGAGCAGCCCGGTGACCCGGTCAACTTCCGCTTCAGCTACTACCACGAGGAACCGGCGCTGGAGCAGCGGCCGTGTTGGATCACCTGGACGGGGGCGGAGCTCAACCAGGTCGTGCATCGAAACCTCGAGCGGAGTGCGCTCTACGGGGGGGAGATCTCCGGGCGGGGTCCTCGCTACTGCCCCTCGATCGAGGACAAGATCGTCCGTTTCCCGGAGGCTCGCCGTCACCAGGTTTTCCTGGAGCCTGAGGGGCTCGAGACCAGCGAGCTCTATGTGAACGGGCTATCCACCTCCCTTCCCCACGAGGTGCAGCTCGAGTTTCTCCGGACGGTCCCGGGTCTGGAGGAGGTCCGGATGACCAAGGCCGGATACGCCATCGAGTATGATTTCTTCCCGCCGCATCAGCTGCGGCACACCCTCGAGGTGCGGGGTCTGCGCGGTCTGTTCTTCGCTGGACAGATCAACGGCACCACAGGCTACGAGGAGGCGGCCGGGCAGGGACTCGTTGCCGGTGCGAATGCCGCCCTGCGGGTGCAGGATCGGGATCCCTGGGTTCTCGGGAGGGATCAGGCGTATATCGGCGTCATGATCGACGATCTCGTGACCAAGGGAGTCGACGAACCCTATCGGCTGTTTACATCCCGTGCGGAGTTTCGGCTGCTGCTGCGGCAGGACAATGCGGACCGACGGCTCGGTGTGATGGCCCGCGATCTGGGGCTTCTGACGAGTGAACAGGCCGGCGCGCTCGACCGCAGGCTCGGTCGGGTTCGCCGGGTCACGCGCTGGTTCCAGGAGACTGCCCTTCGACCGGAGGACGTCCGGGCGACACTTGCGGAGGCTGATTCCAGTGCGGTGACGACGAGCACGCGGGCCGGCGAGCTGCTGAAGAGACCCGGTGTCAGCGCTCGAGCGCTCGCAGAGGCGGGCGGTGCACCATTTCTCGGTTCGGAGGATTCCGGGCTGGAGGACGTGCTGGCGGCGGTGGAGGTCGAGCTCAAATACGAGGGATACGTACGCCGAGAGGCGGAGCGTGCCGAGGTGCTCAAGGAGCAGGCGGCGTTCGAGCTGGCCGAGGATCTTCCCTACGCCGACTTCAAGAGCCTCAGCTTCGAAGCGAGGGAGAAGCTCGGGAGGATTCGGCCGGGCTCGCTTGCTCAGGCGGGGCGGATCCCCGGAGTCTCACCGGCGGATCTCCAGAACCTGGTGATGGAGGTACGGCGACTCGCCGCGGCCGGCGTCTGAAGCGAAACCGGAAGAGGGCCCCTCCGATGGAGGAACCCTCAGCGGGCCCGAGGACCCCCATCCCGTGTGGGCGGGACGGCGTTGAACCGGTCTGCGTGCGACCCATGTGAGCCGCTCTCCTCCAGAACGCGCACCCCGTTTCCGAATCCGGCCATGGGGCCGACCGGCCATCCCCTGCCATGACAACCGAGGTCAAGCGCGAAGGGGGGAAGGGTGAGAGGAAGCGTATCGAACGAACGTTCGTTCGGTGCTGTGGCTCGACATGAATCCGTACCCCGGGGGGGCCCCCGGTGAGCACGGTGCGACGAGGAGAGGCGAGCGGACGCAGGGGGGACGACACTCGAGCGGATCGGGTGAGCTGGAGAGCTGGACCTGGATCCGTCGTGGTGTCGATGACCGGATGCCCGGTAGGAGTGGCCGCGGTCGGTTGCGATGAGACCGAGTGCCGGAGTCCGAACGCGGATTGGAGTCCATCGGAAGGACGTGAGGAAGAGGTTCTGCGGGCGCCGGGGCGCCCACGACCAAGCCTGGGTGGGTAGGGTGCGCGCTCGAGGCTCCGCCTGGGGACGTACGTGCGGGAGTCCCGCTGGTCCGGAGGGGGACTGGAGTGCGATGGCCCGTGACGGCCGCCGACGTCAGAGCCGATAGTCCGCCTTCATCTTCGTGTAGCGCTCGTACGCGTGCCCGTCGAGATCGTCTGTGAGGTGTCGATCGAGAAGTGGCACGAGGAGCTCGCGGAGCGCGGGGCCTCTGACCATCCACTGGAAGTAGTGGCGTCCACCATGGTCATAGGGTCCGTACAGACGTGAGCCGGGAACGCGGGCGTGAAGCCAGCGGAAGAGCGCTTCGGAGCGCGTGTGCATTCGCAGGGTGACCTGGGGCTGACGACCGTCGCCGC
>JAHEKN010000023.1 GCA_024638305.1 Gemmatimonadota bacterium | reverse complement strand
AGATTCCTGTCGCCCCCTCGACACCGACCCCGGTGCCGCCGTGGCTGGCGACGGGGCTGGAGCTCGTTCGCATTACCCAGGCTGCTGGCCTCGGTCGGGCCGAGGACGCGTTGGCGCAGCGACTCGTGGAGCGCGCGCGCGCGAGTGACGTCCAGCTACTACAACTCGCCCGCGGTTTCCACGAGCTCGGCAGGAATCTGGAGGCCATCCAGCTCGGGTGGGAAGTCCAGCGGCGTGGGCATCCGTGGGATCGCCTGCTCCTGGAAGTCATCTACCCCTTCCCGTTCCGCGAGATGGTCGTCGAGGAGGCCAAGGAGGTCGGCGTCGACCCGTTCCTCATGGCTGCCATCATCCGTCAGGAATCCGCCTTCGTAACGGATGCCCGGTCGGTCGCCAACGCCCGTGGGCTCATGCAGGTGCTCCCGACCACGGGCCAGGAGCTGGCACGCAAGATCGGCCCACGCGGCTTCACCACCCCGAAGCTCTACGTGCCCGACGTGAACCTCCATCTGGGGGCGGCCTACCTGAAGGACATGCTCGGGCGGTACGATGGACGCCTCCCGCTGGTGCTGTCCGCCTACAATGCCGGTCCGCATCGCGCCACCCGCTGGCAGCGCTTCCCCGAGGTCGCGGACCCGGTGCGCTTCACCGAGCGCATTCCGTTCCGGGAGACGCGCGGCTACGTGAAGAACGTGACGCGCAACTACCGCGTCTACGAGTTCCTGTACGCCGAGTAGATCTCCCGCGCACCGGTTCCGGACGCTTCCGCAGGCGTCCGGAAACCCCCCGTCCGGCCCTTCCGTGGACCTCGGACGACCCATTGTAACGCTTCCTTGACGTTGGGTTTTGCTGCGCGATACAATGGCTCCCACGTCGTGTCCTTGCCCAAGAAGTGGAGGAACGTATGCCAAGAGGGACGGTGAAGTGGTTCAACGATGCCAAGGGCTACGGTTTCATTCAAAACCCCGGGGGAGAGGACATTTTCGTCCACTTCTCCTCCATCGTTGGCGACGGCTTCCGGACCCTCAGTGAAGGCGAAGAAGTGGAGTACGATGTGAACCAGACCGACCGTGGGTTGCAGGCTTCCAACGTGCTTCGGGCCTGATCGTTCCGCTTCTCATCTGAGCGTCGTGCGCCCCACCTCCCCCGGTGGGGCGTTCTTCGTTCGGGAATCTGCCGTGCCCTTCCCCTCCGCCGCTTCCAGGCCAGAGCCGATCGTTGACTGAATCCCGCGGCGCTCCCCGGCGACTGTTCCTGGTGGACGGCTACGCCCTCATCTACCGGTCCTACTACGCGTTCATCAACCGCCCACTCACCAACAGCGCGGGGGAGAACACTTCGGCCGCGTGGGGCGTGGCCAACTTCCTGATCCGCGCGCTCGAGGAACATCGGCCCGACTACCTGGCCTTCGTGTTCGACGCTGGCCGGAGCCATCGCGAGGCCATCTTCCCGGAGTACAAGGCGACGCGGGAGAAGATGCCGGACGACCTGAGGGCCGGCCTGCCCCGGATTCGCGAGCTCGTCGAAGCGTTCCACGGACCGGTCGTGGAACTGGAGGGATTCGAGGCCGACGACGTGATCGGGACGCTGGCGACGCAAGCTCGTGCCGAGGGGATCGACGTGGTGATCGTCTCCGGCGACAAGGACTTCTACCAACTCATCGGCCCCGGCGTCTCCCTCCTCAATCCCGGCCGTGGCGGTCCCACGGGCGTCGCCGAGGAATGGGTCACCCCCGAAACCGCCTCGTCCAAGTTCGGTGTCCCCCCCGAGCGGGTCGTCGACTATCTGGCCCTGGTCGGCGACTCTTCCGACAACGTGCCCGGCGCCCCCGGGATCGGGCCCAAGACCGCCGTGACGCTCCTCGACCGGTTCGGCACGCTGGACGAGGTGATCGCGCGAGCCGGCGAAGTGGGCGGAAAGCGTGCCCGCGAGGCGCTGACCGAGCACGTCGATCAGGTGCTCCTGTCCCGCCAGCTGGTGACGATCGGCACCGACGTTCCGGTGGAGATCTCCTTGAGCGATCTGGCCGTTCAGGAGCCCGATCGAGAGCGGTTGCGGGAGCTGTTCCTCGAGCTCGAGTTTCGCACGCTCGTCGACAAGCTCGGGCTCGCGGGGGCCACCGCCGCCGAGCCAGTCATCGAGTGTCGGGTCCTGGACACGGTCCCCGAAGTCGATCGCCTCGTCGTCGAATTGCGGCGGGCGGGGCGCTTCTCGGTCCGGGCTCTTTCCGGACGGGAGCGGGCGCTCGGATCCCGGATAGCCGGGCTGGCCATCGCGCACGCGCCGGGGAACGCGTTTTACCTGCCACTGGAGCATCGCCCCGCGGGCGGACTGGAGCTCGACCTCGGCTTCGGAAGCGACATTCGACTGCTGCCGCCGCTCGATCATCCCGACCTCGAGGGTCTCAGGAGCCTGATCGAGGATCCGGAGGTGCCAAAGGTCGGGCACGACCTCAAAGAGACGGTTCTCGCGCTCCGGGAGGCGGGCATCACACTCCGCGGGATATCGACCGACGTGATGGTGGCCTCCTACGTGATCGACCCCAGCCGCCGTCACCATGATCTCCTGGCGCTCGCCAGCGAGCGGCTGGGACTGGCGCTCGCCTCCCGCAAGGAGCTGGTCGGAACGGGTCAGTCGGAAATCGCCGCCCACGAGGCCCCGGTCGCGGATGCCGCCGAATTCGCAGGAGCTCGTGCGGAGTTGGCGCTCCGGCTCGCCGACAAGTTCGAGCAGCAGCTGGAGTCTACGGGGCTCGCACCGCTGTTCGACGAGCTCGAGACGCCGCTCATCGGCGTTCTCAGTCGAATGGAGGCTCGGGGCATCCGTATCGACGAGGTCTTCTTCCGCGACATGAGCGTGCGGTTGGGCAGAGAGCTCGGCACCCTGCAGTCCGGAATCTTCGAGGCGGCCGGGCGCGAGTTCAACATCAACTCGACGCCTCAACTGCGGGAGATCCTGTTCGATGAGCTCGCGCTCCCCGTCGTCAAGCGCACCAAGACCGGGCCCTCGACCGACGTCACCGTGCTCGAGGAGCTCGCCGCTCAGGGGCACGAGCTCCCCCTGCTGCTCATGGAGTACCGGCAGCTCGAGAAGCTACGGAGCACCTACGTCGACGCGTTGCCGCGCCTCGTGCTCCCGAGCACCGGAAGGATTCACACCCGGTTCAACCAGGCCGTGGCCGCCACCGGCCGCCTGTCGTCGAGCGAGCCCAACCTGCAGAACATCCCCATTCGGACGCCCCTGGGCCGCGAGGTCCGACGCGGGTTCATCGCCGACCGCGATCATGTCCTGCTTTGCGTGGACTATTCCCAGGTCGAGCTTCGCGTTCTGGCGCATTTCTCCGGTGACGACGCCTTTCTCGAGGCGTTTCGCTCCGGAATCGACGTCCACGTGCAGACAGCGGCGGCGATCTTCGACGTGGAGGTGGAGGCCGTGACCGCCGTGATGAGGGCACAGGCCAAGACCATCAACTTCGCCACCATCTACGGCCAGGGAGATTTCTCCCTCGCCCGCCAGCTCGGGATCCAGCGAGAGGAGGCCCGCGCCTTCATCGACGCCTATTTCGAGCGATTTTCCGGCGTGCGTGCCTTCTTGGACGAGCAGGTTCGGTTCGCGAAGGACCGCGGCTTCGTGGAGACGCTGACCGGCCGGCGCCGCTACGTGCCCGAGCTCCGGTCGAGCAACTGGAACACCCGCTCCTTCGGTGAGCGGGTGGCGCAGAACACCCCCATCCAGGGAACGGCCGCAGACCTGATCAAGAAGGCGATGATCGACGTCGATCGTGCGCTCTCCTCGGGCGGACTCGAGGCCAGGCTGCTCCTCCAGGTGCACGACGAGCTCGTGCTCGAAGTCCCTGAGGCAGAGCGTGCGCAGGTGGAGGCGCTCGTCGTGGACCGAATGGAGAACGCCATGGAGCTGGCGGTGCCCTTGGTGGCCGACGCGGGGTCCGGGCTCACCTGGTACGACTGCAAGGGCTGATTCGGAGCGGCCGCTCGGGCAATGGGTGCGCCCCGTCCGTGACCCCAGCTTCCGCGCACATCGAGAGCCGGTGACCTGCCGGCCGCTCCCACTTCAATCGCCCGGAGGCCTGCATGAGCCGATCCGTCAACAAGATCATCCTGGTGGGCAATGTCGGCCGCGATCCCGACATCCACACGACCAAGAACGGAACCAAGGTGGCGCACCTGTCGCTCGCCACCAATCGGCGGCCGTCCGGTGAGGACGGGGAACAGCGGACGGATTGGCACCGGCTCACACTCTGGAACCGACTGGCCGAGGTCACGGAGGAGTGCGTGCAGAAGGGTGACCGCATCTTCGTGGAGGGTCGACTCGAATACGACTCCTACGAGCGCGAAGGCGTCCGCATCCCAACCGCGGACGTCACCGTGCGCGAGCTCGTGCTACTGACTCCCCGCGATGTCCATGCCGTGGAGGTCTGAGGAGCTCCGCGGATGGGCGCGGGCTTCAGAGCCAGGGCCAGAACCGGGGAGAGACGTACAACTGGAGCTCCCAACCCCCGCCGTTGAGGCCGCGGCCCAACTCCAGGTGGAGAACGTCCCAGAATGCGGAGGCCGTGAAGCCGGCGGAGTATCGGGCCAGCCCCGTCACCGAGGTGTCCCATTCGACGGGGGTCGACTCGCTCCGCAGCCAGGTGGCCCCGACGGCGCCGAAGACGCCGAGGCCCAGCCAGGGCTCACGCACGGTCTTGGACGTCTCGACACGGGCAAGTAGGTAGCGGTCTCCGCCAAAGCCCCGGAATCCGTAGCCGGGTAGCGTCCCCCTTCCGCCGAGGAGATAGCGGTGGTGCAGGGGGGCGCTCTCCGAGGTCCAACCGCCGCGTAGGGAGGCGCCAGCCGACGTGCCTCGCGTCAGCCACGCTCTTCGGATCCCCACGGAGGCCTCGGCACGCCCGTACGCCCCGCCGTCCATGGTGCCCCCCCACAGGCTGCCGGACGTTTGGACACTGGCCTCCGACGCTGAACGCACGGTGATCCCGGCCTCCACCGCGGTGCCACGGTCCACCTGACGGACCGCACGGCCCTGTTCCGCGCTTCCGGAACGAACCGCCTCGGCCAGGAGGGTCCCGCCGACCCGGAGCGGTCCAGCGCGTCTCGACACCTCCACACGGCCGCCGGACACGAAGTAGGGGTCCAGGTAGTCACGGTCCGCCAGCGTCCACGCGAGGGTGTTGAAAGCGCCGCTCGCGGCCGTCACGGGACCCAGGTCGCGCATCGCGTTCCATTCCACCGAGACCGCGGTTCGCGTCCGGTCCCCCTCCCACTCGAGGAGGGTTCTCGCGACGGGCCGTTCGCGACCGAAGCCGTATCCGGCCCCGACCTGGAGGCGAGCCTCTTCGCGCGGCCTCACGGCCAGCCCGACCCCCAGCACGGTACCTTCCGCGCGATTGGCGCGGGCGACGGACGAAGCGTTGGGGGCCCACAGCCGATAGCGTCCGAGTCCGGAGAGGTACTGGCGACCCGCGATCCGGACCGCCTCGCGGCGGATCTCGGCCAGCTCCGGGAGTGGACGCAGACCCTCCTGGTCAAGCTCGGCGTAGAGTGCCTCCTCGAACGGAAAAGCCCGCCGCTCGGCTTCGGGGACCGCCGCTACCGGCCCCCCGAGGAATAGCAGCGGTGGAAGGGGTTCGTTGAAGCGGTAGCCACGGATGTCGTACCGACCGCGAATCACGCTGCCGGCTACGAAGTCCAAGTACGGCAGCTCACGCCGGATCTCCACCTGCTGCTGGTACGGAAGCCAGTAGCGACCGTCCCACAGGGAGTTGTCCAGCGCGATCCTTATGTAGTCGAGGTAGTCGTCGACGTACGACGCGGGCGTGAACGTGAAGGTCATCCGCACGATCGCGCCGTCGCGGCGGTCGAGGAACACGCTTCCCACGAAGCCTGGTCGCGTGAAGTCCTTCGGCCTGACCTCGACCTCGTAGACGCGGACGGCTTCCTGGTCCCCCTGGAACGCGATCGTGATGGAGTCGTTCACCCGAAAGTCGTACACGGTCCCTGAAGCGGGCGCTGCCGGGTGCACGACCGCCGCCACCTCGTCCCCGTCTCCGAGACGAATCAGGTTCTGGAACTCGTCCTGCACCACCGTGAGATGGTCCAGATGGTAGCGAATGTTGGTGGGGAGTCGCTTCTCGTCCCGGAGCCCCACGATGCGCTGCTTGGTGGAGTCCGGGGCTTTCCAGTAGACCTCGAGGGCCACCTGGTCGGTCTTGACCAGGGCCGTCTCACCCGTGTCCGACCGGTCCAGGTAGAAGTACACGTATCCGCGTGCGTCGGCCTGGTAGGACGTGAGCGCGGAGTCGCCCCGCACGCTCTGTCGCACCGCCCGGGCCCGCTCCATCAGCTCGACGGCGCGGGCCGAGTTCCATCCGGCCGCCTCCTGGGCCGCAACGGCCGGCGCGCCCCCCACCGCCAGGCCGGACAGCGCGGCCGTCAAGATCGCCAGCGGGCGCGCGGGTGAGTGGGGGGTTCGCATGGACCAATCATACCCGAAAGAGAAGCGGCCCGTTCGCCGCGCGAACGGGCCGCCCGTCATCGAGTCCGACGCCCTCCGGTTGCCGCGAGGGCGCAGGTTCGCCTAGGCCGTGGTGGTCCAGAACCCGGAGAGCGATTCACCGTCTGGACTCTCACGGAGCTTCTCGAATGCCCGGTTGCGGATTTGGCGGATCCGCTCCCGGGTCACGCCCAGCAGGGAGCCGATCTCCTCGAGGGTCCGCTCCTCACCATCGTCGAGGCCGTAGTAGAGGTAGAGGATCTTGCGCTCGCGCTCCGTGAGGTAGCGCTCGAACATCTCCTCCATGTACTCGCGACGCGCCATGGCCTCGACGTCGAATTCGATGTCGTCGCCTTCGGACCCGGCAAAGCGCTCGCCAAAGCTCGCACTGTCGCGGTCGCTCCGGTCGATGGGGGCATCCAGGCTCAACTCGCTGGCCGCCACCCGCCGGAGTGCGCGAATGGTCTCGACGGGCTCCTCCATCTCCTTGGCGATTTCCTGGTCCGTCGGTGAGCGACCGAGCGATTGCGTCAGCATCGTGTCGGTCCGGGACAGCTTGGCCAGATTCGAGTTCTGGTTCAGGGGAATGCGCACCGAACGAGTCTGTTCGGCCAGGGCCTGAAGGACCGTTTGCCGGATCCACCACACGGCGTAGGAGATGAACTTGACCCCCTTCTCGGGATCGAACTTCTTGACCGCCTTGAGGAGGCCTTCGTTGCCGATGCAGACGAGCTCGGCGAGTCCGAGGCCACGGCCTTGGTACTTCTTCACGTACGAGATCACGAAGCGGAGGTTGGCGGTGACCAGCCGCTCTGCCGCCTCCTTGTCCCCCCCTCTGGCCCGGCGCGCTAGAGCGCGTTCTTCGGCGGGGTCCTGAATGAGGGGATACTTCTCTACATCCTGTAGATACTGGTCGAACGAATCCAACCCGCGGGACGATGCGAACATTCGGACTGCTCTACCTCACGTAAAACAAGGAGAGGTCGCACGACCTGAGAAACCATCTATGGTCAAGCGGCCGCCGGCGCGGAACGAACCGCGGAATCCGCCTTTTCGCCTGCCATACCCCGGGAAAAATCGGTCGCAAAAGATACCGGAACCCAGGGAGCCCACCAAGGCCAGCGCCGCGCATGCAAACCCCACCGATATCCCGAGCGGCCAAACTACACTCCACTCAATTCTGGGTTCCGGGGGTCGGGGGTGGCCCCCCGCCGGCGCCTGGGGCCACGTCTTCCGGGCGGGAACGGGGGCCCGCGGCAGCGATTCCAGACGTGACCGCCCCAAGGTTCGGTCCGCCCTTCGGGAAGATCAGGGAAGCCTTGGACCCGGGTTCGACGCCCACCTGTACGTAGAGGGACTCGACTCGCGATTCCTGCGTGCCTCCAGGATCGAGCACGATCATGTGGGGGCCTCGGAGCGTCCGGCACACCCAACGGGGGTCGGCCGGCCCCACCACCAACCACCCCGGTCGGAACAGTCCGGCACCCGGAACCCGGAAGCCACCGGCCCGCGTGACCCTCAGGCGATGGCCGAGTGGGCGCGCGATGGCAGCCACCTCACCGGCGAGGTCGGCGCTCAGTTCGTCCTCGGAGTGCCAGCGGAAGGGTCGCAGGCTGTCCCAGCTCCTGCTCCAGGCCAGGTAGTGGGAGTAAGCGCCGGCGCGGAGGAGGACCCGCCCGGATAGGACCAGGAAGAGCAGGACTGCAGCCACCGCCGCTCCGGCGCCCAGCGGAGCGCGCACGGCCAGGAACGTCAGCCCCAGCGTGATGGCGTCCTCGCCCATGGATACGAGTAGCGTGCGAGCCACATGGTACGACGACCACCAGCTCAGCATGAACCATCCGAGCTTCGCCGTGTGAACGGCGGTGGCCACTGCGGCGGCGGCCAAGGGTGCTACGACCTGAGCCGAGGACGGCCCTCCGACCGCCTCCACGAGCAGGTATGTCATGAGGGCCGCGGCAACGGGTCTTGCCACCGACTGGAACAGGTGCCAGTAGGCCGCAACCGCGGGTGCCCGTTCGGCCGTCGACTCCGCGAGCCACAGTGCCCCCGAAAGCACCGTGACGAGCGGCGTCGCCAGGCCTTCCAGGCCGCTTGGAAGCTCCCACCCGGCGAGCGGGGCGAGGGATGTCAGAAGTAACGTCAGGTAGAGGTCGAGGCCCATCGCCGCCCCGAAGACGAGCCCGGTGGCCATGGCAGGCCAAAGTTCAGTCAAGCGTCGGAGGAGGAGGCGACAGGGCCGTCCTCCGCTGGCGGACCGAAGCGTCCGAGCACGATCGCGGCGTTGATGCCGCCGAACCCGAAGGAGTTCGACACCGCCACGTCCACCTGGTGCGAGCGGCCCGAGCCCGGGACGTAGTCCAAGTCACAGGCTTCTTCGGGTGTGTCGTGGTTCAGGGTCGGGGGGACCCAGTCGCCGTGCATCGCCAGGCAGGTGATGCCGGCCTCGATGGCCCCCGACGCGCCGAGGGCGTGTCCGTAGTACGGCTTGGTCGCTGACACCGGAATCTCGAACGCACGAGTGCCCAGCGCACCCTTGATCGCCCTGGTTTCCGTGGAGTCGTTGAGCGGGGTGGAGGACCCGTGCGCGCTCACGTAGTCCACGTCCGCGGGGCCCATCCCCGCGGTAGCGAGGGCGATCTCCATCGCGCGCGTCGCCTGGGCACCGTCGGGCCGAGGGGCCGTCATGTGGTGCGCGTCATTCGTATTTCCGTATCCGAGCAGCTCGGCGTAGATGCGTGCCCCTCGGCTCTGGGCGTGCGCCAGCTCCTCGAGCACCAGCACGCAAGCGCCCTCACCCATGACGAACCCATCCCGGTCCTTGTCGAAGGGGCGGCACGCGAGCTCCGGCTCATCGTTGCGCGTGCTCATGGCCCGGATGATCGCGAAGGCCCCGTAGGAGAGCTGTGAAAGGGGGGCCTCCGAGCCACCGGCCAGCGCCACGTCGACGGTGCCGTCGCGGATGAGCTTCCAGGCGTCTCCGATGGCGATCGTGCCCGAAGCGCAACTCATCGCATTCGTGGAATTGGGACCGGAGAAGCCGAACGTGATGGCGATGTTGCAGCTCGCCGCACCGGCGAAGACCGTCAGAGCGAGACGAGGATCGACGGCTTTCACCCCCCTCTCGAGAAACCGCGCGAGTTGGTGCTCGGCGTGACTCACGCCCCCTAGCGCGGAACCCATCTGGACGGCCACACGTCCGGCATCGAGACGGCCGGGCTCCAGTCCCGCATCGTCCAGTGCGAGCGCGGCCGCGGCGATCGTGAACTGTCCGAATCGATCCAGGCGTCTCGCTTGGCCCGAGTCCATGAACGTGTTCGCGTCGAAATCGTCGATCTGGGCGGCGATGCGCGACCGGAACGGAGACGCGTCGAAGCGGTCGATCTCCCGCACAGGTGAGCGTCCAGCCCGGAGCCCGTCCCAGAGCCGTCTGGTACCGATGCCGGCGGCGGTGATGGGTCCGATACCGGTTACGACCACTCGGCGGGGATTCATTGTGGGGTCGAGCCTCCTGGTCACGATCCGCTCCTGCGCTCCGCCTCGGCCGCGATCCCCCGCAGCGTACGACCCGCGATGTGGCTGACGAAATGAGGTCCGATGACGAGCTCGGCGGCCAGGCCGCCAATCAGCGGCCAGCGCGGTCCGTTCCAGTCGTGGACGATCCTGAGGAGGGTCGAGTCGCCCTCGTCATGCACCTCCCACGATACGTCCATCCCCTTGGTGATCCCACCGATGTGCCGGTAGCGCACCGTGCGCCCGACTGGATCGTGCTCCATCTCGGAGAGCCACCATGTGGGGTAGCGGAGGACGGGAAACGGGCGCCACGCCGCCATCTCGACCACGCCGCTTGCAAACCCCCGCTTCTCGCGGAAACGCACCCAGCGGTAGTGCGGCAGAATGTCCGGCCAGCCCTCGACGTCGGCGGCAACCTGGAAGCAGATATCGGCGGGAGCCGCCGCGCGTTGCTCGTCAACCGTACGCATGGCTGCGCTTCGGGCGAGCGGGTCGGGGTGCCAGCAGCGGCCGCCAGGCGGCGGGCCGGACCAGGGTGCGCGCAGGGGCGACATCGCCGGTCACCCGCAGGAGCGGGCCCAGCCGGTCGGGGCCGGCCGCGAGGCGGGCCATCGCGGAGCGCCGCGCCCACCCACGGTGCAGAGTGGACTCGATTGCGTGCTGCACGCGACGCCCGCCCCGACGGTCCCGCAGGACCTCCTGTCCGTAGGACCGGGCGGCGCGCCAACCGCGAGCCGGATCGCGCACGACGTCGAGGACGAGGGGCGCCGCGATCTCGATCGAACGGAGAGCTCGGCAGATGCCCTGGCCCGTGAGGGGGTCGTAGTACCCTGCTGCGTCGCCCACGAACAGATGGCGCGGCCCGGCGATCCGCTCGGACCGCCAGTCGAAGGGGCCAGAGGTCCACGGCCCCGCGGTGATCTCCGGTTTGGACTCCCATTCGACCGGCACGCGTGCGAGCATCTCGCGCACCACGCCGAGGCCGTCCCGCGAGACCCGCTCGCGCCAGCGTTCGGGATCCACCACCACTGTCACGTTCCAGCGCTCCCCGGACGAGTGGGTGCAGGCGAGCCCCACGGTCAACCGGTCTTCCACCAGGAGATGGCCGGTGTCCGGGTCGGGTCCGCGACCGGACACGTGGCAGGTCAGGGAGAGCTTGGCTGCAGACCGCCCTCGCCGAACCGCGCCCAACTGGCGGGCCAGCCGGGAGCGGAGTCCGTCCGCTCCGATCAGAAACCCGCAGCGGAAGACCAGGGGCCGTCCGTTAACGTCGCGCGCCTGAAGCTCCCACCGATCACCCCTCGCCGCGCGGTCCGCGCGCAGGACATTGACCCCCTCGCAGACGCGAGCTCCCGCGCCACGGGCCAGACGGAGGAGCGCGTCGTCGAGCTCCGTGCGAGCAATCCCGAACCCGAAGATCCCGGAGCCATAGCGCCCCCGTGCCGGGACGCCTCGTTCCGAGCGGATCGTCCATCCCCCGATCCTCGCCGGACCGAGCGCGGCGACCGAGGAGTCGAAGCCGAGACGGCCGAGCGCGGCGAGTGCGCCCGGATTCACGAACTCGCCGCAGGGCTTGGGTCGTGGGAACACGGCACGGTCGACGAGCATTACGTCGTGGCCTTCGCGGGCGAGCACCGTGGCGAGAGCGCTCCCCGCCGGTCCGGCTCCGACGACGAGGACGTCGGCCTGATGATCAGGCATGCAGATTTCCCGTGGAGGCGCCCACGTCGACACCGGTCTCTCCAGCCGGAGGCCGGGCCGTCCCCCGCGCACCGGTGGGGGGCCGTGCCGTCAAGAGCATGTGTCCCGGTCGTCGTCGAACGTGCATGTCCCGCAGCCCAGCGTCTCCGGCCATGCGAAGGATCTCGCGCTTTCGGTACGCCTTGCGAACGGAAAGCGGTCCGTCGTGGCGAACCAGGGGATCACGTCTCCAGAGAGTCCAGGCGAGAAGTGTCGCTCCGGCCAGGCCATGGAGTGAACGCTCCAGGTCCCAGACGACGATGCGCTGCCGGGCCACGCGGCCCATCTCCGCAAGCATGATTGTGGCGTCCCGTTCGTCCAGATGATGAAGCGTGAGGGTCGAGACGACCACGTCGAACGCATCGTCCGCAAAAGGTAATGCACGTCCGTCGGCGCGCACGAGGCAGATGTCGTCCTCCCGACTCAGACCGTCGGCCGCCACCCGCACCACATCGGCGTGGGAATCCACGCCCACCACCCGGCCCAGCCTGGGGCCCAGCTCTTCCCGCAGCGCTCGGGGGACGAACAGGTTGCCCGTTCCCACATCGAGTACCGACGACGCGGCTTCCGCACGGACGGCCACGCGAATCGCCGCGAGGCCACCCAGGCGGCGCGTGACCGCCGATACGCGACGTAAAGCCGGCGTGAGTATGTCGGTACGCAGATCGAGCGCATCCATTCGCTCGGGCTGCCGTGCCCGGACCCTGAGGGACCCCATCAGCCTCCCGCCCTCCGCCCCGGATTGAAGACGTCCCCTCCGATTCCCAGCACCCGGCTCCGGAGAACCTGCTGATCGTCGAATCCCCGTCTGAGGCCGATGAACTCCTTCATCGAGACCCTGAATACCGGACCGCCTCCTGTCAGGGGAAAGGCCACGTCGAGGCGCACGACGCCGCGAGAGCCGGAAGGGAAGCCGAAGCGCAGGCCAGCGCCAACGTCACCTAGCCAGCCGGTGTCACGTCCGAACGGAACGTCGCCGGCCCACATGCGGCCCAGGTCGCCGAACACGGTTAGCCCCATGTCGATCAGATCCGGCGCCGGCCACCCGATGCGGACGCGGTCCTCGACCGTCACGAGGACGCGACGGCCACCGGGAAAGCGATCCTCCCGGAATCCTCGGAGACCTTCCCGTCCCCCGAGCGTCAATTGAAAGGGAAAGCGGACATCCCATCCTCCCGACGCGGACACCCGCGCGAAGAGAGTGTGCCGCGGACGAGCTTCGGAAAGCCAATAGCCGTACAGGTCGGCGTCGGCCAGGACATCCTGCCAGCCCGCCCCGTGCGCCCCGCCCGAAAGCACGTTGCGCCCGTCCAAGAGGACCCGGGAGTTGACCAGCAGTCCGCCCGATTGGAATCCGCCGAACGCGGTGAGCCGGGTGTAGATGTCGTTGGAGCTGTCGATTCCGCCGCTTCCGAGCCCCCCCGGATTGGCGCCCAACGTGATGTTGACCTCCGAGCCGACCTCGATGTCCTGGACCCCGTGGAGCGCGTCCAGTCCGCGTAGCTCGAGGAAACGCAGGTTGCGCCATCCCAGCATGATGTTCACGCGGGTCTTCCACTGCTCCCGGATCTGCGGTGACACCCGCTGCACGATCGAGTCGCCCGCTGGAAGCTGGGCGGCGAAATCTCCGCCCAGGATCAGGCCCAAGCTCTCTGGATAGCCCGAGAAACGCACGCTCTCCCGCGAAATCCCCAGCCCGAGCATGGTGAGATCCCCGGGCTCCCCCGACCGGGCCGCCACGGCCAGGGCGAAGCCTTCCACCTGGACGGGCAGGACGGCGTTGGTGAAGTCGGAGCCGGACGGCAGGGAATACGAGAACAGGTCCTCCTTGCGGTCGAACGTCTGGTAGGCAGCGTAGCGGCCGCCCTCCCCGACGAACGGGTAGGACAGGGAGGCCGCGAAGAAGTCGCCGACCCGGGTCCTGCCGATCTCGAAGCGTCCGTCGGCCCGCGATCCCCACACCCGATTCGTGCGAAACCGAAACCCGTAGTCCCGGCGCTCCCGCCGTTCCTCCAGGAACGCCTCCAGCTCCATCCCGCGGCCCAGGAAGTTCTCCTCGGTCAGCTCGATGGTCTCGATCTTCACCCCGCCATCGAAGGAGACGCCCAGGTCGAGCTTGGTCGTCCATTCGTCACGGGTCTCGACAAGCGCGTGGAGCGACCGATCGGGCTGCTCCACCGTGCTGACCGAGGCGGTGGAGATGAACGGGTAGAGCCGCAGCAGGCGGGCGGACTCCCTCAGCCGGAAGTCGTCCGCGCAGTCTCCGACGCCGAACAGGAGCTCCCGACGGATGAAGTCCTCTCTGGTCCGAATGTGGAGACGGTTGATCAACCGGAGCGTCCATCCGAATCGACCCATCTCCTCGATGTCGGACGGGTTGTAGATCGACTGGTTGTCGATTAGGAGCCGGGAGACGCGGGGGCCGTCGCAGGCCGCGTCGCCGGTCCCGCCTGGCTGGGCTTGCGCACCAGCGAGACTGGACGGCAGAAGCGTCGCTCCGAGCGCCGGAACGAGGGCCATGGCGAGGATCAAGAGGCGCACGGGCGCACGATAGCGAGACGCGATTCTCATTGCGAGCCGATTGCGACCGCGGATAGGATACTCGCTCCCCCCCAACGTCCTGCCTCCGAAGTAGGCCCATGACCAGCCGAGACCAAGCCGCCCTCGATTACCATGCGGGGGGGCAACCAGGAAAGATCGAAGTGGTTCCGACCAAGCCGGTCGCGACCCAACGGGAGCTCACCCTGGCGTACAGTCCCGGTGTTGCGGTCCCCTGCCTGGCGATCGCCGAGAACCCCGAGGACGCCTACAAGTACACGGCCAAGGGCAACCTCGTTGCGGTCGTCTCCAACGGGACCGCCGTGCTCGGCCTCGGAAACATCGGCGCTCTGGCGGGAAAACCGGTCATGGAGGGCAAGGGCGTGCTCTTCAAGCGATTCGCCGGCATCGACGTGTTCGACCTCGAAGTGGGGTCGGAAGATCCGCAGGACGTGATTCGCTTCTGTCAGCTTCTCGAGCCCACGGTCGGCGGCATCAACCTCGAGGACATCCGCGCCCCAGAGTGTTTCCTGATCGAGGAAACTCTGAAAGCGACGATGGACATTCCGGTATTCCATGACGATCAGCACGGCACGGCCATCATCGGTGGCGCCGCCCTGCTGAACGCGCTCGAGATCGTGGGCAAGGATCCGAAGCGAGTCCGGGTGGTGTTCTCGGGCGCGGGGGCATCCGCGCTGTCGACCGCCGCCCACCTCCTCAGGCTCGGGATTCCGCAGGAGAACATCCTGGTCGTGGACCGGACCGGCGTCATCACGCCGGACCGAGACGGACTCGACGAGTACAAGAAGCGCTTCGCCGTCGAGACGGACGCCAGCACGTTGCTGGAGGCGCTTTCCGGAGCAGACGTCTTCATCGGGCTTTCGGCTGCGGGTGTGATGACCCGCGAAATGGTTTCGGCGATGGCCGAGAATCCGATCATCTTCGCACTGGCCAATCCCGATCCGGAGATCACGCCCGAGGAGGTGTTCGAGGTCCGGGACGATGCTGTCATGGCCACCGGCCGCTCCGACTACCCCAATCAGGTGAACAACGTCCTCGGATTCCCGTTCCTGTTCCGGGGCGCCCTCGATGTTCGCGCCCGGCAGATCAACGAGGAGATGATGCTTGCCGCGACCCGCGCCCTCGCGGACCTGGCAAAGGAAGACGTCCCCCAGGCGGTCGCTGCCGCGTACGGCGGGGAGAAGTTCACCTTCGGGCGTGAGTACCTCATTCCGAAGCCGTTCGACCCGAGGGTACTCCTCTACGTGGCACCGGCCGTGGCTCAGGCCGCCATGGATTCCGGGGTTGCCCGGCAGTCGCTCGACCTGGAGGAATACCGGGATCGCCTGCACGCGAGTCTGGGCCCGGGCCGCGAGGTCATGCGATGGATCACCCAGCGCGCGCGGAGCGACCTGAAACGCATCGCCTTCACGGACGCGTACAACGACCGCATCCTGCGGGCCTCCATGCACATCGTCGAGGAGGGGATTGCGCGGCCCGTCCTGATCGGCAACGAGAGCCGCGTTGCCGAGCGCGCCAAGCAGTTCGGTGTGAGGCTCGACGGAATCGACGTCATCGACCCGGCCGCGGACGACGCGGAGCGCCAACGGTTTGCCGATAAGCTACTCGAGATGCGTGCCCGCAAAGGCATGTCTCGGGACGTGGCCTGGTCTCTGATCTTCGATCCCCTCCACTACGCCGGCATGATGCTCCACAGTGGGCAGGTCGATGCCGTCGTGGCCGGTATCAATCAGAATTACCCGGAGGTCCTGAGGCCGGCGCTGCGCGTCATGGGCACGGCCCCCCAGGTCACGCACGTGGCAGGCCTCTACATGGTGGCGTTCCGGGGGCGCGACCCCATCTTCTGCGCAGACACCACGGTCAACATCAACCCGGATGCGGAGACCCTGGCCGAGGTCGCGCTGCTGACGGTTCGGTTCGTCCGCACGCTCGGCGTCGAGCCGCGGGTGGGCATGATCTCGTTCTCGAACTTCGGATCCGCGCCGCATGGTGCTTCGCGAAAGGTCGCGGAGGCGGTCCGGATGGTGCGGAGCGTCGAACCCGATCTCGAGATCGATGGGGAGATGCAGGCCGACACGGCGGTCAACCGGCACATCCTGAAGGACACCTATGGTTTTTGTCGGCTGAGCGAGCCCGCCAACGTGTTGATCTTCCCCGATCTCGGGTCGGCCAACGCGAGCACGAAGCTCTTGGCCGAGCTCGGAGGCGCCGATCTAATCGGTCCCGTGCTCCTCGGAATGGCACGACCCTTCCACGTGTTGCAGCGCGACTCGTCGGTGGAACAGGTCATCAACCTCGCGGCGCTCGCCGCGGTGGACGCGCAGACGCGATTCCCGCAGGTTTGACGGTTTGGTGCCGCACTCATTGCACATCGAGGCTCGGACAGGGTGATATCGGACATGCAGGTCCAGGTCGGCAGCGTTTTCGGGCTCGAGAACCACGGACTCGCCCCCAGCGGCGCGGTGCACTGGAACCTGACTCCGCCGGAGCTCTACAAGGCCGCCCTCGCTCGCTCCGAGGGCCGCATCGCCCACCTGGGAGGTTTCGCGGCCGTAACCCAACCGCACACCGGGCGGTCGCCCAACGACAAGTTCACCGTCCGGGAGCCGTCGACCGAGGCCGAGATCGACTGGGGGAAGGTCAACGTACCTCTGTCGCAGGAAGACTTCGGGACCCTCAAGGCCGACGTGATCGATTACCTGAACGGGCGGGACCTGTTCGTGCGCGACGCGCAGGCCGGTGCGGACCCCGACTACTCGATCAACGTCCGGGTTGTGTCCGAGAACGCGTGGCACTCGCTGTTCGCGCACAACATGTTCCTCCGCCCCGATGTTGCGCAGCTAGGCAGCATGGTTCCAGACTTCACCGTGCTGCATGCGCCCGAGTTGAAAGCCGATCCCGGGAGGCACGGGACGCGCAGCGCCACGGCCGTGGTGGTGAGCTTCGCCGAGCGGCTGGTCCTCATAGCCGGAACGCGCTACGCCGGTGAGATCAAGAAGTCGATCTTCTCGGTCCTCAACCATCTGCTGCCGGCGCGGGGCGTCCTCCCGATGCACTGCTCCGCCAACATCGGACCGGATGGCGACACGGCACTGTTCTTCGGCCTGTCCGGGACCGGCAAGACCACGCTCTCCGCGGACGCCGAGCGGGGGCTGATCGGGGACGACGAGCACGGCTGGTCCGACGCCGGCGTGTTCAACTTCGAGGGTGGCTGCTACGCAAAGGTCATCCGGCTCTCGCCCGAGGGCGAGCCCGAGATCTATCGGGCCACCCGCATGTTCGGCACGATCCTCGAGAACGTGGTGATGGATCCGCGCACCGGGGAGATCGACTACGACGACGGCTCGATCACCGAGAACACCCGCGCGTCCTATCCGATCGATTTCGTGCCCAACGCGGTGATCCCGGGGATCGGCGGCCACCCGGACAACGTGGTGTTCCTGACGGCGGACGCGTTCGGGGTGCTGCCTCCGCTCTCGAAGCTCACACCCGAACAGGCCATGTATCACTTCCTGTCAGGATACACGGCCAAAGTGGCGGGCACCGAGCGCGGCGTGACCGAGCCGGTGGCTACGTTCAGCGCCTGCTTCGGCGCCCCGTTCCTGCCCCGTTCACCGGTCGTGTACGCGCGCATGCTCGGAGAGAAGCTCCAGCAGCACGGGTCTCGCGTATGGTTGGTCAACACGGGGTGGACCGGAGGAGGGTACGGTGTGGGGAGCCGTATGAAGCTGGCCCACACGCGGACGATGGTCCGCGCTGCGCTGGCCGGGAAGCTGGACGATGTCGATACCATGGCCGACCCCGTCTTCGGGCTCCAGATCCCGGTGTCCGTCGCCGGCGTGCCGTCCGAGGTGCTGGTACCTCGCAATACCTGGTCGGACAGCGGGGAGTACGATGCCATGGCGACCAAGTTGGCCGGGATGTTCCGGGACAATTTCGGTCGTTTTGCCGGTGACGTTTCGGACGCAGTACGGGGGGCCGGACCGGCCTGACCGCACCTGCGCCCGCCGTAGCAGGCCGCCAGCCCGCCCGCTACCTTCTGGCCCCGCCCAGTCCACTGGAGAGGTCAGATGACCCGTGTTCCACCCGCGCCGAAGGCACTTTCGATCGGCGTGCTCCTCGCCGCGGCCACCATTGCGCAGCCGCTCCTGCCCCCGTTGCCGCTCATTGCACAAGCGCCGGCCGTCGTGCCGGAGGATGCGCCGGCCCGCTATCACCCGCTCCCGGCCCTACGGGCTCAGGCGGACGAGCGCCTGGCCTGGACCCGAGCCCGGCTGGAGCGCGTCCTCCCGGCCCTGATGCGCGAATACGGCGTCGAGATGTGGGTGTTGTCGATGCGCGAGTATGCCGAGGATCCGGTGTTCTGGTCGATCACCGCCCCGACCACGTTCGCCGCGCGGCGGCGCTCCATCTACGTCTTCTACGACAGGGGGCCCGCACAGGGGATAGAGCGCATCGCGCTCGGCGGCGGGAGCCAGGGAGGTCTCTACACGCCGTATCGTTCGGCCCGTCCGGCCCCGACCGGAAACGAGACGGCCGAGCTGTGGGGCGACGAACAGTGGCGACTGTTTCGGGAGATCGTCGAGGACCGCGACCCCGCCAACATCGTGCTCAACATCGACGAGCATCAGGCATTCTCTGACGGCCTGCACGCCGGCGAACGCGAGGCCCTGGAGGCAGCGCTGTCTCCGGCCTACCGGCGCAGGATCAAGCGCGAACCGCGGTTGGCCATGAACTACATCGCGCTCCGCATCCCCGAGATGATGCCGCGATATCGGAAGATCGAAGAGACGGTACACGCGATGATTTCCGAGGCCTTCTCCAACGCGGTCATCGTTCCCGGCGTGACCACCACCGACGACGTGGTCTGGTGGCTCCGGCAGAAGGTGCAGGATCTCGGCATGACCACGTGGTTCCAGACGTCCGTGAACCGCTTTGGGCCGGCAGACGAGGATTGGGGAACCGGCGTGATCGAGCGCGGGGACATGCTCTGGACCGATTTCGGCGTGGTCGCGCTGGGGCTCAAGACCGACACGCAGCACCTGGGCTACGTACTACGGGCCGGTGAGAGCCGAGTGCCGGCCGGTGTCGGCCGTTGCCTGGCCAACTCGAACCGGCTTCAGGACATCCTTCTTGCGCATATGGAGCCAGGCGCCTCCGGCAACGTGATCCTGGCGAACGCGCTGGCTCAGATGCGAGCGGAGGGGATCGACGGCACGATCTACACGCACCCGATCGGCGATCACGGCCACGGCGCGGGCCCACTGATCGGCCGCTGGGACGCTCAAGAAGGGGTACCGCACCGGGGGGACGTCCTACTCCTCCCCTCCACCTGGCACTCGATCGAGCTGCAGGCCACCACGCCCATCGCCGAGTGGGACGGAAAGCGGGTGAGTTGCCGTCAGGAGGAAGAGGCCTATCTGGACGAGGAGGGCGCGCGCCACTGGGTGTATCGGCGCCAAAGCCGCTATCACCTGGTGTGGTGAGGGGCCTGCCGGGCGGACAGCGCACCCGGAACGGCGCCCAAGAGAGACGAACCTAGAGCGACGAGCAGGAGAGACCGGATGGCGATGCAGTATTGGTTGATGAAGACCGAGCCGGGCGTGTACTCGATCGACGACCTGAAACGCGACAAGAAGACGTTCTGGGAGGGAGTGCGGAACTACCAGGCCCGGAACAACATGCGGGCCATGAAGAAGGGGGACGGCGTCCTCTTCTACCACAGCCAGGCGACCCCGCCCGGGGTGGTGGGAGTCGCCAAGGTCGTCAAGGAGGCGTACCCGGACCACTTCGCGTTCGACAAGAAGAGCAAGTACTTCGACGCCAAGTCCGACCCCGAGGAGCCGCGGTGGTTCATGGTGGACGTGGGCTTCGTGGAGAAGTTCGGCGCCGTGGTGTCGCTCCCTGAGATCCGCGAAGTGAACGCCCTGAAGGACATGGTCCTCGTGAACAATTCCCGGCTCTCGGTGCAACCTGTCCGCAAAGCCGAATTCGACAGAGTCGTGAAGATGGGCAGGGCACGCTGATGGGACGCGTCCGCCGCTCGATCCTCGCCGCCGCGCTCGTTTTCGCGGCGTGTGGGGGAGAGTCCCCCCACGACCTGGTCATCACGGGGGGCCGCGTGATCGACCCGGAATCGGGCCTCGATGCCGTCCGAAGCGTGGGGATCAGCGACGGGCGCATCGCGACGGTCTCGGAGTCGCCGCTGGCGGGCGCGACGGTCGTCGACGCGACCGGCCTCGTGGTGGCGCCGGGGTTCATCGATCTGCACGTCCATGGACAGACGCCCGAGCTTTACGACCTGCAGGCCATGGACGGGGTGACCACCTCGCTCGAGCTGGAGGTTGGGGCGGGGGACGTGAACGAATGGTATGCCGAGCACGATGGCGTACCCGCACGCATCAACTACGGCGTGAGCGTCGGTCACATACCCACGCGAATGGCCGTGCTCGACGACCCGGGAGAGTTCCTGCCCAGCGGCTCGGCTGCGAACGGCGCGGCGACCGAGCAGCAGATCGCCGAGATGGAGCGCCGCCTGCAAGCCGGCCTGGACCAGGGTGCTGTAGCGGTGGGCCTCGGTTGGGCGTATACGCCGGCTGCGACTGCAGACGAGATCGCGCGCGTGATGGGAGTGGCGGGCCGGAACGGGGCGGCCGCGCACATTCACATCGGCGGCAGTGGCTTCGCGGACGCCCGGGCGTCGCTGATGGGCGCCATGGAGGCGGCCCGGCGCGGAGGTGCGGCGCTCCACGTAGTGCACATGAATTCGAGCGGCGCCGGCATGGCCATGGAGATGCTAGACACGATCCGGGCCGCCCAAGGCCGGGGTCGTGACGTAACCACCGAGGCCTATCCCTACGAGGCCGGCATGACGCGGATCGAGTCCGCCCTGTTCGACGATTGGGAGGCGTGGGAGCCGGAGCGCTACGCACGCCACATGTGGGTCGCGACCGGCGAGCGTCTGACGCGGGCGTCGTTTGGCCGCTACCGGGCGGAAGGAGGCGAGGTAATCATCTTCACCAATCCGCCCGAGCTCGTGCGGGAGATCGCATCGCATCCGCTCACCATGGTGGCATCCGACGGATTCATGTTGGACGGTCGCGGGCACCCCCGCACTTCGGGAACCTTCGCGCGCGTCCTGGGGCGCTATGTGCGTGAGGCCGGCTCGCTGACGCTCGCCGAGGCCATCGCCAAGATGACGCTCATGCCCGCGCGGCGGCTGGAGGGTCGGGTCCCGGGCATGGCGAACAAGGGGCGCATCCGCGAAGGGGCGGACGCGGACGTCGTCGTGTTCGATCCGGAGCGGATCATCGATCGAGCCGACTACATGAATCCCGCGGTTCCGTCGGAGGGAATGCACGTGGTGCTGGTCGGTGGCATACCCGTGGTTCGGGACGGGCGGCTGGTCGACGGGGCGGCCCCGGGACGGGCCGTCCGAGCGCCTACGGGTTCCGGAGAATCGTGACCGCGAGGGGGCGCCGAGGCGCCCGACACAGGAGGCGGCAATGGGACAAATCAGCGATCCACTCAAGGCATCGTATGACTTGAGCGACGGCGTGGTGACCATCGCCACAGGCGGGGTGAGCGAGGAGGACGCCCGCCGCCGTGCGCGCGGGGGCGACGGTCCGTCGATCGCCTGGGAGCTGGGACATCTCTGTCAATATCGAGCATGGGCCCTCGGCCTCCTCGGGACGGACGCGGAGTTCCTCCACGCCCAAGCGTTCGGTCAGACCGCGGACGATGGGGCCGAATATCCGACGTTGGACACGCTGCGCGCCGAGTTCACGCGTCTGGGGGTCGAGTTGCAGTCAGCCCTGGCGGACACCCCCGACCACGTGTTCGAAGCCCCCGTCGAGAACGACCTCCACGGCGGTAAGACGCTTCTGGAGCAGTTCATGTTCTTCCCATGGCACGAAGCCTACCACATGGGGCAGCTCAGCTCGCTCCGTTCCGCCTTGGGTTACAAGCCCACCGCGCAGGTGGTTATGGAGTCCATGGAAGCGGGCGAGCCCTGAGCTCCGGGTGGCTCCGCCGTTCCTGCGAGGCGGACCGTTTTGAGGCGATGGCACGAAGGCCCTCCCGAACCCCGCACGGCGCTCGGCGGTCTATCCCGGAAGGCGCGCCCAGGCCGCGACCACCAGAGGTGACACCAGGACGCCGCCGGCGCCCGCTACTTCGGCCTCGAGATCGGAGCGTAGCCGGTCCAGGTCCTCTTCGGTCAGCGACGCGATTCCCAGCTCGCGTGCGAGCGGCATCATGCTCCGAAGGCTCTCTGAGCTGTACTCGTAGAGCAGCGAATCGGGACCGCCGCCGACCAGCGCGTGCAGTCTCAGCGTGGGTTCGGGCAGCCCCGCCCTGAGGAACACCTCCCTCAGTCTGAAGCCCATGTCCGTATGGGCACCGGCGGCGCGGATCACCTCGACCTGCCAAGCCATGACCTGTTCGAACAGCGGGGACCTGGGATAGGAGTGCACCGTTGCGGAGAGCTCGATGTGGGACTCCAGCATCGCGACCGCACCACCGGGGCGGACGTGGGTAGCCGCCTCCCTCAAGGCTTCGGCCGGATCCGCCTGATGCATCAGGATGAAACGGCCCACGACCGCATCGACCATCCCGTCGAGCGTCAGCTCGCCGAGACCACCCAGGCGGAAGTCGACCTGAGACACGCCTGCTCGGGCGGCCCGGGCGGTGGCGGTCCGCACGGCTTCCGCATTGTGGTCGACGCCGATCACGAGGCCATCCGGCCCCACCAGGGTGGCCGCCAGCAGGCTCACGTCACCGACTCCGCTGCCGATGTCGAGGACGTGCATCCCCGGGCCCAGCCCTGCGTCCTCCAACAGCTCGACCGTGGCGGCTTCGTAGATGCGACTCTGCATGGTCAGCCGCCGGAACTCGCGTTCCGAATGGCCGAGCACGTAGATGGGCGCATGGGGGTCCGACCGAGGAACGGACTGGCTCGCGTCCGGCGACGAGACGGGTGGAGGGGTGCCCCGCTCCGACAATGCGTCTAGGCCTCGAAGACGGTCTTGCCGCCGATCACCGTGCGGACCACGCGAATCTCTTTGATCCGATCCGGATCCACGTCGTGCGGATCCTCGGCCAGGATCACGAAGTCGGCGAGCTTGCCCGTGGCGATCGAGCCCTTGCGCCCTTCATCGAACGCTGCATAGGCGCCGCCCATGGTGCAGATCCGGATCGCCTGGTCCACCGTGATGGCCTGGGACGGGCCCCACACGTTCCCGTTGAAGTCCCTGCGCGTGACCATGCTCTGGATTGCCATGAGTGGCTCGAACGGTCCGGGGGTGTAGTCCGACGCCGGGGCCACCGGGATAGCGTGATCGAGGAACGAGCGGTGGGCGAACATCCACTCCATCTTCTCCTGTCCGTATTCGGCCCACTTCTCCCCGTGGTAATGGACGTACGTGTAGAACGGAGTCGGCACCGCGCCCACTTCCTTGATGCGCTGTAGCAGGCCGGGGTTTACGAGGGAGCAGTGCTCGATCCGGTGTCGCGCATCGGGGCGGGGCCACTCGCGCTGCACGCGTTCGTACGCGTTCAGCACCCGTTCGATCGTGACGTCGCCGTTGGCGTGGATTCCGATCTGCCACCCGTTTCGATGGGCGTCCTCGACCACCTCGTGAATCTCGTCCTGCGTCATCGTCGAGATTCCGTAGTCGTCCGGGCGGCCCACGTAGGGCGTGCTCATCGCCATGGTCCGCTCGGAGGCCGAGCCGTCTGCGGCGTACTTGACCGCCCCCACCCGGATCCAATCGTCCCCGAATCCGGTACGGACCCCAGCGTCGCGCAGGGCGGGATAGGATCCGCCCCGCGCCAGCAGATAGGCGCGGTACGTGAGCTCACCCGCTGCATGCGCGTCCTGGTACGCCTCGAAGTCACTTGGCGACGTGCCGGCCTGGTGCACGGACGTCAGCCCCGCAGCATTCATCATCTCGCCGATGCGCTTGATTCCGGCCTGGCGCTCCTCCCGCGTGGTGCCCGAGGGGATATGACGTGTGATCAGCGCGTTGGCTCGCTCGGCCACCTTGCCCGTGAGCTGCCCGTCTTCGACGTAGAAGTGGCCGCCGAAGGGGTCGGGCGTCTCCGCCGTGATTCCGGCCACGGCGAATGCGGCGCTGTTGTAGACGGAGGTGTGCCCTCCCCTGTGTCCCACGCGCACGGGATGATCCGGAACGGCCGCGTCGATGTCGGTTCGGAGCAGGGGGCGGCCCTCGGACAGCTTGGTGTCATCGTACATGTACCCGAGCACCCAGTCGCTCCGCGGCGTGGTAGCGGCGCGCTCCGCCAGCGCCTGCTTGATGCGCTCGATGCTGCCGAGGTTGGTGTCGACGTTGCGCAGGGCCGAGAGCCCACCGCCGGACGGGTGGGAGTGGGCGTCGATGAACCCCGGCGTGACGGTCATTCCGGCGACGTCGAGCACCTGCGTTGCCGGACCAGCCAGATTGCGGATGTCGTCCGAGGGTCCCACCGCGATGAAACGGCCGCCTTTGACGGCCAGTGCTTCGGCGCGCGGCGCCTGGTCGTTCTGTGTGAGGACGCGGCCGTTCACCAGGATCAGGTCGGCCGAGATCCCGGGACCGGCTTGAGCGTCACCAGCGGCGCAACCGGTGCCGAGCGCCGCTGCCAGGGTCGCACCGATTCCGAGAAACTCTCCGCGAGTAACGTGCGACATCGAGCCCTCCTCCGGACTGGTTGGACCCCCGAGAAGATCGTGGGGGAGGGAACTTAGGGAGCACCCCTCGGAGGTGCGACCACGCGCGGCGCCGACCCGCAGCGGGCCTCGGGGGGAGCCACTGGAGTGGCCGCACCCCCGTTCAGTTCCGTCAGCCGCGGCCGCGCCGTCTCGCAGGCGGCAAGTCGACGGTGCCCCGCACCGCGTCGTAGCGGATACGCTCGCGACGGGTGCCCTTCACTCGAAGATCCCCGCCTACGTTCCTCACGTCGATCTGTCCGGACCCCTTGTCCGTAACGATCACGTCTCCGGTGACGTCCTCGATCGCCACTTGGCCCGAGCCGTCCTCCAGGGTGACGCTCCCTCGCACGCGAGAGATCCTGACCGCACCGGAGCCGTCGTCCAGCCGTACCGAGCCCTCCACACCGACGATCTCGATCTCACCGGAGCCGTCGTCCACCGTGAGATCGCCCTGGATGTCCCGAAGCACGATTTCGCCCGAACCGTCGCCCAGGTCCAGAGGTCCTACACCCTCGATCCGGAGCTCGCCGCTGCCGTCCGCCACCCTCGCGGCCATGCCGCGCGGAACGCGGACAACCAGATGAATGAGGGAGTAGCCGCTACCCCAACCCCCGTTCCGCTCGGGGATGACCGCCTCCAACACGGCGGCCGATCCGTCGCGATCGAGCGTCACGTCGAGCCCTTCCATTCGATCGGGGCTCGAGGCGCACAGGATGGCGTCGACGAGGATCTCGCTGAGGCCAGCCTCGCCCTCGATTTCGAGACTGCCGGCTTGCGCGTAGACGTCCAGGAGCGACACGCCGGAAGCCGGCGAACGCAGCTCCATCGTCATTCGCTCCGAACAGCGGTTGCCCACCTGCGCCGACGCGGCCTGGACGGTGAACAGCGCGAGTCCGACCATCGGGGCCAATGCCCCGGGGATCCTCATGTCCATGTGCTCCTCCCTTTCCACATAGGACGCCGCGCGAGGCTTCCTGGTTTCACCGCCGCCTCGCGGGGAGGTGCCCGCACTCTCTTTGCCTCGGGCCGACGCGTCACCCTAAGATTTTGCTCCCACCCCTCGCACCGAGTCGGCCGTGCTTCAGGTATCACCTCCACATGCGTTCCGTAGTCGCGCGGCCGCATGCCGGTCGCGCCCGCGGGCGAACTCGGGCGCTTCCTCCCCCCCTCGCCAATCGGCCGTATGGACGGTCTTACTCCTGCTGGGCGCGACAGCCGCTTGCACGGGTGAGGCTCGCGCGCCGGACCACACGATCATCCCTAACCCCGTCCATGCCGAGGTCTCCCGCGTGGATCACTTCGAGCTCACGGAGGACACACCGATCGAGGTTGCCGGCGGAAGCCCGGAGGGCAGGCGAATCGCCGTTTGGCTGGCCGCGCTGATCGGGAACACGGTTGAGACCACCCCCGCCGTTCGGGAAGCCGACGAGGGTTCGGAGGGCGCCGTCCACCTGGACATCGATCCCGCCTCGACGGACCTGGGCGCGGAGGCATACGAGATCGACGTGTCCCGAAGCGCGGTCTCCGTGCGTGCGGCCACGGCCACGGGGCTCTTCTACGGCGTGCAGACGCTTCGCCATCTGCTGCCGCCGTCGGTGGAGTACACGGCCGCGTATCCGCGCCCGCTCCGCTTGCCGGTGGGGACGATTCGCGACGCTCCGCGTTTTCCGTGGCGCGGGCTGATGCTCGACGTCTCCCGCCACTTCCTCCCGGTCGACGACGTCAAGCGCTTCATCGATCACTTGGCTCTGTACAAGATGAACCGCCTGCACCTGCACCTGTCGGACGATCAGGGGTGGCGGATCGAGATACCCGAGTGGCCGAACCTCACCGAGCACGGCGGCCGGACCGAGGTCGGCGGCCACCCCGGCGGGTACTACACGACCGCCGAGTACGCCGAGCTCGTGGCTTACGCCGACTCGCGCTTCGTGACGATCGTCCCCGAGATCGACGTGCCCGGGCACACCAACGCCGCCCTGGCTTCGTATCCCGAGCTCAACTGCGATGGAGTCGCGCCCGACCTCTTCACGGGGACGGCCGTGGGCTTCAGCTCGCTGTGCACGGCCAACGAGCTGACCTACCGGTTCCTGGACGACGTGATCCGCGTGATATCCGGACTCACCTCCGGTCCGTATTTCCACGTGGGTGGCGACGAGGTGGAAACCCTGTCGGAGGCCGAGTACACGGCCTTCGTGGAGCGCGTCCAGGACATCGTGACGAGGTACGGCAAGCGGATGGTGGGATGGGACGAGATCGCGACAGCCGACCTGCGATCCGGCTCCATCGTCCAGCTTTGGCGGCCACTTTGGCCAGGGCCGGGCGCTGAGGTCAGCGAGGGCCGGGCGGCGGCGGCCGAGGTGCTCCGGGAGGGCCTGGCCCGAGCCCTCGAGGCGGGCGCCGGGGTCGTGTTGTCGCCGGCGGACCGGCTCTACCTGGACATGAAGTACGACACGGCCACCGTACTCGGTCTGTCCTGGGCCGGGCTCGTGGATGTCCGTACCGCGTACGACTGGGAGGTGGCCGACGTGTTCGGGTCGATCCCGGAGTCGTCCATCGTCGGCGTGGAGGCGCCCATCTGGTCGGAGACACTGGGGGTCCTCTCGGACTTCGAGTACATGGCGTTCCCCCGGATCGCCGCCGTGGCGGAACTGGGTTGGTCCGCTCCCGAGCGTCGGTCGTGGGGGGATTTCCGGAGCCGCCTCGGAGCGCAGGCGGATCGGTGGGACGTACTGGGGATCCGGTTTCGCAGATCGCCGGGAGTCCCCTGGAGCAACGGGCTGCACCGGTGATCCCCTGGAGACCGCGAGGTGAGCGGATGATGATAATGCGCGGTAGAGTCCGTACCGGGCTGCTCGCCGCCGCTGCCGTTTCGATCTCGGCCTGCGGACCACCTGGCGGACAGGTGTCGTCGAGCGGAGCCCCGGACGGTCGTGGAGACTTGAGCGAGGACGTGGTCGCGACCGTGCGCGCCGAGATCGAGGAATTTCTCGAGGTCTACCGCGCCCGCACCGGCGCGCTCGACGTGGAGGGCCTCGCCGACATGTACTCGAGCTCGCCCGAGTTCTACTGGGTGGAGGTGGGGCGGCGCACCTACGAGTCGGCGGAGGAGATCCGCGAAGGCCTTCGCGGCCTGTCTGCGCAGGTGGACGACATCGTGACCGTGACGGAGGAGCTGAGGGTGACCCCGCTCGCTCGGGACGCTGTGGTCGTGACCATGCGATTCAGCCAGCGTATGTCCGGACCGGGAATGCCGGAGTTGTCCTTCTCGGGCGTGATCACTTCGGTGGTGGTACGGGAAGGCGGAGCGTGGCGTTTCCTCGTGGGCCACGCTACGACGGAATCGATGGGGGGCGGGGCCTGAGGGGCGGTCAGCGGCGGAGTTCGTCCGCCACCGCCTGAAAGTCCTCGTCTATGCCCTCTGGGGCCCGCGTGGCCAGGCTGACGCCGATCGTTAGGCAGAAAGCCACCGCGAATCCCGGCAGCATCTCGTACAAATCGTAGGTCCGGGATTTGAGCACGAGCACCCAGACCACGCTGGTCAGGAAGCCGCCGATCATCCCGGCCAACGCTCCGGCGCGGGTGGTCCGCTTCCAGAACAGAGAGCAGAGGACCACGGGAGCGAACGCGCACGCCAGCCCCGACCAGGCGAACAGGACGAACGTGTAGATGAGCCGCACGTCCCGTAGCGCCAGGACGAGCGCGACGCCCCCGAGCACGACGGTCACCAGCTTGCCGAGGCCCGACAAGGCGCGCTCCTCGAGATCCGGTCGAAACACCTTTTGCACCACGTCCCGAACCACGGATGACGACGCCAGGATCAGCACCGAGTCGGCGGTCGACATGATCGCGGCGAGCACGGTGACCATGACGAGACCCGTGAAGACGCCCGGCAGGAGACTTCCCGCCATGGCCGGCAGGATGGTCTCCTGGTCCAAGAGGCCCGGGTAGAGCGCGCGACCCGCCATGCCCGTGAACACGGCACCCACGTCGAATCCGATGATGCAGAGCACCGCGATGGCCCCGCCGTCACGGATCTGTCGCTGATCCCGGGCGGACATGAAACGCACGAGCAGTTGGGGTGCACCGAGGAACGCCAGGCCCACTCCGATCGATCCTGCCACGCTCACCACGCCCGCAATCGTGAGTCCGTACTCTCCCATCGGCCGCAGGAGGGCCGGATCGGCAGCTTGGAGCTGCGCCATGAGGCTGCTGAAGCCCCCGGCCGCTGCGACTCCCACGATCGGCATCGTGATCAGGCAGCCCAGCATCAGGACACCCTGGAGCATGTCCGAATACGCGACGGCCTTGAAACCACCCACGGTGGTGTAGTAGAGGACCACGGCCGCCCCGATCCAGACACCGGCCGTGTACCCGGTGCCGAGGAACGAGTCGAAGGCTTTTCCCGACGCCGTCAGTTGAGCCGCCGTGTACGCGGTGACCATCGACAGGATTACGACCAGCCCTACCCAGCGGAACGCGTTGGTCGTGTCCCGGAAGCGGTCCGTCAGATAGTCGGGGACCGTGATGGAGTCGTAGCGATCGGTGAACGCCTTGAATGGTCGGGCCACCCAGACCCACGCCGCCGCGACCCCCAGGACCTCGCCCATGATCACCCAGAACGCATGGACGCCGACCAGGTAGCCCATGCCCGTCAGCCCCAGCAGCAGCCAGGCGCTCTCCCCGGTCGCGTTGGAGCTGAACGCGATCACCCAGGAGGGGAGCTTCTTCCCGGCCACGTAGTAGCCCTTCATGCTCCCCGACTCGCGGCCGCCCCACCACCCGATGACCAGCAGAACCAGGAGGTAGGCGACCAGGACGGCAACGATGGTCGTGCGCATCAGCGTGTCCGGGCCCGGGTCAGCAGCGGAACGGCCACGGTCCCAAGGACCCAGCGGATTGCAGCGTCATCGGCGGCTCCTAGCCACCACGACCATCAACAGGCCGGGCAGGACCGCTACGACCAGCAGGACCCAGGCGTCGAGCGGCATGCCGAGGATCATGGGCCGAGTCGGTCGCAGGCGCGGGTCAGTCGAACGATCCCCTCGGCCATCTCGTCCTCCGTGACCAGCAACGAGGGACCGATGCGGATGACCTGTCCCCAGTGGCCTCCGATCCCGATCAACAGATTCTCCGCCTTGGCAGCTTCCAGTAGCGCCTTGGCACGCGCCGGATCCGGTTCCTTCGTTTCCCGGTCGCGGACGAGCTCCAGCGCCTGCATGAGGCCCATGCCGCGGACGTCGCCGATCCACGAGTGCCGCTCCTGGAGGGCCTCGAGGGCCCGGCGGAGCTGGCCGCCGCGCTCGGTCGCGCGCCGGGGCACGTCCTCCTCCCGCATGACATCCAAGGTGGCGCTGCAGGCCGCCATCGAGATCGGGTTGCCCCCGAAGGTCGAGATCGTCTTGGCGGTCCAGGAGGCCGCGATCTCCTCCCGCGCCATGGTCGCGGCGGCCGGAAAGCCGTTCGCGATCCCCTTGGCCATGACCATGATGTCCGGCTCGACGCCGTAGTGGTCGATGCCGAACCAGTGCTCGCCGCAGCGGCCGAAGCCGGCCTGGACCTCATCGATGATCAGCACGCCGCCGTACCCTCGGATGATCTCCGCCGCGCGCTGGAAGTATCCACGGGGGGGCACCACGTATCCCGCGACGCCCTGAATGGTCTCGGCGATGAACGCAGCCGGTGCTCCATTGGTGGTGGTGCGGATCACCTCGTCCAGGTCCTCGGCGAACGCCTCGGCCATGGCCTCCTCGTCGAGGTGGCCGAGGTGGGAGCGGTACGCATGGGGCGAGACCGCGTGACTGACCCCGGCGATCGAGGTTGCCAGCGGCCGCCAGGCGGCGTGTGCCGTCACGTTGGTGGCCAGGGCGCTCCGGCCGTGATAGCCCATGCGAAGGGCAACGATCTCGCTCCGGCCCGTGTGGATCTGAGCCAGGTGGAGCGCCGTCTCGATGGCCTCCGTGCCCGAGTTGGTGAAGAACGTGCGGGTCAGCCCGGATGGAGCGATGGCCTCGAGCTTCCGCGCCGCCTGCACCTGGGGCTCGGTCACGTAGAGCGTGGAGGTGTGTCCCAGACGAGCGACCTGGTCCGTCACCGCCTCGACCACCCGGGGATGGCAATGGCCGACGGACGTGGAGAGGATGCCTGAGAACAGATCCAGGTACTCGCCGCCGTCCGCATCGCGCACCCAGACCCCGCTGCCCTCGTCGAGGACCAGGGGGGTGTCATAAAGGGGCCGCACGCAGGGAAAGATGTGCTCCCGGTGATCGGCGATGATCTCCGCCGAGCGCGTGGTGGTCGTCGATTCGATGTCTGTCATGGGCTCGGGTCTCCCGGTGCGCCCGCCAAGGGTCGCGTGTCCGTCGTGAAGCCGCTTCACCAGCGCGAGATGACCACCCGTCGGTCGGTGAAGAACTCGATGCCGTCCTTGCCCTGTGCCTTCAGGTCGCCGAAGAACGACCCCTTGGATCCCCCGAAGGGAAAGAAGGCCATGGGCGCTGCCACGCCGATGTTGATGCCGATCATGCTGATGCCGGCCCGGTAGCGAAACTCCCGGGCGGCGCGTCCGCTGGTGGTGAACAGTGACGTGGCGTTGCCGTAGCGACTGCCCTCCAGAAGCGTGAGCGCGTCCTCGAGCGACTCGACGCGAGTGAGTCCCATGACCGGGCCGAAAATCTCCTCTTGGCCGACGGTCATGTCGGGTCGCACGCCCTCCAGGACGGTGGGCCCGATCCAGTGACCGTCGGGATAGTCCTGAACCTGGACGCCGCGCCCGTCCATGAGGACGGAAGCGCCTTCGCGCTCGCCCTGGTCGATGAAATCGATGACGCGCTCACGGTGCCGCGCCGAGATCACCGGGCCCATGTCGACCCCGTCCTCGAGCCCGTGACCCATCCTGAGCGCGGCGGCTCCGGTCAGCAGCCGCTCGCGCATGGGCTCGTAGGCCTCTCCCACGCCGACCACCACGCTTCCGGCCAGACAGCGCTGACCGGCCGAGCCGAATACCGAGCTGACCACCGCGTCCTGCACGACCTGGGGGTCGGCGTCGGGCAGGACGATCATGTGGTTCTTGGCCCCGCCGAGCGCCTGCACGCGCTTCCCTGCGGCTCCGGCGCGCGCGTAGACGATTCTGGCGACCTCACTGGACCCCACGAACGACACCCCGACGATGGCCGGATGGTCGGTGATCGCTTCGACCACCTCGCGTCCCCCGTGCACCACGTTCAGGACTCCCGGGGGAAGGCCGGCCCGGCTCGCCAGCTCCACCACCTTCTGGTGGGTCAGGGGGTCCTGCTCGCTGGGCTTGAGCACGACGGTGTTTCCCGTGGCGACCGCGTACGGCCAAAACCAGAGGGGAATCATCACCGGGAAGTTGTACGGCGTGATGACGCCGAAGACACCGAGCGGCTGACGGATCGCCTCGCAGTCGATCCCGCGGGCCACGTCCTCGAGGGTTTCTCCCATCATCAGGGACGGCACGCCGCAGGCGTGCTCCACGTTCTCGATACCGCGCTGGATCTCGCCGCGGGTCTCGGCCACGTTCTTCCCGTGCTCGCGCGTGAGCAGGCGAGCCAGCTCATCCTTGTGCTCGTCCAGCAGGGCCTTTAGCCGGAACAGTACCCGTGCACGCTCGACGGCCGGTGTGGCGCGCCACTCCGGAAAAGCGCGCTGGGCGGCGCGAACGGCGTCATCGACGTCGGAAGCGCGCGACATGGGCACCTCGGCCAGGGCCTCCCCGGAAGCCGGGTCACGAACCGGCAGGAGCTCGACGCCCGACGGTGTCCGCCATTCGCCGCCGAGAAAGTTCGGAATCTTCACGTTCGCCCTCGGGTTCCAACGGTGCGACCCGGCGTCAGCGCCGCGTCGAGCGACAGCTTACCGTTCCTGACCGCCAGTCGCACGCGCGTGCACCGTCGCGCAAGGCCGCGTCCACGCCCACGAGACCAAACGTCCGACGCACCGAGTGAGCACGAAACCAGCAACCCAGCGATCGCTTGCGGAGGGGCTGCCCTGGCATTCCCTGCCGGGGGCGATGGTGGTCCAACGACTCCGCACCGACCCGGATCAGGGGCTTTCGGAGGCCGAGGTGGCGGAACGTC
>JAHEKN010000147.1 GCA_024638305.1 Gemmatimonadota bacterium | reverse complement strand
CCCCCCGTGTAGCGGCCCGTAAAGGGCCGCCATCGCGCCCGCGAGCGCCGAGTAGGGATCCGCGTGGGAGGATCCGATCACGCGCATGGCAGTGGTCGAGCAGTTCTGCTCGTGGTCCGCGTGCAGAATGAACAACACGTCCAGTGCCCGCTCGAGCACCGGATTGGGAGTGTAGTCCCGCACGCCGATCCGGAAGAGCATGTTGAGGAAATTGGCCGGATACGACAGCTCGTTCTCCGGGTACACGTACGGCAGTCCGCGGTGGTGCCGGAACGTGTACGCGGCCAGAGTCGGCATCTTCGCCACCAGCCGCACCATCTGGATCCAGCGCGCGTCGGCGTCGTGGACGTCCTTGGCGTCGGGGTAGAACGTCGACAGGGCCGCGACGGCGCTGATCATCATCCCCATGGCGTGCGCGTCGTAGCGGAATCCGCCCATCAGCTCCAGGATGTTCTCGTGCACGTACGTATGCATTGTCACGTCGCGCACGAAGTCGTCGAGCTGGTCCCCCGACGGCAGCTCACCCTTGATCAGC
Source organism: Gemmatimonadota bacterium (assembly GCA_024638305.1). Classification (GTDB taxonomy): domain Bacteria; phylum Gemmatimonadota; class Gemmatimonadetes; order Longimicrobiales; family Gaopeijiaceae; genus JAHEKN01. The sequence goes on along the minus strand of JAHEKN010000147.1, from coordinate 8,361 downwards.
AGGTAGGCGACCTCTAGAAACGTGCTCTGCTCAGCGAGCTGCTCGATGGGGTACCCGCGATAGCGCAGGATCCCGTTGTCGCCGTCGATGTAGGTGACCGTGCTGGTGGTGGATGCCGTGTTCTTGAAGGCCGGATCGTAGGCCATGATGCCGAAATCCCCCTCCGACACCTTGATCTGACGCAAGTCCATGGCCCGAACCACGTCGCCCTCGAGCACTTCGAGCTCGTATTCGCGGCCCGTGCGATTGTCCCGCACCGTCAGCGTGTTCCTGCCTTCACCATCCGCCATTGCGCTCTCCCAGATCCGCCTCTGCCCCGTCCGAACGTCGGGGGCCGCCGCCGACCGCTAAAACCCGCGACCTGGCGCCGTGTGCCGCGTGGAGGGAGCGGCCTTCCCTGCCGCTCGCCCTCGATGAACGGCCACATATCCTAGCGAAGGTCGGCGGCCGCACAAGCGGCGCTCTAGTGGCCCCATTACCCCACGCGGCGGACCTGCGGAGGCTGTGGGCGGCCAGGCAGCTCTCCGATGGCCAGACGCGGACCGCCTGCCGGCGCCAGGGCGCGTTCCCGGGCAACCAACCGATCAGGGACGCGCCCGGTGCGCGAGCCGATGAGCGACCCGAAATGCGTGTTCAAAATGAGTCGGTTCCGCGCGGCCGGCGGCGCCCCCTTGTTCTTGCTGGCCGACCTCATGGCGATACAAGTTCTTCACCATCATGCTCCTAGGAGGGAATGAGGGCATCTGGCGATGGGATCGATTCGTGACCGCCTGCGTGAGCGACGGCTCATGCAGTGGGGCTTCGGCTACGTGGCGGGGGCCTTCGTGGCCATCCAGGCCATGGAGGCGCTCAGCGAGCCGATGGGCCTCAGCCTGTTCTTCCAACAGGCCGTTCTGGTCCTGATCTTCATGGGGCTGCCCGCAGCCCTGGTGTTGGCGTGGTTCCACGGCCAGAAGGGAGCGCAGAGGGTGTCGCTTCCGGAGCTTCTGATTCTCGGCTCGCTGGCGTTCGTCACGGTGACTGCCGTGACCCTCGTCCGGCAGCGCGCGTTCCCCGCAGCCGTCGCCTCGGTGCCACAGCCAATGCTGGGAATGCCGGCGGGAGGCGGTGGGTCGACCAGCATCGCCGTGCTTCCGTTCGAGGAGCTCACCCCTCCCAACCGGGAGCTCCGCATCCCGGACGCGATTCACGACCAGGTGCTCACCCACCTCTCTCAGCTTCCCGGGATCAATCCCAAGTCGCGGACCTCGGTGTTGGCGCTCCGCGGTCTGAACCTCACGACCCGACAGATCGCCGATACGCTCCGCGCGGACTACGTGCTCGAGGGCACGCTCCAGTACATCGAGCCCAACGTGCGCGTGAACGCTCAGCTCATCGATCCACTCACCGACGGACACGTTTGGGGTGCGGCTCGCGACTTCCGGCTCGTCGATTTCTTCGAGCTGCAGGAGCAGGTCGCGGACTGGATAACGCTCGAGGTGCAGCGCGCGATCGGGGGCTCCAGCCCCACACCGGCCATACACGCCGAGGTGAGCAGCCAGGAAGCCCAGGAGCTCTACCTGAATGGCCGTTACCTGGCCGCGAGCCGGACCGAGCAGGACTTGGCGCTGGCCATCGCGGCGTATTCCGGCGCCCTCGATGTCGATCCCGACTTCGCCGCCGCTCTGTCTTCTCTGGCGCTCGCGTACGCCCTGTGGGGGCATTACGGCTACGGCGGGCCGAACGCCGACTACGAGACGTTCGGTCGCGCCCTCGCGATGGCTGACCGGGCGGTCGAGCTCCAGCCCGACCTCGCCGACGCGCATGCCACGCGGGGATACTTGCTGAGCAAGGCCCTGGCCCCGGCCGATACCGTGGAAGCGTCGTTCCTGCGTGCGTTGGCGTTGGCCCCCGGGTCGTCGGACGCGCACATCCTCTACGCTGGGTTTCTGGCGCGGGAGGGGCGGTTCTCCGAGGCCATCGCCGAGTCGAACAGGGCCATCGAGCTCGACCCGATCGCCCCCGGCCGGGACTCGGGGATGGGGTACAACGCCCTAGCGGCCGGACTCCTCGATGTCGCCCTCTCCGCCTCCAACCGGGCGAGCGTACTCGAGCCGGGTCTCCTGGCGCCCAGGATCGTACGGGCGCTCACCCTCGTCTTGCTCGAGCGACCAACGGAGTGCCTCGACCTGGACCTGGGATCCTACGATGCGGTCCGCGCCATCTGCCTGGCCGCTTCCGGGCGGGAGGACGAAGCCGAGCGCGTCATCGCCGGTGTCCTCTCGACCAGCGGTCCCAGAAACGCGGTCCTCCACGTTGCCAGTTTCCACGCGTTCAAGGGGGACGCCGCCCGGAGTCTGGAGGCGCTATCGCGAGCCTACGACGACTCGCCGCACGGGCTGGATTACCGCGTTGTGGCCTCGGGCATTTTCGACCCGGTCCGGGACGATCCCCTGTTCCGGGACGGGCTCATCCGACTCCAGCAGGCGGTCTGGGGCCGCGTCCAGCAGGCGCGTCAGGAGGGGAGCCGCGAGGTTTCGAGGTCGGGGGCCCTGCTAGGCCGGGGCCGCTACCGGCGAACGGCCCACTCCACGAGGTCGCTCGTGGCCGGATCGCTCTCGGATACGGCTCGGAGCGCCACGGTCGCGGATCGCGAGGCCCCCTCCCCCGGCGTCACGTAGACCGTGATCGGCCGGGACTCGCCGAAGGGCATGGCGGCCAACTCGTTCAGTACCCGCGCCGACCACCCCTGGCCCTCCACGGTCACCGACACCCGGTAGACGTCGGCGGCCGCGTGTGAGGTCACGTCGTCCGGATGGGCGTCGTCAGTGACCGACTCCGCCTGCCCCGTGTTGGTGAGCGTGGCAGAGAGCGGCGTGTTCGCGCCGATGCGGCCTCCAACGGACGAAGCCTCCAGCGAGACCCCGCGCACGTGAGGCCCCGGCCCCTCGAGGGACCGCGCAGCCAGCGTGTACGAGCGGACCCCGGTCGAGTCGCGGTCGAGGTCCACCACGTAGAGGTGTAAACCGTTGGCGTCGTCCCGGTACTCGAACTCGCTCCCCGAGCCGCGTCCGGCATGGAAGAGCGCGTCGTTGAGTTGGCGGTAGTCTGCGATCGTGCGCATCACCGGTTCGCCCGTCGGGCTCACGTAGTCGACCTCGTTGATGTCCTCGGGACGTGCGTCGATGACCCAGATGAAGCTGTTGAACCCGTTGGGTCCGCCGTTGTCGGCGCGAAGCTCGTCCCGGTTCTTGCCGATGAGCACGCCGTCGTCGGGGGTGAAGGAGTCGTGGCCCAGCCGTTGGACCACTTCGATCGAGTAGAAGTCGTACGGCGTGAGCCCCTGTGAGAGCGGGTCGGTGGCGGGGTCGCCCACGGCGGTCCGGTCCCGGGGCTCGTCCCCGTCCAAGCGGACCGTGATCCCGGCGAACTCACCCGGGTGCGGATCGACGGCGCGGGCCGTAACCCGCGCCACCACCACGCCCGAGACGGCCAGCCCTTCCCTGCTCAGTTCCAGCACGTCCGCCGGGCTCACGAACTCGTTCTCCTGGCGGTTCTTGAGCATGAGACCGGCCGGCATGGACGCGCCGCGGATGGGCGGTACCACCCAGCGGGTGTGCGGACCACCCGGGCCGTTGAAGCTCCCGCGGTCCATCATGTCCCAGGGACCGGCGGCCACGCGACGGTACGGCTCCACGTAGGGGTTGTTGTTGAGATCCGGAATCCGGAACGCGAAGTGGCCGAGCTCGTGGGTGATGGTCCCGGAGTTCTCACCCTGCCGCATCGACGAGCGTCCCCACTGCTGGGCCCCGGCCAGCCAACTGGTCCAGGGCACGTAGCGGGTCGGCACCCAGCGGGGCCTCTCAGGATCGGGATTCCCCCACTCGGGCGGCACGTCCTCCCGAGTCGCGAACTTCATCTCGCCGAACTCCTGCCAGACGCCGGTCTCGTCGTACCCGGCGTAGATGCGGAGCACGGCGTCATACTGGTCGGAAACGTCCCCCACGTCGGCCCACCAGAGCGAGTCCACGTCGGGCTCCATGCGGCGGTCCGCGACGCTGCCGTCCGGCGTCCACTCGTTCTGGCCCCACTCGCTCAGTCCATACTCCCAGAGGGGACGTGGCATGCGGTACGGACCGTACGCGTCGATGTCGGTGATGCCGAACGCTCCCCGCGACTGCTCCATCCAGTAGCCGTTGATGGTCTGTCCGTGATTGATCGCGCTGGGCGTGATCCAGAAGTCCGCGTAGAACCGAGGCACGTCCTCGCGTGGTATCGGATCGATCTGGGGGTTCCCGAAGGGGTCGGACCCGCGCGGGAGCGTGATGACGAACGGCTGGTCGGGGAAGTCGATCGCCACCAGGGCGATCCGGAACCCGCGCTCGGGAACGTGCCCAGGATCGGCCCAGTCGATGCCCGGAATCGGCCGGTAGTCGTCCCAGGTCATGTCGTCCTGATCCTGGACGCTCTGCGGATCGATGGGCACCGGGGCCGGCAGCTCGGGCTCGCAGGCGCCGAGCGCGAGCAGGAGCGGGGCCACAACGGCCAGGGCGCCCGACCGGGGTCGGGAGAGATGGGGACGTGCGCTGTCGATCATGGCCGTGCGGGACGGGCTTTCCCGATCAGGACGCCCGTCCTCCGAGCTCGAGGGACTTGAAGCGGCGGGCCTGACCTTCGATGGCGGGCTCGGTGGGAAGCCGCTCGATGCTCGAAGCTCCGAAGAAGCCGTGCACGCCGGTGGTTCGCTCGAGCACGTACTGCGCGTCCTCGGGGTGGGCGATGGGGCCTCCGTGGCAGAGCACGATCACGTCGGCCCGCACGGACCTGGCGGCGTCGTGCATGGCCTGCACGCGATCGACGGCTTCATCCAGCGACATCGCGGATTCGGTCACGCCGATCGAGCCCGCCACGGTCGTATGGACGTGCGCGACCACCACGTCCGCGCCGGCCTCGGTGAACCGCATCGCCTGGTCCGCGTCGAACACGTACGGGCACGTGAGCATGTCGAGCTCGTGCGCCATCCGAATCCACTCGATCTCGAGCGCGATGCCCATCCCGGTCTCCTCCAGGCTCTGGCGGAAGTGGCCGTCGATGAGCCCCACGGTCGGGAAGTTCTGCACGCCGTCGAATCCCATGGCCTTGAGCTCGGGCAGGAAGACCCGGGGCATGCGGAAGGGGTCCGTCCCGCAGATGCCGGCCAGCACCGGAGTGTCCTGGACCACCGGGAGGACCTCGGCGGCCATTTCGACCACGATCCCGTTCGCGTCGCCGTACGGCATCAGCCCGGCCAAGCTCCCCCGCCCGGCCATGCGATAGCGTCCGGAGTTGTAGATGATGATCAGGTCTACCCCGCCCCGCTCGGCGAACTTGGCCGAAATGCCGGTTCCCGCGCCCGCTCCGACGATCGGTCGGCCGGCGTCGATCTCGGCCCTCAGCCGTCGGAGACACTCGGGGTACTCGATGAAGGGCATGCGACCCTGCCTCAGTTGGGGACGGACTCGATGGCTGCGATCATGTGCTCCGCCAAGGCGCGCGCGAATTCCTCGTCGTTGATGTGGGCATCGACCTCCACGACGCGCACGTGCTCCCGCACCCGGGCTCGGAGCGTGTCGAACAGCGCACGGTCCGCCTCGGGATCGTGGAAGGGCTGACCCTCGGCGTCGATCATGCTCACGCCCCGGAGCGGCAACAAGAGAGTCGTTGGCCCGGCGGCCGCGTTCAGCTTCTCCGCGATGCGCGCGCCGATTTCCCGGCATTCCTCCGACGACGTCCGCATCAGCGTGACGCTGGGGTTGTGGCGATAGAGCCTACGGTCCCGGAAGCGCTCCGGGACGGTATCGAGACCGCCGAAGTTCACCATGTCGAGCGCGCCCACCGACACCACCTGGGGTATCCCGGCCCGCCCGGCAGCGGAGAGCCGGTCGGGCCCGGCGGAAAGAACGCCTCCCACGACCTCGTCGCACCACTCGGTGGTGGTCACGTCGGCCACGCCTACGAACCAGCCCTCGTCGATCAAGGCTTCCAGGGCGCGCCCACCGCTCCCGGTCGCGTGGAAGACCGTCACGGCGTACCCCGCTTGCTCGAGCAGCCGGCGGACGGCGGTCACGCACGGAGTCGTGACGCCGAACATCGTGGCCGCGACCATCGGACGCTCCTCCTCGGCCGGCACGTGCTGCTCCACCATGCCGCAGATGGCGCCGGCCGCGTTGGCCAGCACCCGACGGGAAATCGGGTTGAGCCCCGCGATGTCGACCACGGAGTACATCATCGTCACGTCCTTCATGCCCACGTAGGGCGCCGTGTCTCCGGCTGCCATGGTCGAGACCATCAGCTTGGGCACGCCCACCGGCAACGCCCGCATGGCTGCGGTCGCGAGCGCGGTGCCGCCTCCGCCCCCGAGCGCCAGCACCCCGTCGAAGCATCCCTCCGCGTGGAGGCGCGCTACCACCCGCTCGAGGCCGGCGATCATCACGTCGATGGCGGCTCCGCGGTCCCCTCGCTCCCGTAGCTCGGAAAGCGAGCCACCCCCCTCCCCCGCGACCTCGTCGGCTCCCACGTCTGGCTGGAAGCCGGGGTCCGAGAGAACACCGACGTCGACCGTCCGCACACGGTGGCCGCGCGCTTCGATGAGGCCGGTCACGTAGGCATACTCCTCAGCCTTGGTGTCGAAGGTCCCGATCACCAGTACCGTGGCGCTCACGGGCTCTCGGGCCCCGTCAGCCCGGCGCGGGGTCGTTGCCGCCCCGCAGCGAGGCCCAGGGCTCGGTCTCCGACACGTCGACGAGCGCGGGGCCCTCGAACGCGGCGGGCGACAGGATGGCCAGGAACACGAGCGTGTCGGTCCCCGCGTTGTACGTTCCGTGGACCACGTCCATGGGGATGTGGGCGATCTCGCCGGGACCCAGCATGCGAGTGTCCCGATCCACCCATTGCTCCGCCCGGCCCGAGACCACGTAGATGATCTCCTCCATGGCGGGATGGCGGTGGAAGGCGTGTCCGGTGCCCGGAGGCATGCGCACGCGGACCAGCAGGAGCTCCTCGGCCTCGGTGAGTCCCGGCCGGCAAAGCCACTCATGGGGTCCCCAGGGCAGGACCTCCACCTCCATCTCGTCGCCGGTGACGAATCGGAGTGGGTTCTCGGGGGTCATGGCGAATGTCCTTGCGCGGCCGGGGCGGCGGGCGGCGGAACGTTCGGGTGGGCCGGCCAGGACTCCGGCTGCGGCCTCGACGCGGCAGGAGCGGCGGTCTCTGGCGGGCGACCCACGAGCGGGTACGTTATAGCCCGCGCGCTGGAACGCGGGCAAGCGAGCGGCTGGACCCCCGAACCCCGGAGAACGTCATGCCCTGGTGGTGCCCGACCCCGCTCGACCGGCCGAGCTCCCATCGTGCCGTCGCTTGCGCCGCCGCGCGAGGCCTACTTCTCCTGGCCCTTCCTCTGGCCGCAGCCGCGTGCGCCCTTCCGGACCTGTCCGAAGGCCGCGCCGCCCAGGGAGCCCGGCTCAAGGTGCTCTTCCTCGGGGACGACGGACACCATAGGCCGGGGATGCGGGCCCGGGAGTCCCTTCCCGTCTTGGCCGCGAACGGGATCGACCTGTTCTACACCGACGATCCGGAGGACCTGAATCCGCAGAACCTCGCGCAGTACGACGCAGTGGCGCTGTACAACAACCATGCGCGCGCCTCCGACAGTCAGGTGGCCGCGCTCCTGGACTACGTCCGGACCGGGCACGGACTCGTGGTGCTCCACTGCGCCTCGGCGTCCTTCCAGAACTCGGAGGCGTTCATTCGACTCGTGGGTGCCGCGTTCAAGAGCCACGGCACGGGCACGTTCAGCACTGTGCGCGTGGCCGCCGACCACCCGGCCATCGCGGGCGTGCCCGAGTTCGAGTCCTGGGACGAGACCTACATCCACACCAAGCACAATCCGGTCGACCGGACCGTCCTCGAAGTTCGCCGCGAGGGCGGGCACGAAGAGCCCTGGACCTGGGTCCGGACCTACGGCGAGGGCCGGGTCTTCTATACCGCCTGGGGACACGACCAGCGCACATGGGGCAATCCCGGGTTCCAGCAACTGCTGGTGCGGGGAACGCGCTGGGCCAGCGGCGATTGGGCGCTCACGCTCGCGCCCGACGACCCGGTGGTGGACTCCACGGAGCTCGACGTGCCGCTCCCGACCTACGAGCGTCCCCCGGCCGAGTGGAATACGCTGTCCGATCCGGTGAACGTGGCTCAGGTCGCGCTCCCTACGGAGGTGTCGCTGCGGCTGATGTCCCTTCCGCCCGGTTTCCGCGCGAGTCCCTTCGCGTTCGAGCCGATGATCGGCAACGTCATCGACTTCACCTGGGACGAGGCCGGACGGATGTGGGTTGTCGAGACCCAGGA
>JAHEKN010000022.1 GCA_024638305.1 Gemmatimonadota bacterium | reverse complement strand
GGCCAGGTTGGGCGCCGACGTCTGCTCGATGATGGCCTGCACGGTCCCCTCCGCCACGAGCTCGCCCCCCGCCAGGACGCCCACGCGGTCGGCCAGCAGCTCGACCTCGGCCATGTGGTGAGTCGAGAACAGGATGGCCTTCCCACGCTCCCGTTCCTCTCGGATGAACTGGTAGATGGTCTCGCCCGAGAGGACATCGAGACCCAGTGTGGGCTCGTCCAGGATGAGCGCGGGCGGATCGTGAACCAACGCCCGCCCGATGGACACGCGTTGCCGTTGACCCGTGGAGAGGCGCCCGCAGTAGCGGTGTTGAAACGGCTCGATGCCGAACAAGCGGATGATCTCCTCCACCCGAGCGTCGAGCGCCTCTCCTTCCAGCCCATGAAGGAAGCCGAAGTACGCCAGCAGCTCCCTGGCCGTCAGGCGCTCGTAGAGCCCCATCGAGGCGGCCAGAAAACCGATCCGGCGGCGAACGGTCAGAGGGTCGCGACGAACGTCGGCGTCGCCGACCGCGGCCGTGCCGCTGGTGGGCTCCAGCAGCGTGGCCAGGCAGCGGAGCGCCGTGGTCTTCCCGGCGCCGTTGGGGCCCAGCAGCGCATAGACCTCACCCGGGGCCACCTCGAGGCTCAGGTCCCGCACGGCCACGAGGTCCCCGTAGTGCTTGGTGAGCTGATCGAAGCGGATCAAGGGTTGCCTGTGAATGTCGCGGACGACGCCTGAATGCGGTCGGCGGTCCCGGTCGGCACGCCAAGCCGGCGTACCGTACCCTCACCGGCCCACATACGTTATGGGTCGCCGCCGGGCAGGCAACCCTCCGGCCGAGGATCGGGTCCAACTGGCGACATACATCACGCGTGACGGGATGACCGAAGCACAACTGATCCGCCAAGCCTCGGATGGAGACGGCCAAGCGGTGCGGGCGCTCTACGAGCGTTACGCTCCGCGGGTCTACGCCGTGGTGCGTCGCATCGCGGCGGACGACGACCAAGCGCAGGACTACGCACAGGAGGCGTGGATTCGGGCGATTCGGGCGTTGCCCACGTTCCGTGGGGACGCGCGTTTCTCGACCTGGTTGCACCGCATTGCCGTCAATGCCGCGCTGCAGGCCCTGCGCAAGGCGGAGACGCGCGGAAAACGGGAGCGGCCGCTGCCGGAGTCGCTCTCCGCACCCACGCTTTCGAAGGACGCGTTGCTGCAGCGCCGACTCGAGTGGGCGTTGGACCAGCTCCCCGACGGTATGCGGCAGGTCATCATCCTCCACGATGTGGAGGGATACACACACGAAGAGATCGGAGAGCTGCTCGGCGTGACGTCGGGCACCTCGAAGTCGCAGTTGTTCAAGGCTCGCGTGAAGATGCGAGACCTGCTTAAGGACATACGCGAACCGCGGATGGAACCCGGAGCGGAAGCATGGAGCACATGAATCTCGAGTGGCTAGCGGAGCTTGCCGACCGCGAGCCCACGGCCGAAGAGCGCAACCTGCTCGAACGGCATCCCGAGTGGGCACGTGAGCTGGAAGAGCTCAAGGAGCAGACGGAGGCGCTGGGCGCGCTCCCCAGTCTCCGGCCACCACGCGGCGACTGGCAGGCGGTCGAAGCACGTCTGATGAGCGAGGGGCTCATCCGCACGCGTCGCAACGTCATGCTGTCCTTGCCGCTCTCGGCTGGATGGACCCGGGTGGCGGCGGCGCTGCTGTTGTTCGTCGGAGGCACGGCGACCGGCATGGCGGTCTCTGGCGGCCCGATGGGGGCCAATGACCTGACGGCGGGGATCGAAACCCTGGGCGACGCCGAGCGCGCCGTGGCGGTCTCGGAGCAACAGTACTTGAACGCGTTGGTGCGCTATCGAGAGCTGCAGTCGTCGGCAGCCGATCTGCGGCCGTTCTCGGACTCGGGGGAGCGGGCGGCGGCGCTGGACATGCTGGTCCAGGCGGGTCAGAACGCGCTCCAGCGTGCGCCCGACGACCCCTTCATCAACCTGTTCCTGGTAAGCACGCTCGCCGAGCAGCGCGCGACGAGCCGGCGCACCATCAGCCCGAGGGACAACTGGTTCTGATGTCCGCTCAATCGTCCAAGGCGCGCGTGTCCCTCGCTCGAGCGGGCACGGAGGTGGCCAGGCCGCTCCTCGCGGGGGTGGTGATGGCCTTTGCGGCGCTCCCCTGCGCCGCCGGGGCGGCGTCTGCCCAGCAGCCGGTGCTGGCGTCGGGCAGCGCGCCCGGGTGGCTGGGGATTCAATACTCGCTCGAACGCCGTTTCCTGGCGGGCAACCCCATGGCGGTGAGCTCCGACTACCGCGTGACCGACGTGCATCCCGTGGGGCCGGCAGCGGCAGCCGGCATCAGGGTGGGAGACGTCATGCTCCGAATCCGGGGTCCGGCTCCCGGAGACACGGTCTTCGAGCGGATTGCAGAGACGCTCCGGGCGGGGGACACGGTCGTGGTGACGCTGCAGCGCGGGCGCGCTCGGCTCTCGCGGTCAATCGTCGCCGCCAACCGGCCCGAGCAGACGAGGCAGGGTCCACCACCGCCCGCAGCCGAGCTGGCCGGGCTCGGGCGAACGCTCCTCCTTCGTGAGACGGTGGAGCGAGGATCGGGGATGACGATCGTCTTCCGCACCGACGGTGGTCAGGGGACCTTCAGCTATCGCATCGTCGGGCCCGAGCCCGGCGTGCCCCTGCCGTTCGCGGCCCTCGTTGTCCGGACGCCGACCACGGACTCGCTGGCGTCTCTCATCAACATGAAGCAAAGAGACCTGACGCGCGTCGAGGAGGCGGCCCTCCGCACCCGCATGACCATGCTGGCCGCCACGTCCATGGAGGCCCTGGACGAAGGAGCCCTGCGGCTCGCGAGCCTTTACGAGCAGCGCACGGGGCTCACGGCCCAACTGACGGCGCTCCAGGACCGGCTCGCCTACCTCAGCCGCGAGCGGCTGGGGAACATGCGTAGCCTGGTGGACGAGGTGAGCGTGCGGGTCTCGACGGGCACACCGCTCACACCCCTCGTGCGGATGGAGCGCCGCTACTTAGTGGGCGCCGAGATCGTCCCGGTCGAAGCCGAGCTGGGAGAGTATTTCGGCGTCACCCGCGGGATCCTGGTCGCGGCCGCGCCCGAAGGCACGCCGGCGGCGGCAGCGGGCCTCGCCGCGGGTGACGTGATCGTGCGCGTCGGTGACACCGAGGTCGCGACCCCGCTGGAGCTCAGCCAGGTGCTCCGCACGGTCCGGGGTCCGATCGTGCTGACGGTCATGCGCAACCGCGCGGAACGCGAGGTGCGGCTGAGGCGCTAGGGAACGCTAGCCCGTACCGATCGTGTTACTCGTAGCGTAGCGAATCGATCGGATCCAACCTGGCAGCCCGCTGGGCCGGCCAGATCCCGAAGAAGAGTCCGATCGCCGCAGAGAACGCGAGCGCGATCAGGATGGCGTCCGGGCGCACTACCGTGGTCCATCCCCACAACTCGGTGAACAGGTGCGCGCCTCCGACGCCGGCGGCCACACCCAGGAAGCCGCCCATCACACAGAGGACCAGCGCCTCGATCAGGAACTGGAGCATGACGTTGCGCCGGGTGGCCCCGAGCGCCTTCCGCACGCCGATCTCACGGGTCCGCTCAGTCACGCTCACGAGCATGATGTTCATGATGCCGATCCCACCCACGATCAGGCTGACCGCCGCGATCCCTGCCAGCAGCAGCCCGAAGGTCTGGTTGGTCTCGTTGAACGTCTCGAGGAGATCCGCCGCGTTCGAGATGTTGAAGTCGGCCTCCTCGCCGGGCGTGAGCTTGTGCTCCCGCCGAATGACCTGGTCGATGCGTGCGAACGCGGCGTCCATGGTCATGTTGGGCCCGACTTCGATGTAGATCGTGCTCAGGTAGTCCCGACCGCCGAACACGCGGTAAAGAGCCGTCGTAACAGGGATGAACACGTCGTCGTCGGGGCGGGAGAAGCCCATCGACCCCTTCTCCTTGAGCGTGCCGACCACCTCGAACGGCACGCCGCGGATCTGGATGGTCCGGCCGATCAGGAGCGATGCCGGGGTGCCGAGCTGCTCCGCCACCTCGTATCCCAGGACGGCCACCCGCCGCCGCCCCTGCACCTCGCCGGGCGTGAAGACGCGGCCGTGCTCGAGCTCCATGTTCTGGATGTCGAAGAACTCGGGCCATGTGCCGATGATGTCGTCCGAGGCGTTCCAGCGCAGGTAGCTCACCTGCTGCCGGGAGCGGGCCTCGGGCGCCACGGTGTACTCGGCCAGCGTGTCCGCGACCAGGGCCTCGGCATCGTCGTAGTACAGGCGGGCGTCGCCGGAGGACCGGCCCATGAACATGTTCTGGCCCGGCCGGACGCTGAGGACGTTGGTGCCCATCTGCTGGATCTGCTCCTGTACCCGGGCCTGGGCGCCTTCACCGAGCGCCACCATGGCGATCACCGCCCCCACCCCGATGATGATCCCGAGCGTGGTGAGCATGGAGCGCAGCGCGTTGGCCTTGATGGCGCTGAGCGCCACCCGCAAGGTCTCCCCCAAGAGCATCGAACCGTCTCCTATCGCCGCGGACCGCCGCCGGCGCCGCCGCCGAACGGACCACTGTTCCGCTCGCGCATGCGGTTCAGGAACTCCTGCTGCTGAGCCTGGAGCTGGGCGGCGCCGATGACGGCGACCGCCTCCCCTTCCTGGAGCCCGGACAGGACGGACGTCTGGTCCCAGTCACCGAGGCCCAGCCGGATCGGCCGGGGCTCGATGCTCCCGTCCGCATTCACGACGAAGGCAATCGCGACCCGACCGTCGACGCGACCTGCGCCGGCCTGCTCACCTGCTTGGCCCTGGCCACGGACGCCGCCCCGCCGCTGTCCCGCCCCGGCGGGCTGGCCGGTGGCTCCCGCCGCCGCCGCACCGCCCCGCATGGACGCCATCAGGGTGCGCAGGGAGTCCTGCGGGATCTCCCCCGCCTGCACCTGCTGCCGCAGTTGCTGGAAGCGGGCCCGGTCCTCCTCGCTCAGGCTGCCGTCGAATCCGCCGGGTCCACCCCGGGGCCGACCCTGCCCGGTTGCCTCGCCAGACGCACTGTCGGGCCGGCCCTCGGCCGTGCGCCCGCTGGCCTCCGCGCCTCCGGATGGGCCGTCCTCCGGCCCCATCGGACCGCCACGGAGCGCTCGCCGGTCGATCTGGATGCTGTTGGGGTCGAGCCCGAGCAACTCGGCCGCCGGAGCCATCTGGTTCGGCTCCACGATGGCGTTGTTGGGCACCGTGAGCACGTCCAACTGCTCGGCCACGAGGACCTCGACCTCGGCGTTCATGCCTGGCCGGAGCAGTCCGGCTCGATTGTCGAGCTGAACGATCACCGGAAACATGGTGACGTTCTGCTGAACCTCGGCCTGCGGCTCGATCTTCTCGATCACGCCCAGGAACGAGCGGTCGGGAAACGCCTCCACCCGCACGGTCGTCTCCATGCCGGCTGCCAGCTGCCCCACGTCGGTCTCGTCGACCAGCGTCCTCACCTGCATCTCTTCCAGGTTGGCCATCTGGAAGAGCGTGGTGCCCCCGGACACGTTCCCGGTCGCCGACTGGATGACCTGTCCCTCTTCCACGCTCTTGAGGATGATCGTCCCCGCGAGCGGCGCGCGGATGGTGACGTCCCCGAGCCGCAATCGCGCGAGTTCCAGGTTGGTCTGCGCCCTAACCAGAGCCGCGCGAGCGTTGGCCGCCTCGAGGTTGGAGCCCTCGTGCTCCTGCTGCGTGATCACCCCGGCTTCGAGGAGCTCGACGGACCGCTGGAGCTGCGCCTGGGCGATCTCGACCCGCGCCTGAGCAACCTCGAGATCCGCCTCCGCCTGGTCGAAGGCGTTGCGCACGTCACGGGGATCGACGTCGGCCAGGAGGTCCCCCGCCTGTACTCGGTCGCCCACGTCCACATGGAGCCGGAGGATCTCGCCCGAGGCCTTGGACTTCACCTCCACGGTGCGAACAGGCTCGACCAGCCCCGTGGCCTCGGCCGTGATCCGAAGGTCGGTGCGGATGACCGGGGCGGTCGCGAAGGTCGGCCGCGAGCCGGCGGCGGCGTCACCGCCACACGCGGTCACTCCGGCCAAGACGGCAAGCCCCACGGCGGCGACGCCCATGCCTCGAATTGCGTTGTCGATCATTCGTTGTGCTCCCCGGGTCCCTAGCCCACCGCGACGGGTTCGTTGAAGAAGTCGCGCTCGATCATCCCGTCCTTGAGATGGACTTGGCGCTTTGCGTATTCGGCGATGTCGTGCTCGTGCGTGACCACGATGATGGTCTGACCCTTCTGATTCAGCTCGACCAGGATGCGCATGATCTCCTCGGAGGTCACCGAGTCCAGGTTCCCCGTCGGCTCGTCGGCGAGCAGCAGCGCCGGGTTGTTGACCAGGGCCCGGGCCACCGCCACCCGCTGCCGCTGTCCACCCGAAAGCTCCGGCGGCCGGTGACCCATGCGGTCGGCCAGGCCGACCCTCGCGAGCGTCTCCTCGGCGCGGGCCTTGCGCTCGCGGGCGCCGACCCCGGCGTAGATGAGGGGCAGCTCGACATTGTGCAGGGCCGTGGCGCGCGGGAGGAGGTTGAAGGTCTGGAATACGAACCCGATCTCCCGGTTGCGCACCCGGGCCAGCTCGTCGTCGGACAGGTCGCTCACGCGCTGCCCGTTGAGCCAGTACTGTCCGGCCGAGGGCGTGTCGAGGCAGCCGACCAGGTTCATGAACGTGGACTTGCCGCTGCCCGACGGGCCCATGATGGCGACGAACTCGCCACGGTCGATTTGCAGGTCGACCTGGCGGAGCGCGTGTACGGTCTCGGCTCCCAGCACATAGTCCTTGGTCAGTCCGAGCGTCTTGATGACCAGCTCGCTCACAGCTCTCTCCCCAGAATGGCTTCCAGTTCCGCGCGCGCGATCAGGTAATCGTAGCGGGCGGCGACGAGGTTGGCTTCGGCCTCCTCCACGGCGACCTGGCTGGTAATGAGGTCCAGGATGGTCGCCACGCTGAGGCGGTAACGCTCCTGGACGATACGGAGGTCCTCGGTGGCCACGAGCACGGCCTCGCTCGCGATCTCGATCGCGAGCTCCGATGCGCGCAGGTTCTGTAGGGCCGCGTCCGCCTCCTGCCGCGCCGCTAGACGGGCATCTCGGCTCTGCACGCTCGCGACGCGGGTGGCGTTCGCCGCGCGAAAAACCTGATCCTCGCGGCTGAAGCCGTTGAAGAGCTGGTAGCTCATCGAAAACCGCACGTTCCAACTGGTGTTTCCGCCGGAGAAGGCCGCCACGTCGTTGGCCCAACTGTAGCCGGTCGACATGTTGAGGCTGGGCCAGTACTGGGTGCGCGTCGAGGCTAGCGAGGCCTGCGACGCTTCGAGATCGGCCTCCGCGGCGCGCACGGAGGGGGACTCGTCCTCCGCGATGAGATAGATCTCCTCGTCCGTGAGACCGACTGGCGTCGGATCCATTTCGGCGGGCGTCTGAGGCAGCACCGGACCACCCTCACCGATCTGGCGTCCCAGCGCGAACCGGGCTGCCCGGAGAGCGGTCTCCTGCACCAGAATGGCCTGGCGCGCGTTCGCCACCTCCAGACGCGCCCGCAGCGTGTCGCTGCGCGTGGCCGCGCCGAGCGTCACCTGCCGACGGATGTTCCCGAGGCTCTCCTCGGCGCGCTCCCGGCGCGCCGTCTGCACTGCGAGCAGGTCGGCCTGACGGAGCGCGTTGTAAAACATGCTCTGGGTTTGCAGCACGACCGCGAACCGCTGATCGGCCAGGCTGGCGTCGGCGGAGCGGATGGCGGCCGCGGTGCGATCCCACTCCCTGAAACGCCGGCCTCCCTGGAAGATCGTGTAGCCCGCGGATATCCCCGCGTTGTACGAGTTGGAGCTTCCGCTGACCACGCGCTGGGTGCCGGGGTCGAACAGTTGCCGGCTCTGCACCGACGAGCCCGACGACACGCTGAGCGACGGCAGGAAGTCGCCGAACGCCGTCCGCCTGGAGCTCTCCGCGTTCATGAGCTGTGAAGACGACTGCACCAGTTGCGGGCTCCAGTCGAGCGCGCGCGCGATCGCGTCCTCGAGCGTCACGGTCTCCTGAGCGGCCAGCGACCCCACGCCGCTGACCACGAGGCACACGAGTGCCGTCGCAGCGGCGGACGTCCGACGGAAGCCTGCCCAGCGGATCCTTAGCAACCACCTCATCTCAACGCATCCCTCCCCAATCGACCCCACTCGAGGTCGTACGTACCGTGCGCCGGGTTCGTTCTTGGAAGCATGAGACGCGGCGAGCGCCGCGTCTTCCCTAGGACAACCGCCTTCGCGGCTCCGTTAGTGGAACGAGGCTCGACGTAACGAGGATCGGCGTCGGGCGCCGCCGGTGAGCCCCGCGGCGTCATTGCCGGCCAGGCGGGGGGCCGACTTCAGGCGACCTCTTTCCACCTCCCGAACGGGAGCGTCGGATGGGGACGGACCTTGCCGCCCCAGATGAACGCCGTGATGCGCGGCGACGGCGCCGACATCGTCTTGCCCGCCACCAGCATCGCCTGATCCTCGAATGCCCCGTCCCGGTCCTCGGCGGCCGCCTCCATCGCAGCCTCCGTTTCACCCCTCGTCATCACGCACACCCCATCGTTCAGGATTCAAGAACACGGTTGTTGTACTCCCAGTCGGAGCCAACTGTTTCCCATTTCTGTCGGGGTCGGGGCGCGGTCGGATTCGATGCCAGCACCGCCATCCGTTACGCCTCGCCATCGACTGGCCGCGACGCGGCTAGCGCTCGAAGAAGCTCGGTGTCCGAGAGCTCACTGATCGACCCCCCAACCATGATCGCCGTTCTCCTCTCCGACTCACCTACCGCCGCGAACGCCAGTTGTATGAGGGGCACCGGTCCGGACCCACGCCCTCCGGTCGCGCGACCGATCGCGCGCGCGCTCCACTCCACACCCTCGACTACCAGCGTGCGCTCGGGCCGGTCGGTCAGCGGGCCGGTCGCGCTCCCGCCTGCGTCCAGCGACTCGCGCACTGGGGTGGGCCGCATCCGCCCGTCGTCACCCCCACCGGCAGGCTGACCCTCGGACTCCTGGGCGGACTGGGCGGGGCGGGGCGGCTTCCCGCCGGGGCGGTCGCTCGGAGGAGCGGACACCGGCTTGGGTGGGCGGGATTCGGGTCGGTCCACCGAGCCCCCTCTCTACTGCCGCGGTCGGGGCGAACCATGCAAAGCCTTGTTGCTCTGCACGTTATCGTCTCATTATACGCAGAATCGGCACCCTGCGCCCCGGCGCGCGGAAAGATCCCCCCAGGATGAACCGATTGCGGATGCTGGACGGAGAGGAGTGGCGGCCCCAGGGTCGAGACGACGTCACGATCCGCAAGACCGGGGACGAGTGGCTCCTCTACGACCCGTCGACCGACGACGCCATCGTGCTCGATTTCCCCGCGGCCCTGGTGTGGAGCCTCTGCACCGGCGAGCTCCTCGTGGAGGAGATCCGCCTCGAGGTCGAGAGCTCGACGACCACCGGCGAAGGGGACGTCGAGGAGATCATCGACGGCTTCCAGGCCGCGGGGCTCCTCTTCGACTGAGGCACGGGTCCCCGCGACCGACGCCCCCGTGGAAGACGCCCGGCGAGGCCCAAGGGGAGCTCGGGGGGGGGCTCAGGGGGACCCCTGCGTAATCAGGTCGAAGTAGCGGGCGATGTCGAATCCCGTAGGATCGATCTCGAAGTATTGGCCCTTGGCGAAATGACCCGTGGTCGGGA
Source organism: Gemmatimonadota bacterium (assembly GCA_024638305.1). Taxonomy (GTDB): domain Bacteria; phylum Gemmatimonadota; class Gemmatimonadetes; order Longimicrobiales; family Gaopeijiaceae; genus JAHEKN01. The sequence goes on along the minus strand of JAHEKN010000022.1, from coordinate 23,488 downwards.
AATAGGGTGGCGGCTCCTTGGCGGCGCAGGGATCGTAAGAATACCGCTTGATGTAGCCGGCTCCCCCGCCGCCGCTCCAGATGGTGCCTACGGCGCCGCGGGTCTTCTGGATGATCCCGCCGGTCAGATAGAGACATCCCCGTCCGTGGGCGATGCCCTCGCAGGGCTCTGCGGAGCCCGAGCCGGCGGCGTAATTCTCGACGGTGAAGACGTCGAGCGACAACACCACGTTGTGGAAGAACTCGTCCTTGGTGTCGTCGAACGTGTAGTACCCCCAGTCGCTCGATGGGCGCCATGGGGTATTGATGGGGTTCTCGGCCACACGGATGTCGTCACCGGAAAAGAGCCCCACGATGTCGTCGCACGTCCCCAGGCCCGGATCGGTGGCATACGTGAGGTCGTCTAGGAGCACGATGTCATCCGTGGCCGCGATCGTCACCCTTCCCCGAACGACGCCGCTCAACCCCACCTTGCCGTCCACGAACACCACGCCCTTGAAGTTGGGGTTGTACCGGCGGGTGATGGGCCACAGGTAGGGGGCGTCTCCCTCGGCGGCCCGTGCGGTGGCGACGGCGGGGTCCACGGCACCCGGCCAGAGGACCCACCCTTCCCCGTTGGGGTCGTCCGGCGGGCTCGGCGTGAATCCGCCGTAGATCGAGTCGGCCCCGCCGAGGTAGCAGCGGCGGAGTCCCGCGCCCGCGGCCAACTGATCGTCGTGCGTGCTCCAGGGGCCGGGAAGCTGTACGGCTTGGATGAAGGTCCCGCCCGGCGCGTCGTACAGGCCGCAGTTGCGTGCGTCGTGCATCGACCACTTGGTCACGTTCAGCAGGCCCGAGACGTAGTCTGCCCCCAGGGTTCCGCCCAACGACTGATAGACCCGCATGAATCCCTCGTCGTCGTCGGTGTTGTCCCCGTCTCCGTTGATGTCCACGGCGATGAATTCGAGCCGGGTGCTGGTCCTTCCCGACGCCCCGTTCGAGTTGCCGACGACGTGGGTCAGACCCGTCTGGGCCTGGCTGCGCAGCTTGTCCAAGTCCGCCGTCGTCGGCATGGGGATGACCGACACGTTCTCGGAGTAGCCCTCCGCGAAGTACCCGTAGGACGCCCCCTGCACGCTCTTGGCGGTTCGGGCGGACGAGTAGAAGTAGGCTCCCGAAGGGTAGATCTTCAGGTAGTCGTTGCTGTGCACGGGCCCGAAGATCGCGTCGCCGCCGCCGAACGAGATGTAGGAGGGCTCCACGTCCGTGAAGTACGCGAACTTCGCGAAGCTCTCCTGGCTCACCTCGGATCGGCGCACGACCGTTCCTCCCCCGTCGTCGGTGACCACGGTCACGATGCTGCCGAACACGCCGTACTGGCCGCTGGTGGCTCCGCTCGGTCCCACGTAGGTGCTCCGGCGCACCCCGTGCAGCGTCCCATTGACCGCGTCGCTCACGGGCGCGTCGGACTCGAGGGCCACGTACCCCTGGTCCGGATACAGGCTCTTGTCGCCGTTGATCTGCGCGCGAGCGTATTCGAGTCCCGCGTCCGCGGCGGCCTCGAGCGCGCTATAGCGCTCGTAGTGTCGGTTGACCAACAGGTGGTTGGCTCCGACCAGCGCCGCTCCGGTGGCGAGCGCCCCCACAGCCAGTACGATCAGGAGCGTCAGGGCGAGGGCGATGCCTCGCTCGTCTCGGGGTCCGGAGGGCTTGGTGCTCATGAGGCTTCTCATTACGGCTGATGGCTAGGGCACCGCGACGGGCGCGGAGATCTCCTGGCCGGATACGGAAGGAGTGCAGTCCTTTGCCGCGACCGCGTACTCGTAGGTTTGGCCTGGGACGACTGATGCGTCGGAGTACTGGTAGGCGGTCTGGCCCGCCGGGATGCTGAGGTAGGGGTCCCCCCAGCCGGCCGCCCCCGATGCCCGGCGCCAGATCGTATAGGAGATCACGTCGAGCTCACCCTGGGACTCGTCGATCGCCCGCGACCAGGACAGGTCGACCTGGAAGGTGCCGTCCCCGTCGGGGTCGGTGGCCGCCGCGGTCAGACCCACCGGGCCGAGCATGGGCTCGTCACCACAGGAGCGGAGCCGCTCGACGTCGGCGTTGCGCATCACGATCACCCTCGAGAGCTCCGCGACCCGTTCGTCGGCCCCGCTGCGGCCGTTGGTCGCGCGCAGCGTGACCCGCACGGCCTTGACCCGGTCCATGCGGGCGGAGGTCCCCGTGTCAGCGACACTGCCTTCGCGCTTGGCGGTGTGCGCCCACGGCAACGCCGTGTCCGGCACACTGTCGAACGCGATTGGGGATCCCGCCTCCTTCTGGCTCCAGAAGTACCGGAAGAACGGCTCACTGCCGGAGCGCAGCAGGTTCCGCGAGATGAGCTCGGGCGCGGTGGCGTTGACTTTGCGCCACAGCGCGTAATCGTCGGTGCGCGGCGTCTCCGAATCGGGTGTCAGGTAGAAGACCAGCGTCTCACCGGGTCCGTTCACGCCCGTTCCGGGAACCGTGTAAACCGTGTCGCCCCAGGTGAACGATGAGTTGGGCACGACCTGGGGCACGCTCAGGCCGCGGACCGTGCCGCTCGGCGCACCGGGGTCGTAGAACACCGCCCCGTGGTCGTTGGCGAGGTTGGTGGCGTAGTCGGCATTGAACGCCAGGACGTCCTCATCCACGTAGACGAGCCAGGGTTGACCGTCCACGAGGTTGGTCCCTGCCGTTCGGATGTCGGTCTCGAGCCGGTCCAGGCTGAAGCGCAGGCTCTGGAGCGCGGTGAGCTTGTCCGCGCCCCGGTAGAAGGCCTTGCTCTGGGCCGCCATGAAGCCGACCGCGCCCGCCACGATCACCCCGAAGACGATCGTTACGATGAGGACCTCGGCCAGGGTCATCCCACGGCGGTCCCGGAGGCAGGATGCCATCATGGCGCGCCCACCACGGTCTCGCGCACCACGGGGACCGCCAATCCGGCCCCGGCCACCTTGACCGTGATGCGCGTGTAGTCGAGCACCCCGCCGCCAGCCTGGAGGAGCCGGTAGCGCTGGATCAGCGTCTCACGCGTGGCCCCCGGAAGCCCCAGCACCGTCGACTCCGTTCCGAGATAGCGACTGGCGATGCTGTCGTACTGGGGGTCGAGGACGACCAGGTTGAGGCGATCCTCCGCGGCCTGGACCGCGAGCGCCTTCACCTCGGCTTCCCCGGCAGCGCCACCCAGCCGGCCGGCCGATGCGGCGATCCCGAAGACCGCGAGCGTCAGGATGACGAGCGAGATCATGAGCTCGACGAGCGTGAAGCCCCTCCTACCCGTCAGCATCGCTCCTCCCAGCTTCCGGGATCGTAGCTGAAGCAGCGGATGCGACCGGTCGAGCGCTCGACTTCGATCGCCCGGGTGTCGCGAGGAAACACCGATGAGGCGGCGGTGCGCTCCGACGTCAGGTAGAGGATCCCCTCCTGGCTGCTACTTCCGTTTCGGTGGAATCGGAGGGTTGGGAGTCCCGACTGAGGGCTGAAGCTGACGGCCGTAGAGCCCTTGGGTCTCGGGGCCGCCCCCCCCCAGACCGAACGTCACGCCCGCCTCGAGCTCCAGGACCGTGAGGCCCTCGGACCCCTGGAGGATGCCGTCGTTGTTCGCGTCCATGTGCACCGTCACACGGCGTCCCGTGGTGTCGAAGACGACGATGACGTGGTGTCCCCGCAGGACGCCCTTGCGCTGGGCCGAATGGAGCGCGGTGCTCACCTCCAACACTGCGGCGTCCATGCGAAACTTGTCCGGGCTCAGGAATGGGGCCGCGAACCCCGCCACGATGACCAGGAGGGCCAGCACCACGATCATCTCCAGGATCGTGAATCCGAGCGCGCGCTCGGGATCTGTAGGGTCGTGGCGACTGGCGTGTCTGTTCATCCTCTTCGACTCATCGGACGGTCGGCGAGCCGCGAAGACCCGTTCGGCGCGGCGTCGTCGAACCGGAGTCCGGAGGGGCAAGAGGTGTGCACCCGGAGGCCGAGGGCAGAGGCCTCCGGCAAAAGTCGAACGCTCGGAAGGACTTAGCTGCCCGGCGGTGGGGGCGGCCGAGGCACCAAGCGCGCTTCTCCGGGGTCGTGCGGCCCCGGCAGGGCACTTTTTGCTGTGGCTGGCACGCCGCAACTCCGGAGGGGCCCAGGCGGCACCAACATTGCACCGGAGCCCCCCTGAAACCCGGCTGTCAGCCCCCTATCGAGACGGAGCCCGCCCTCAGCGTGTCATCCGACAGACCACGTGCCGGAACCCGCCCGCCACGGACGGAGCCGGCCGCTGAACCGTACGGTCCGGACGGTCCCGACGGACCTCTGGGCTCGACGGAGGCCGGACCGCCGCTGACGCGCGAATACACGCGACTCCTGGGCCTTCAGGAGCACGTGCGCATGCAGCTCGAGCGCATCCAGAGCGAGCTGGAGTCGCCCGCTGCGCGCACCGTGATCGAGGAGCTCCGCAGTCGGATCGAGACCACGTTTCCGGAGGAGCTGCGGCGCGTCCGCGAGGCGGTGGCCGCCGCGGTCGAACGCCTCACGGCCGGTGAGCGCGAGCTGCGCGAGATCCTCGAGGCCGACCCAGGTGAACTGTCGATCGCCGGCGTGACCAACCTCCCCGTGCGGCTGGCTCGGTTCATCGCAGACCGGCGCAACCTACCCGGCTTCCGCTACGAGGTCCGACAGGACGAGGTGCGCGGATGGATCGTGGTGTGGAAGGAGTACGGGGCCGAGGGATCGATCCGCGGCGCCGGACGCTTCTACGAACGGCCCTACGCGTGGCTCGACGAGTAGGCGTCCCGGTCCGAGGACGCGGTCAGTCCAGCTCTCCACCCACCAGGGACAGCGCGTCCTCGCCGTAGAACAGCCGGATGTACTTGGACTGCACCGGCGTGACACGGCGGACGGCCCATACCAGGTGGACGTAGTCCGGCTCTCGCGGATCCGAGCGGAGCATCATCCCGACCTCATCCGGTAGCCGGCTGCCCTTGCGGTGGTTACACGGGGAGCAGGCCGTGACCACGTTCTCCCACGAGTTGTCCCCGCCGCGCGAGATGGGCCGCACGTGGTCCCGCGTCAGGAACTGCCGGCCTCGTAGCTGGCGCCGGTGCCGCCCACAGTACTGACAGCAGTAGCCGTCGCGAGCGAACAGGAAGGTGTTCGTGACCTGCCGCCTGAACCTGCGCGGAACGTGCACGTACCGGACGAGGCGGATGACCAGGGGGACCGGAATCCGGCTCCGTTCCGAGCGAAACGCCCGCACGGGATCGGATTCCAGCACCTCGGCCTTCCGGTCCAGCACCAACCGAACCGCCCGACGCGCGGGGACGATAGTCAGCGGCTCGTACGAAGCATTGAGCGCCAAGCATTGCATCGGCGGCAACTTATCGGACCCCCTGGAGTCCAGCAATCGAGAGGGACGGGCAAGCGACGGACGAAAATTGAGGTACCGCCGCTCGCTCACCAGGGTCCCCCGGCCGGCTCAGAGCAGGGCCGTCGGGTCCCGGTCCAGGGAAAGTCGCGTATCGCCGGGAAGGGGCAGCCCGGCGTCGATGAGGGCATGGCCCAGGTTCCCCAGGGCGGACGCGGAGGTGGAGCGGACCAGCAGGTGCCATCGCCAGCGCCCGTGCAGTCGTTCGATCGGACAGGGGGCCGGGCCCGTCACGGTGAGCGGCCGGCCAACGGCAGTGCCCCCGGACGCCACACGGCGCCGAGTCCACGATGCGACGGTCTCGATGCCTTGGGCGGCGGCCTCGGCCTCCGGGCTCGAGACCAGGACGTTGAGGAGCCGTGTGTAGGGGGGGTATACCGGCCCCCGTCGCTCCGACAGCTCCTTGGCGGCGAACGCTCCGTAGTCGTGCCCGATCGCGGAACGGAGAACGTAGTGGCCCGGGACCGACGTCTGGACGATGACCTCCCCGCCCTTGGGTCCCCGTCCGGTCCGCCCGGCCACCTGGCTCAGGAGCTGAAAGGTGCGCTCCGTGGCGCGAAAGTCGGGAAGGTGGAGTCCCACATCGGCGTTGACCACGCCCACCAGGGTCACCTCCGGGAAGTCGAGCCCCTTGGCGATCATCTGGGTCCCGAGAAGGATGTCCACCTCCCCTTTCTCGACCCGCGACAGGATCCGATGATGGGCCCACTTGCCCTGGGTCGTGTCCACGTCCATACGCGCGATGCGGGCCGAGGGGAAGCTGGTGGCCACCACGCGCTCCACCTGCTCCGTGCCGAGGCCTCGATAGGAGAGCTCGGGGGAACCGCAGCGCGGACAACGCGTCGGCGCGGCCTGCTCGTGGTTGCAGTGGTGGCAGACCAGTCGCGCCCGTCCCCGGTGGTAGGTGAGCGATACGGCGCAATGCGGGCAGTGATGGACGTCCCCACACTCCCGGCACTGGAGAAAACTCGAATAGCCGCGGCGGTTGAGCAGTAGAATCACTTGCTCGCGCCGCACCAGTCGGTCCTCCACGGCCTCGACCAGGGGTTCGGCCAGGACGAGGCCGGCGTCGCCGGTCCCGGACGCGCTCGCGGCCCCCCGTCGGGCGCGGGCCTTCACCTGCGCCCGCAGATCCACCAGGCGAACCGGCGGCAGCGAGCCGCCCGCGACCCGCTCGGGGAGTGTCGCAAGGTGGTACTTCCCTCGCTCCGCGTTCACCCACGACTCGAGCGAGGGCGTGGCGCTCCCCAGCACGCAGCGGGCACCCTCCAGCCGGGCCCGCACGACCGCCACGTCCCGCGCGTGGTAGCGGGGCGCGTCCGACTGCTTGTAGCTCCCGTCGTGCTCCTCGTCCACCACGATGACGCCGAGGTCACGAATCGGGGCAAATACGGCGGAGCGAGCTCCGACAGCGATCCTCTTGTGCCCATCGCGGAGCGCTCGCCACGCGTCGTAGCGCTCTCCTTGCGAAAGCCCGGAGTGGAGCACCGCCACCTGGTCCCCGAAACGGGCGCGAAAGCGGGCAACGGTCTGCGGCGTCAGCGAGATCTCCGGAACCAGAACGATGCCACCGCGGCCCTCCGCCAGCGCGCGCTCCAGAGCCTCGACGTAGACCAGGGTCTTGCCGGACCCGGTGATCCCGTGGAGGAGTACCGGAAGCGATGGCGTCCGCGTCGGCCGGTGGATGCTCTCGAGGGCAGCCGTCTGAGCCGCGGTAAGCGGAGGTCGCTCGTCGGGTCCGGCGTCCATCGCGGCGAACGGATCCCGTGACGTCTCTTCCTTCGTGATCGAGACCACGCCCTTCTTGCGGAGCCCCCTGAGCGCCGAAGGGGAAACGCCCCGCCGGACCAGGGTCGCCTGCTCGGCTGCCCCGCCGGCGTCCTCGAGGCGCAGGTAGGCGTCGGCCTGTGCCGGCGCGCGCGTCTGTAGCTCCTCGCGCTCTTCCAGTGACTCGATCCAGCGCGCGATCCGAACGACGTTGCGACGCCGCACGGTCGGCTCCGCCGGGGCCACGGTTGTGTGCGTCAGCATACCGCGCGCGTGCAACGCGCGAATCTCCGGCCAGAGCGATCCCATGCGGAGCGAACGCGTGAGCGCCAGGACGGAGCGGGGGCCGCCCGCCTGCTCGAGCGCACGGACCAGACGACGCTCCCGGGCTCGAAGTTCCTGGCCGGGATCTCCCGCCAACATGATCAGGTCCTTGGAGCGATCGGACAGGACCGCTGGCAGGGCCGCGCGAATGGCAATCCCGAGAGGAGCCACGTAGTACTCCGCGATCCAGCGGCACAGACGGAACAACTCCGGGCTCACGGACGGCACTTCGTCCAGGACGTCGAGCACCGCCCGAACGCCCTTCGGCTCGGGACCCTCGTGTGGGCCGGTGACCCACCCCACTCGTTGCTCCCGTCGGAACGGGACGAGAACTCGGCTCCCCACGGGGGGCGTGACGTCGGCCGCAGCCCGGTACGTCAGCGGGTGCGGGAGGGGGAGTGGAAGAGCGACCTGGATCAGAGGCGCGGACGGGGAGGGCACCGCGCGGCGTCTAGCGGTTGGGCGCGCGGGTTCCGGCTCGCTCCACTAGCCCTCGTCGGCCAGGAGCAGAAACACCGACTCCTGGGGGACGGGCGTGGTGACCTCCGGGCCGTCCGGGCCGAAGAAGACGTCGACCTCGGTGCGGACCCCGAGGTGATTGGGGATGTACACGCCCGGCTCGATCGAAAACCCCACGCCGGGAATGAGCAACCGGTCGTCGCGGGTCTCCAGGTTGTCCAGGTTGGGCCCGCTGCCGTGGATGTCCCGATCGATCGAGTGCCCCGTCCGGTGGACGAAGAACCGCCCATAACCACGCTCTTCGAGCACCGCGCGGCAGGCGTCGTCCACCTCGAGACCCCGCACCGGCCGCCCTTCCCGGTGGGCACGCTCGAGGAAGCGCACGGCCTCATCGCGCGCGTCGCGGGCAGCGCTCCAGACTTGGGCGACCTCCGCGGGCAGCTCGGCGCCCAGATACCCCATCCAGGTCTGGTCCGCTGGTACGTCTCCCTCGTGCCCCTTCCCCCACAGGTCGATCAGCAGCACATCGCCCCGGTCGATCGTCTCACCCACCGGACCCGGATCGTAGTGCGGGTCGGCCGCACGCGGGCCGATGGCCACGATGCAGTCGTGATCGACCCCGAGTCCGCGGCGCTCCAGCTCCGTCCGGATCCAAGCTGACAGGGCGCCCTCCGTCGTGGGCTCGCCACGGCGGACGGCGTCGGCCGCGCGCTCGAAGGCGGCACTGGCGATCTCAGGCAGAATTGCGGCGTACCGTCGGTGGCCCTCGAGCTGCTCCTCCGTCCAGCGCGAGTAGAACGCGCTGACCAGGTTCCCCGAGCTGACGGTCTCCACGCCCGTCTCACGGACGAGCTCGACGATCCCGGACGGGACGAGGTCGAGGGTCGGCACGCTCGAGCGGGCCGAGACCTCCATCGCCACCCGGGCGCACCCACTGAGCAGGTCCGCGAGCCCGTCCTCCATCTCCCGCCAGCCGGCATAGCTTCGCTTCTCCCACGGCCAGTGACGCCAGGAGGAGTGCTCGATGGCGTGGACCAGTGAGACGGGATCGCCCTGGGTCGGGACGAGCGTGAAGCTCCTCCGCGTGGTCCACTCCAACCCGATCAGAGCCCGCGCGACCGGATTCTGCTCGTGGAAGTCGTAGAGCAGCCAACCGTCCAGGTCCTGCTCGGAGAGCGCCGTCTGCACCCGCTCCACGCCCGCACGGTCGCACAAAAGGGCCGCATTGCCGGTCCGGCCGCTCCGACCGCTCATCGGGTCGCTTCCCGTTCCTCGGTGAACAGCGGCAGGTCCTGCACCTGGTCCGGCCCCGGCTTCCGGTCGGGGCGCGGGGCCTGTGGCTGTGGGCGCCGCGTCGGCGCGTGCGGTTCGGGGGTCCCGGACCGTGTCGCGGGCCGTGTCGCGGGCCGTGTCGCGGGCCGCTCGGGTTCGCTCGGATCCGCCGCCTCACCGCCGAACAGGGGCAGTCCCTCGGCAGCGACCTGGTCCGGCGCCGGAACGTCCATGGTCGCGGAATGGAGCTCCGCGAACGTCCCCGATCCGGCCTCCGTCAACTCTGTGACCTCCGTGACTTCCGTAACCTCCGTGACCTCCGTGACCGCGGCTGTGCGGACGCCCTTGATCAGCACGAATCCGAGCACGCGCTCCTTTGTGAGCAGGCGATGGACGGTGGATTCCCGCTCCAGGGCGGACCGCACACCGGACCAACCCCAGACCCGCCGCACCCTGCGAAGGATGGCGAGCTTCTCCCGCCATGAGAACAGCTCGGCAAAATCCGGGAACGGCTTCCCGAGACCCGGTCGAAGCGCCGCCCGGTCGGTCGACCAGTCCGCCACATGCAGATCGGTCACCCCCGCGTCCTCGAGCAATCGCCGCCAGCGAGCCAACATGCGCGGCCGAACCCCCAGGATCTCCGCAAGGCGCCTCCTCCGATCCTCGGGCACCGGCGACGTCCACACCAGTTGGAGCAGGACGAGCGTCCCTCCCGGCCGGGTCACGCGGACCAGCTCAGCGATGGCGCGCTCCGGATCGGCGGACGCCGTCAGGCCCAGCTCCCCGATCGCCACGTCGAAGACCTCGTCCCGATAGGGGAGCGCGTGGGGTGGCGCTTCCTGGAACTGCAGTCGGTCCCCGAGCCCCCGGGTACGGGAGCGCGCATCGGCCCGGCTCAGAACCGCCGGGTCGGTGTCCACGCCCGCCCCTTGGGCCCCGAACTCCTCCACGAGAAATGCGAGTTGCGCGCCGTCGCCGCAGGCCACGTCGATCACTTCGACCGGCCTTTCGGGTCCGAGACCGGCGAGGAGGGCTACCTCACGGTAGAGCTCCTCTCCGCCGGGCGGGAGCAACTCACGGGGACTCAGACGCAGCAGGTCGAGAATCGAGGGACCGCTCGCAGGAGCGATCCCGGGGCTGTCAATGGACATTCGGGAAGTATTCGGGTGCGAGCGCCGAAGCGCAACGGGACGCGCGCCCGATCAGACGAGCGGTCCTTCGGCCCGCTCCAGCTCCGCGAGCGCGGCCCGCACCCTTGCCTCCTCCTCCGCGGAGACGGACGTGGCCGGAGGAGGCGCGCCCGCACGGAGCCGCCTGAGAGCCACCGTCACGGCCACGAGCCCGAGCAAGAAGATCACGGGGGGCGCCAACCAGGCCAGCAGGCCTCGGCCGGACGCCTTCGGCAGAGCGCGGTACTCCTCGCCGAACTGGGCAATGAAGGCCTCCACGATGCTGTCGGCGCTCTGCCCTTCCTGGGCCCAGGTGCGGATCGAGTCCCGGTAGGCGGCCCCTTGGGCGCTGGAGCAAACCTCGAGCATCTGCCCGGGGCAGAATGGAGACCGCAGACGGGAGATGGCCTCGGCGCCCACGCGGCGACGGGCCTCGGTCGCGTCGCGGTCGGCCTGGGTGGTCTCCTCCTGGGCGGCGCGCTCTGGCACCGCCGGGGCGATCGCCGCCATCGATGGGCCGAGGGTGGTGCCGTCCGCCGTGCCAACCGCAGTGCCAACCGCCATGCCAACTGCCGCGCCGAGCGGCGACGCCAGCGGCGGCGCCAGCACGATCGCAGCGGCAACCAATCCGCCCAGCAAGGGGCCGTGGATGGCCAACCGGCTCACGAGGTCTGCACGGCGGTCTCGCACTCTGATCATGAAGCCACTCCCTCGGGACGCGCTTCCCAAGTATGGCACGCCGGGCTCCCGGACGATACCGGGCGAGGCCCGGTCACTGGACCGGGGTCACTGGGTAGGAACCACTCGGCGAGATCACCTGGACCGGCGTCCGTCAAGCGTCCGCGTCGATCCCTGCGAGCGCGCGCACGACCTGCACGGCAGCGAGTCCGGTGCGCTCGGGATGGTACCCCCCCTCCAAGAGCGCCACCACTCGCCCGTCACACCATCGCGCGGCGCGCTCCTTCACCCGCAGCGTCATGGCGTGGAAGTCGTCGGGCTCAAGCGTGAGCCCGCCCAAGGGATCCCCGGCCAAGGCGTCGAACCCCGAGGAAACGAGCACGAAGTCCGGGGCAAATCGCTCTTCGACCAGGTCGAGCGCACGCTCCAGCGCTTCGAGATACTCAGGTCGCGGCGTCCCCGCCCGCAGCGGCACGTTGAGCGTGTACCCGTCCCCCGCCCCGACGCCCGTCTCGTCCGCGCTCCCGGTCCCCGGCCAGTGCGGCGATTGGTGGAGCGAAACGAAGAACACGCTCGGGTCGTCGTAGAACGCGTCCTGGGTTCCGTTCCCGTGGTGCACGTCCCAGTCGAGCACGAGCACGCGCTCAGCCACACCCTGGCGCTGGAGCCAGCGAGCGGCAATGGCCACGCTGTTGAACAGACAGAACCCCATCTGACGATCGGGGGTCGCGTGATGACCGGGCGGGCGCGTTGCCACGAACGCGTTGTCCATGGACCCCGAGGCGACGGCCTGTGCGGCCGCGATCACGGAGCCGGCGCTTCCGACCGCCGCGTCCCACGACGCCGCCGACACCCGGGTGTCCGGGTCCATCTCGACGATCGTGTCCTCCGCCGCCGCCCGGTCGACGGCCGCGCGCACCCGCTCCACGTGTTCCGTGCTGTGCACGAGCAGCAGCTCGTCCATCGTCGCGGCCCGGCCCGGGACCTGGACCACGTGCCCGTGCAGGGCCAGGAGGTCCCGCCCGACCATGGACGCGAGCGTGCGTAAGCGCCCCTGGTGCTCCGGATGTCCCCATCCGGTGTCATGCAGCGGCGAGGCCTCGTGGAGAAGGAACGCCGTGCGGGCCGTGTCCGTCATGGAGCGGTCATCGCCGTGACGCTCCCCTCAGGAGGACGCCACCTGGCGGATGCGCTCCTGGATGGGTGTGACGGCCCGCTCACCGGCAGCCAGAGCCTTGAGCGCCTCCACCGCGGCGAACGTAGCCGACATGGTGGTCAGGTACGGCACCTCGTGCGTGATCGCGGCCCGCCGCAGGGCATAGTCGTCGTACTGGGACACCTTCCCCATGGGCGTGTTGATCAGCAGGTCGATGTCTCCGCTCAACATGTGATCGACCAGGTTGGGGCGGCCTTCGTTGACCTTGAACACGCGCGTGGCCTCGATACCCTGCTCGGTCAGATATCGCTGCGTGCCCTTGGTGGCGTAGACCTCGAATCCCAGATCCCTGAAGCGCCGAATCAGGGGCGCGACGGTCGCCTTGTCCCGGTCGTTCACGGTCACCACGAGCTTCCGCCCGGTCTCGGGCAGCTCGTTGTACGCCGAGGCCTGCGCCTTGGCGAATGCCATCCCGAAGGTCTCGTCGATCCCCATCACCTCGCCTGTCGATCGCATCTCGGGACCCAGGATGATGTCGACGTCGAACCGGTTGAACGGCAGCACCGCCTCCTTGACCGCGATGCCGTTCACCTCGGGCTCGTCCGGCAGGCCGAGCTCCACCAGGGGCGTGCCCGCCATGACGCGCGCGGCCATGCGCGCGAAGGGGATACCGGTGGCCTTGCTGACGAAGGGCACCGTCCGCGACGCGCGCGGGTTCACCTCGAGCACGTAGACCGCTCCGTCGCGAATCGCGTACTGGACGTTGATGAGCCCCACCACGCCCAGCTCGAGCGCGAAGCTCCTCGTGAGCCGCTTGATCTCGTCGAGTACTTCTGCCTCGAGAGCGAACGACGGCAGCACGCACGCTGAATCGCCGGAGTGCACGCCCGCGTCCTCGATATGCTGCATGATGCCGCAGATCACCACGTCCGTTCCGTCGCAGAGGGCGTCCACGTCGGCCTCGAAGGCGTCCTCGATGAAGCGGTCCAGAAGAACGGGGTGCTCGGGCGAGGCCTGGACCGCCTCCCGGAAATACGACCGAAGCGTGCCGTCGTCGTAGACGATCTCCATGGCGCGGCCCCCGAGCACGTAGCTGGGCCGCACGAGCAGCGGATAGCCGATCCGGCCCGCCACCTCGATCGCCTCGTCGGTGCTGGTCGCGATGCCGTTCTCGGGCACCCTGGCGCCCACCGCATCGCAGACCTGGGCAAAGCGCCCCCGGTCCTCCGCCCGATCGATGGCGTCCGTGGACGTGCCCAGCACCGGGACGCCCAGGCTCTCGAGGGCCACCGCAAGATTGAGCGGGGTCTGACCGCCGAGCTGAACGATGACCCCCTCCGGATTCTCGCGCCGCACGATCTCGATTACGTCCTCGAGCGTCAGGGGCTCGAAGTAGAGCTTGTCGCTCACGTCGAAATCGGTGGAGACCGTTTCCGGGTTCGAGTTCACCATGATGGTCTCGAAGCCCGCCTCGCGCAGCGCGAGGACGGCCTGCACGCAGCAGTAGTCGAACTCGATGCCCTGTCCGATCCGGTTGGGCCCGCTCCCCAGGATCATCAGCTTGCGCCGATCCGAGGGATCGGACTCGTCCTCGTCCTCGTACGACGAGTAGTAATACGGCGTCTCCGCTGGAAACTCTCCAGCGCAGGTGTCCACCACGTTGTAGGTGGGCACGATCCCGAGCTGGTGGCGCCGGTCACGGATCGCGGTCTCGGTCTCGCCGCGCAGCAGACCGAGCTGTCGGTCGGAGAACCCGTTGCGCTTCATGCGCCGGAGGTCCGCCGCGCTCACCTCGGGCAGGTCCTGGTACCAGCGCTCCATCTCGACCAGCTCGGCGAGCTGATCCAGGAACCAGGGGTCGATCCCCGTGGCGGCGTGGATGTCCTCTACGGTGCAGCCGGCCTCCAGGGCGCGCTTGAGCTGGAACGGCCGCTCCGCCTTGGGGCTCCTCATGGTGGCCAGAATGTGCTCCGGGTCCAGGCTCTCCAGGCCGTCGTCCCCCGGCTCCCCGCCCGTCGTCCATCCGGGCCGGCCGATCTCGAGGCCGCGGAGGCCCTTCTGCCACGCCGCCTTGAACGTGCGGCCGATGGCCATGGTCTCCCCCACCGCCTTCATCTGCACCCCGAGCGTGGGGTCCAACTCCGCAAACTTCTCGAATGCGAACCGGGGAAACTTGACCACCGTGTAGTCGAGTACCGGCTCGAACGAGGCTGGGGTGGTCTTGGTGATGTCATTGGGGAGCTCGTGGAGCAGGTAGCCAACCGCGAGCTTGGCTCCGACGCGCGCGATCGGAAATCCCGTCGCCTTGGAGGCCAGCGCCGACGACCGGGACACGCGGGGATTCATCTCGACCACGAGCATCTCCCCGGACGCCGGGTCCACGGCGAACTGGATGTTGCACCCTCCCGCCTCCACGCCGATCTCACGGATGATCGCTATGGCGGCGTCCCTCATCCGCTGGTATTCGACGTCGGTGAGGGTCTGGGCGGGCGCGACTGTCACCGAGTCGCCCGTGTGCACGCCCATGGGATCGATGTTCTCGATCGAGCAGATGATGATGACGTTGTCGGACCCGTCCCGGACGACCTCGAGCTCGAACTCCTTCCAGCCGATCACGCTGCGGTCGATCAGGATCTCGGTGATGGGCGAGGCGTCCAGGCCCTTCGTGGCCTTGCCGTCGAACTCCTCCCGGTTGTAGGCGATGCTCCCACCCGTCCCTCCGAGCGTGAAGCTGGGCCGGATGATGGCGGGGAAGCCCACCCCTTTCACGATCTCGACGGCTTCCTCGAGGCTGCGCGCAAACCCACCGTGTGGCACGGCCAACCCGATGCGCCCCATGGCCTCGGCAAACTCCTCCCGGTCCTCCGCCATCTTGATGGAGCGCGCGTTCGCGCCGATGAGCTCGACGCCATGCTCCTCGAGGAAACCCTCCCCCGCGAGCTGGATGGCCAGGTTGAGCGCCGTCTGTCCGCCCATGGTCGGGAGGATGGCGTCCGGCTTCTCCCGGGCGATGACGAGCTTGACCCACTCGGGCGTGAGCGGCTCGATGTACGTGGCGTGGGCCAGATCCGGATCGGTCATGATCGTGGCCGGATTGGAATTGACCAGAACGACCCGATAGCCCTCTTCCTTGAGGGCGCGCACGGCCTGGGTGCCGGAGTAGTCGAACTCGCATGCCTGGCCGATGATGATCGGCCCCGACCCCAGGATGAGGATGGACTCGAGGTCGGTTCTTTTAGGCACGTTCCCCTTTCTGCATCGCCACCAGTAGAGCTACTCGCTCCGGCCGGCTTCGCCTTTGATGGCTTTGCCGAGCACGACGAGGAACCCGCCCCAAACGAATCCGCAGATGACGATCAGCGTGATCCACGTGGCGGCAGTCATGGATGGCGCCTCTTGGCAGGGAGGGTGATCAAAGGGCGGAGTGGGCGGAAAACCGGCGTAAACTGTCCGTTCCGGGAGGGGTTAGCAAGGCACCTCAATCGGATGGGCCGGGCGCGGAACGCCCGGCCCCGCACCGACACTTACGCTCGGCGGGCGACGCGGCCAGGGGTCGCCCTGACTAGTGGACGAATCGGACGGAGAAGTCGCCCACGGTCGGGACCGGACCGTTGAGCAGCGTTACGGCCTCGACCGTGGTGCCGGCCGGCGGTCCCGCGGCCAGGTCCAGCACGCGGGTCCGGAAGCGCACCGTCTGGGAGCCCTCGGGGCTGACCAGCACCACCCGGTAGTTGTCGGGCGCGGCGGTGGCGGTCCAGAAAACGAGGGTGGTCCCTTCGCCCTCGAATCCCTGGATGCCCGCGCCCTGCACCTCGATCACCGCGGCTCCGAATGCGCGCGCCACGCTCTCGACCGACCCTTGCCAGGCACCGGGCCCACTCGGACCCGACTCGCAGGACGCGAAAAGGGCACCCGCGAGGATCGCGGTGAGGGAGACGGCGACCCATCGCACCATCCGCCCGCTCGGCGCGCTCGTGCGCCGGCTCGGGCCACTGCTCGTGCGCCCGCTCATGCGCCCGCTCATGCGCCGACTCATGACCCCGATCCTCCGCCCGGCGGGCCACCGCGCCCGACCCGAATGGCCGGCACCTCGACGCGGATCGCCCCGTCCGCGTCGGTGGGAACGTCGGACCCGGCCGGCCCACCTCCCGACTGGCCGGCGACCACGAACGCCCGGAAGTCGCCCAGGTCGTAGCGTCCGTTCCGGTTGCCCTGCCGGTCCAGGTACTCGGCCTGTCCGAGCGTGGGGCCTTCGCCCGAACCCAGGAACGGGCCGGCCAGGACGCGGGCGGGCGTCGTGGGCGGGCCGACGGCCAACCGCACGTCCGCGGATCCGGCCAGTCCGATGGCGTCCACCACGCCCACGCGGACGGGGAACTCGCCCCGGTCCAGCGGAGTCCCGCGGATGTGTCCGTCAGGCCCGAGCTCGAGCCCCTCGGGGAGGTTGCCCACCAGCAGGCTCCAAAGCGCGGGCAGCGTGCCGTTCTCGATCTGGAACACCACATCTGCGGGCACCCCACCCTCGAGTTCGATCCGGGCCGGCGGCTCGATCAAGCCGAAGGTCACGTCGTATACGGCGTCGGCGGTGACCGGGGCGTTCATCACGAGCGTCACCGGGTTGCCCATGCCCGCGAGGTCGCCGGTCCACTCCCGGAACCGGAACCCGGTCCGGGCCTGTGCCTCGACGGTGACGGTGGCGGCCTCCGACACCCAGGTCGAGGGCCCGGGCGGATCGAGCACCAACTGGCCTGGAGCGACGGTCTGCCGCTCGGCTCGATGCGTGATGCGCAGCTCCACTTCCCTGCCGGCGTAGCTGGCCGAGAACGTCTCGTCACCGAGCCCGGTCTGCTGGGAACGGGTTCTCGGGGCTCCGTCGCTCCAGGATTGGAACGGGCTCCGCACCCCGTCGGCGACCGGATCGCCCTCGAGGGCCTCGATCACGTGCGTCTCGAAGGGCGCCGAGGACAGGCCCGTGCCGGGGGGTACGGGCGACGCGCCGTCCACTCGGAACAGCCCGGCTCCGCTGGTCCCGGGGGCCTCCAACCGGAGCGTCTGGTAGCGCGTGAGCAGGCGGAGCCACATCTCGAGCCCGACCGTGCGGATGTCGAGCGCGGTGACCCCGGCCGAGCGGCCATCGCTCCAGTAGGTGGCCGGGTCCGTTCCCGCGTGCAGGTCGGTCCGGCCGGAGGTGCCCGGGAAGGGGTCGCCGGAGTCGCCACGACCGCCCCCGGCCACGGAGAGCTGGTCGCGACCATCGGCCTGGACCAATCGGACCCCCTGACGGTTCGCGCTGCTGTTCACGGTGTTCGACGGCCAGCGCTCCGCCACCACGTCCACGTCGATCTGCCACACGAGCAGACCGGGCTCGGGCAGCTCGCCGTCGAAGCCGAGACGCTGCCGGTTCTCGATGAGGTAGTAGTCGCTCTCCCCGTCATCCCGGCCGATCCGGTAGGCGGAGCGTGAGGTCATGACCGGCGGGATCCGCAGCACCCCGAAATCGCGGCCCCGGTCCAGCTCGACGTCGCTCACCCAGCCCAGCACGGATTTGGTCCAGGCGCCCATCTGACAGGGCCTCGACGGGTCGAACACGCCGGGACAGCCCCAGGAGCCGGTCCCCATCAGGTCCCACTGTCCGGCCGCCGCGTGGTCGCCGCCAACCGCGTACAGGTCGGGGAGGCCGAACCCGTGGCCGAGCTCGTGTGTGAACACGCCGATCTGGTTGAGCGCCCCGCCCGCACACGACACGGCAGGCTGCACGATGTAGTCGTTGACCATGACGTTGCCGGCGGAGGGGGAGGCCGTGCTGGTGACGAACGGGCTGCCCATCTGGGGCGCGATCGCCCAGCGGTGCGACCAGATCCGGTCCGAGTCCCGGTTTCCCACACACTCGGCTCCCGGGGTCGGATGAAGGACCGCCAGGATATCCACGAACCCGTCGTCGTCCCCCGAATTGGGCACTCCGTCGGGGCCGTCGTTGTCGAACGCGCCCCAATCGATGCCAGTGGAATCGAGCTGGGTCACGATCTCGACGATGAACTCGCCGACCCGGCTGGACCCACCGAGTCCGCTCGAGCCGCCAGCTACCTGCTCCGCGGTGAGCGACGCCCTCCTCCAGTCGAGCGCGACACCGGCAAGGTCGACAAGCCCTCCCGAGGCCTCCGCGTAGTAGTCGCGGATGGTCCCAGTCGGGTTGGGCCCGTCGAAAAAATGTGCCTGGATGGCGTCACGCGAGTGGGGCTCCGCCGGCGAGTCCGCGTAGAGCCCGAGCACGACCGGCACCTCGAAGCGGCCGGCGACCACTCCGCTCGGCGGTCCCAGCACCCGTGCCGCCCGGAGCAGCCGCTCGGCCGCGCCCCGGCGCGCGCCCTCCGGGCCCGGGCCCGGCGACCCGCCCGGCGGACCGGTCCCCGGAAGCCGCCGGAAGAGCGCCCGCTGGTATTCGAATGCCGATTGGTCGGCGGCACGGAGCGCGAAGTACTCGGGCGGCGGGCTGGTGCCGTACATGCGCCCCAGCATCTCCACGTCCTGGGCGGCTGCGGGCGCGACGCCCGCGAGAGTCCCGGCGAGTATGGACAGCGCAGCCAACGCGGCCCGCGCCCGGCCGTGGAGAGCGCGCTCCCTTCCGGACCCGGATTCCGTTCTCATGCTGGAGCGTTCGCCGTGCTGGTTCAAGCGGTCCTTCCCAGTCCGTCTACTGCCGATCGACCGCCCGCACCTCCAGGGTCGCAGCGACCGCCTTCATTCCATCTATCACGTTCTGGATGTGCTCGTTCCGCTCGAGGCCGATCAGCTCCAAGCCGCGTGCGACCTCCTCCCGGTGAACGCCAGCCGCGAACGCCTTGTCCTTGAGCTTCTTGACCACCGACTTGGGCGTCAGGTCGTCGATCCCGTTCGGACGCACCAGGCAGCACGCATACACCAGGCCCGAGAGCTCGTCGCAGGCACAGAGTACGCGGTCGAGCTCGGTCTCCGGCGGGACCTCCGTCCGGTCCGGATAACCGTGGGCGAGCACTGCGTGGATCACGTCGTCCGGATACCCGCGCTCGCGCAGCTCGGCCACGCCCCGGTGAGGATGCTCGTCGGGGTGGCGCTCCCAGTCGAGGTCGTGGAGGAGCCCGGCGAGCCCCCACAGGTCCTCGTCGGCACCCCGCTGGCGGGCATAGTGGCGCACGGCCGCCTCGACCGCGTACATGTGCTTCCTCAGGCCCTCGTTTTCCACCCACTCGTGAAGGAGGGCCAGCGCTTCGTCTCGTGTCGGCATGGAGATCCTCTGTTCCTGGCGGTCTTCGTGGTTCGGGCGCTCGGGAGCGCGCCGCAACTCGATTCCCTTGGCCGGCCCGCCGGGTCGGCCGGCCGGGGGCGCGCCACGCCGATCAGACGAGGCTGGACGGGCAGTCCCGGGCCACCGGACACTCGGCACACCGGGGCCTTCGGGCAATGCACACCTGCCGGCCGTGGAAGATCAGCAGGTGGGAGAGCATGGTCCAGCGCTCTCGCGGGAAGAGCCCCATTAGATCCCGCTCGATCTTCTCGGGAGTCTTCTGGGTCGTCAGCTTCATGAGCGTGGTCAGACGCTTCACGTGCGTGTCGACCACCACCCCCTCGTTGATCCCGAACGCGTTCCCCAGGATCACGTTGGCCGTCTTGCGACCGATCCCCGGGAGCGCGACCAGATGGTCCATATCCCGCGGCAGCTCGCTCGCGTGGCGCTCGACGACACCTTCGGCCATGCCGACCAGGCTACGCGCCTTGTTACGGAAGAAACCGGTGGACCGGATGATGTCCTCCACGTCCTCCAGCCGCGCACCGGCGAGCGCCTCGGGGGTCGGATACCGTTCGAACAGGACTGGCGTGACCATGTTGACGCGCTCGTCCGTGCACTGGGCGGACAGGATGGTGGCGGCGGCCAGCTCGTACGCGTTCCGATGGTGGAGTGCGCAGTGCGCGTCGGGATAGGTGCTCGCGAGCGTATCGTAGATGCGGGCCGCTCGCTCGGTTCTGGCCTTCTTGCTCTCTCTGGGCACGTGTCCGCTTCGGTCTCAGTGCGTGGTCTGACGGTCGGCCGAGTCCTGGTCCGCCTCATCACTCACGGCGCCGACGCGCCGGAAGCGAAGCCGCGAGGGGATGGGCTTGTCAGACTCCCCCGGCGGCAGCTCCCGATCGCCGACGGACTCGGGGCGGAGCTCGACGTGTGCGTGGACGCGAGCCAGCAGCTTGAGGGCCTCTCCCGCGGTCTCGATGGAATAGAGCTCATCCAGGTGACCGCCGGGAAGCGTGCTCTCGAAGTCGGGCCCCTCCTCGCGGATCACCTCGGTGGCCCAAGCGCCGGCGTGCTCGGCCGGCAGCCGATCCAGGGCCACGGCGCTGAACCCGGGCCGTCCGTCACGAACGCCCGAAGCCAGCAGCACCCAGAGATCCCGTGCTTCAGATACGAACCAGTAAATGCCGTCCACGGGCTCGGCCGGGCCATCGGACTCGGGCCGCACGAAAAAGAGGTTGCTCGGAAGCTGGAGGTAGCCGACGCCCGTGGGCAGGACCCCCGTCCAACCGCCCAGGTCCATGTCGTGAGCGACCAGGCGGCGTGCCACGTTCAGGTCGAGCAGCCAGGGATCGGCGTCCGCGCGCCACAGGTGGAACGAAAAGAAGAGTAGGAAGGCGTAGGCGTGAGTGGCGTGCGGGTCGTCTCCCGCCGGCCGCACGTCGGCCAGCAGCTCCGCAACGACCGGAAGCGACCCCATCTGCAGCGGATCGGCCGGATCCGCTCCAGAGTCGACGATGGCCCGCTCGACGTCAGCCAGGCGCTGCTCGGCATCCGCGGGTTCGGGGAAGAGCAGCTCGGTCGGAGTGCGTCTCAGGTATCCGTCATGAACCGCCATCAGTTCGCTCGGCGAGCCAGCGGTTGGCCGCGATGAAGAGCACGAGCACCACGACCCACTGGAAAAGCACCGTGCCGATGTTGAACGTGCGGAACGGGCTCCAGGTGTCCGCGAACGAGTCGCTGCGCACCTGCCAGCACCACCAGACGATCAGGACGACCGCTTCGACCATCACCAGCCGGATGGCCCAATCCCACCAGGCGCCCACCCGAATGTCGGAGCCCTCCTGATTGATGAACGTCTCGCGCCATTTGGTGACCCCGTATCTCGTGACGGCAAACGCGAACAGGAAACCGGAGAGCATGAGGCCGACCCCCCAGACGAAGTCCTGGTTCTGGAAGAACTCGAGGTGGAGGGCGCTCGGGATTCCACACACGAACCCGGCGGTCACGACGAGCCCGAGGGCGCGCGAGCGCGCCATCCCGAGGTCCATGAGAATGCGGGTGGCGAGCTCGATCATCGCGACCAGGCTGGTCCAGGCGGCGAACACGAGCGCCAGGAAGAACAGCGTCATGAAGAACTGGCCGGCGGGAATCTGTGCGAATAGCTGCGGCACCCAGATGAACGTGAGCCCCTCGTTGCCGGACGTGGTGAGCAACGTGTTGGCGCAGGCCGCCGGAACCGTCGCATCCATTCCCACGCCCGAGCAGATGGCCACCGCGTTGGCGGCCGTGGCGGAGAACACGGTGCAGATCACCATGATGCCGGCCAGGAGCGACATCGAGTTGTTTCCGAACCCGATGACGAAGGCGTTGAGCGCCGTGTCCTCCCGCTTGCGCATGTAGATGGCGTAGGTGAGCACCAGTCCCCATCCCGCCCCCGTGTCCCACGCATTCTGGGTCAGCGCCTCCAGCCAGATGGAGGCGTTGGCCAGCTCGGAAAGGCGGGGCGTAAAGAGGAACGCGAGCCCCTCGGAGGCGTTGGGCAGGGTGAGCGCCTTGATGGCCAGCACGACCACGAGAACGATCAGGCTGGGTATCAGGATCCGGGCCGCGCCCTCGATGCCCTTCACGCCCCGGGAGACCACCAACGCGGCCAACCCGATGGCCACTGCGTGCGTTAGCAGAGCCTCCGGCGTCGAATTGAACGCATCCCAGAACGCGGATGGCTGCTCGACGGGCGACGGGATGGTCCCGGCGACCGAGGCCACCAGGAAGCGAAGCGTCCACCCCATCACCACGCTGTAGTAGAACATGATGGCGACGGCACACCAGGCCACCCAAGCGCCCATCCAGGCGAACTTGGGGCCCAGCGTCTGGACGAACGAGCCGATGGCGCCACGGCGCGTGCCCTTCCCCATCCCGAACTCGAGGATCAGCAGGGGAATCGACCACAGGAGGAGGAACACGACCCAGGTCACGAGGAAGGAGCCTCCCCCATTGGAGGCCGCAATCCGGGGAAAGCGCCAGATGTTGCCGGTGCCGACCGCCATGCCCACCATGGCGAGCAGCATGCCCCAACGGGAGCTGAAGACCTCGGACCTCGTTTCGGACGCCAAGGCGAGCCTCCGGTGCGTCGGATGGGTCTTGCGGAGACCATGGGCGACGAATCGGCCGCGCTCCGCGGGACGAACGGGCGCCAACATACGAGAAAAGGCGTAGGGGCGGAAATCCGGCGGGTCGGGGTCGGCGGAGCCGGTCGGGGCCACGCGAAGGAGGGGGAGCGGCCGTGCACGACGTCGACACGGAAGGGTCCGCGAGCGAGCGGGAGGCATCCGACGTCCACCGGGACGCGCTGGTGTTCGACGCCCACACGGACACGCTCCAGCGCGTGCTCATGGACGGGGTGGACCTGGGCGTGCGCTCGACCGCCGATCCGCTCGTGGAGCGGGCCGATCTGCCCCGCTACGCGGAGGGCGGCGTGGACGCGCAGGTGTTCGCCCTCTGGGTCGACACCATCTACCTGCCCGATCACGCCGTGCGTCGGGCGCTCCAGCAGGTCGACGCGTTCCACCGCATGCTTGCGGACAACGCGGATGCCGTGGGGCATGCCCGCACCGCGTCCGACGTGCGTGCCCTCCGGGGCCAGGGGCGGTTGGCGGCATTGCTGTCGATCGAGGGGGGCGACGCCATCGAGCGCGATCTCGGCGTCCTCCGCACGTTCGAGCGACTCGGCGCCTCGTCGATGACGCTCTGCCATTCCCGGTCGACCGACTGGGTCGATTCCTCGACGGATTCGCCCCGTTGGAACGGGCTGAACGACCTGGGCCGGCGGGTCGTGGGCGAGATGAACCGTCTCGGGATGCTGGTGGACGTCACGCATACCTCCGACGCCGCCGTGCGGGACGTGCTCGAGGTGTCCGAACACCCGGTGATCGCGTCCCACTCGAACTGCCGAGCCCTCTGCGACCACCCCCGCAACCTCCCGGACGAGCT
>JAHEKN010000021.1 GCA_024638305.1 Gemmatimonadota bacterium | reverse complement strand
ATGAGCTTCCTCGCCGCCAACCAGCTTGGCGGCCGCCCTCTCTCCGACCGGCTCGGTGGCTGGCTCGGGGCCGCCGAGATCATGCGCGGGAAGCAGATCATTTGCTATCACAAGCATTGGGTCTACTTCGAGGAGCGGTTCGGGGTCACTTGCGCGGATTTCGTCGAAGCAAAGCCGGGAATTCCACCCACCCCGCGCCACGTGGCCGAGCTGATCGACCGCATGCGGCGGCAAGGGATCAACGTGCTGATCGCGGCCACGCATTTCGACCGCAACCGGGTCCAAGCCGTCGCCGAGCGCGGCGGCGCCCAGGCGGTCATGCTGCCGCTCTACTCGAGCGGGACCACGGGAGCAAGTGGTTACTTCGGTCTCGTCGACACGTGGATCACGCGCATCGGTGACGCGATGAGGGGAACCCAGCAGTGATCGATCTGATCCTGGCGCCCATCGCCGCCTCCCTGGTCATCGTGGCCATCCACTCCTATCTGGGCCTCCACGTGCTGGCGCGCGGCGTAATCTTCGTCGACCTGGCGTTCGCCCAGATTGCTGCCCTCGGCGCGACCGGCGGTCTCCTGGTGGGACTGGAGCACGGAACGCCGGGGTCCTGGCTCTGGGCGTTCGGCGCGACCCTGGTCGGCGCTCTGCTCTTCAGCCTCACCAGGCTGGAGGACTCGCCCATCGATCAGGAGGCCATCATCGGGATCACGTTCGTGGTGGCTTCTGCGGCGGTGTTGTTGCTCGCGAGCTTCACCGCCGAGGGTGCGGAGCACGTGAGCGAGACGCTCACGGGCACGCTCATCTGGGCGACCTGGGGGGACGTCTTCGTACTGGGCTCGGTCTACACTGTCATCGGTGTGTTCCATTGGTGGTTTCGACGGAAGCTCCTGAGCGCGTCCTTCCAGCCCGGCCGGACCCCCAACCTTCGCCGCTGGGACTTTCTCTTCTACGTGACGCTCGGCCTCGTGATCAGCTTCTCCGTGGAGATCGCGGGTGTGTTGCTGGTGTTCAGCTCGCTCGTGATTCCGGGCGTCATCGCGTTTTTCTTCACGACCAACTTCACCAAGGCCCTGCTCATCGCCTGGATGGCCGGGGGCGCCGCCGTCGTCGTCGGCATCACAGGCTCGTTCGCGCTGGATGTGACGACTGGTCCGCTGTTGGTCTGCACCTTCGGAGCGGCGCTCGCGATCGCGGCCGTCCTGAAGCGCGTGCTGGGCGTTCGCACGGGGTCCGACTTCGACCTGCCGGATTCCCTGACATCGCCCGAGGCATGAGCCGGGGGCGCCGGAGCGTGGGTTCCCACGCAGCGCTCCTGGCCTCCGCCCTGGCCGTGGCGACGGCGACGCTGCCGCTGACCGCCCAGACCGCCCAGACCGCGGACTATGAGGTGCATGCGGTGCGGTATGCGACCATTCCGGAGTTCCCCGTGTCGTCACTCGTGCGCGGCGCGGCCCCGGACGAGCGCATGGACATCGCGATGGTGCTGTGGGTGATTCGTGGAGGCGGTCGGGTCGTCCTCGTTGACTCCGGCTTCCACCGCGCGTCCTGGTTCGATCGGTTCCGCGTCGAGGACTACTTGAACCCCCGGGAGGCGGTGGCGCTGCTGGGGGTGGACGGGGCGCAGGTCAGCGACCTGATCGTGAGCCATGCCCACTGGGACCACATGGGCGGCATCGATCTCTTTCCGGACGCGACCATCTGGATCCAGGCGGCCGAGTTCGGCCACTACACCGGACCGGCCTGGCAGGCGGGGGCAGGAGGCGGCGGGGCGGATCCGAGCGACCTGGTCGAGCTCGTCCGTCGGAATACTGAGGGGAGTGTCCAGCTCATCCAAGGAGACGACGTCGAGATCCTGCCCGGCATCCGTGTCTACACGGGTGCACGCCACACCTTCGCCTCTCAGTACGTCCTGGTGGAGGGCAACGAGCCCGTGCTCCTGGCGTCGGACAACGCCTACCTCTACCGCAACCTTCGCGATCTCCGGCCGGTGGCCACTTTCACGCCGGCGGACACCGTAGCCAACAAGGCGGCGATCGCACGCATGATCGACCTCGTGGGCGATACCAGCCGCGTGATCCCCGGGCACGACCCCGCCCAGTTCCGCCGCTTCCCCACGGACGGAAGGGTCGCGCGGATTCGCTAACGAACGAGCTGCGCCAACGCTTTTCGGACGTAGACCGGAACCATGGCTCGTCGCCAGTCCACGTCGACGATCATGTTCTCGAGCGGCCTGCACTGCTCATGGGCGCGCGCGGCCAGCGCTTCGATCAGATCGGCATCGAGCCTTCGGCCCTGGGCGAGCTCGTCCCAGCCGCTGAGGACCCGGGGGCGAGCGCCGAGAGCCGTCACCACGCCGCGCACGCTCGTCACGACGTCGCCGGCCATGTCGGCCGCGACCGCGACCGTGAGGAGCGGAAAGTCGATCGACTTGCGCTGGCGCAGCTTGGCATAGCCCTGCCGCCGGTCGGGGCGGACCGGAATGCGCACGGCGCAGAGGACTTCGGAAGGCTCACGCCGCGAGTTCCAGATGCCGTCCGTGACGAACAGGTCCGCGACCGGGAGCTCCCGTGACCCGTCGGGGCCGGTCAGCTCGACGGTGGCATCGAGGCTCATCAGAACGGGTGGGGTGTCCGCGGAATGGGCCGCCACACACTTCTTGCCCACTTTGGTGACGTGGCAGACGGAGCCGTCCTTCTTCAGGCAGAACCCCAGCGCCTCCCGCCAGAATCGCGTCTGGTTGTAGTACGTGCAGCGGGTGTCCAGGCAGAGGTTCCCACCGAGGGTGCCGGCATTGCGGAGCTGGGGGCCGGCCACCTGACCCGCAGCCGCGGCGAGCGCCGGAGCGTGCTCGAGCACCAGGGGGTCCGTAGCGATCGAGGCGAGTGTCTCCCCGGCTCCGACGCGCAGCTCGCCATTCCGCCGTTCGACCCCGCGGAGCTCCTGCACACGGCGAAGCGAAATCAGGTCCGGCGGCTCGAACAGGCCGTGCTTCATGTTCGGGATCAGGTCCGTGCCGCCGGCCACGTACTGACCGGTCTCGCACTCCAAGTGGAGCGCAACGGCCTCGGACACCGTCACGGGGCGATGGTAGCGGAACGGAGGGAGCCGGAGCATCAGAAATCGCCCCCGCTCACCGAGCGTCCACCCGGCGAGCCGCCACGGGCAGGGGGCGCGCCACCAGAATTCCGTCCTGGCTGGCGATGCCGACAATCCGCTCCGCGAGCGGCCGCTCGCTGATCTCGACCGAGCTGCCGACGAGGGGCGCGTGCATCAGATGCAATCGGCCGTCGATCCTGAGCGCGATCCCGGTGTGGGCCACGTCGAGTCCCGGAACCGTGCTGGTCGCGGCGATGACGTCTCCTGTCCGAATCTGGTCCTCGAACTGCGCGATTCGATTCTGTCGTACCGGATAACGCGGAATCTCGCGGAGACGAGCCTCCACGGTCCGGATGGCGTCCAGGTTGGACGGCACCGAGAGCTGTGGGTAGGCGTCGGCGTGGGTGCTCATGAACTCGATCGGCTCGGTGTCCTCGGAGCCGCCGATCAGGTGGCTGAGGGGCTGGACCCTGCCCCGCCGACCGTTGTCCTCGATCCACTCGGAGAAGTAGTGCAGGCGGGACGGATACCCGTCGATCGCGCCGCCGCGGTAACGGAGGCCGGCCAGCTCGGCGGCGTACGCGCGCCGCAGGGCCGACGGGTCCTCCACTCCCGGATTTCCCTGCACGGTGCGGGCGATGGCCAGCGCCGATTCCACGAACGTCACGCAGTCGAACTCGCGAAGGTTGACCACGAGCGCCTCGGGTCCGGTGGGTCCCGCCACCTCCAGCGTGTATGGTGTGTAGGGCTCCCCCACAAACGTCCGGCCGATCTCCGCGACCGCATGGCCGATCTCGACCGTGTCGAGGCCGATGCTCCGCGCCCAGCGGATGCGGTCGAGAAGGATCTCCCAGTCCTCCTCGGTCTCGGTGCCGGACAAGCGGATCGTCGGCTCGGGCTCCACGCTCTGGCGCCCCGGCGCCGGTCGCGCCGCTTCCGCGACGACGCCGGACTCCCCGCTCGCCGGCGGCGGACTCCCGCCACACGCCCACAGGGCAAGAACGCCTACGGAGAGGAGCGAGCGGCTTCTCATGGCGCGACCCCTACCTCGCGCGACGGCGCGCCCGGCTTGGTGAGCCCACCGCCCGCCTCCGCCTCGCGGATCCTCCGCCACACGTTGGGTGGAGAGAACGGAAGACGATCGAGGCGCACCCCGATGGCATCGTAGATGGCGTTCGCGATGGCTGGGATCGACGGATGGAGCGGGCCCTCGCCCGCCTCCTTCGCGCCGTAGGGACCCTCCGGATCGTTGGATTCGACGATGAACGACTCCATGGCCGGCGTGTCCAGGCTGGTCGGGATGCGGTAGTCGAGCAGCGACGGCGCGTTGTGCAAGCCCGCCCGGCCGTGGTCGGCGTCCTTGAAGATCTGCTCTTCCATGAGCGCCTCGGCGTAGCCCATGTACGCCGACCCCTCCATCTGGCCCTCCACCAACACCGGATTGAGCGCCTTCCCGCAGTCGTGCGCGATCCAGATCTTCTCGACCTCGACGATCCCGGTCTCGACGTCCACCCGTACCTCGGCCACGTGGGCCGTGAAGGAGTAGGCGGGCGACGCGCCGATGGTGCCGCCCCGATACTCGCCGTGGACGTCCTTGGGGGTGTTGTAGGAGCCGGTCGCACCCAGCGTCCCGAACCGGGCTTCTGCAAGGTTGAACGCTTCGGCGATGGGAAGCGACCGGGCCGGGTCGGCCGTATCGACGGCGAGCCCCCCCAGAAGATCCACCCGGTCTGGCGGACACTCCCACGCCTCGCCGACCGCGGACTGTACCTTGGCTCGCAGCTCGCGGGCGGCCTGGATGCAGGCGTTTCCGAGCATGAAGGTCACGCGCGACGAGTAGGCCCCCAGGTCCACCGGTGTGAAATCGGTGTCGCCCCGCAGTACGCGAACGTGGCTGATCGGCACGCCCAGCTCCTCGGCGGCGATGTAGGCCACCACGGAGTCGCAGCCCTGTCCGATCTCGGAGCCACCGCTGAATACGGCGACCCGCCCGGAGCGGTCGATCTGGATCTGCACACCCGACTGCGGCATGTCGTTCGGGTAGATGGGGTAGTTGGTGCCCGAGATATAGGTGGACCCCGCGATGCCCAGCCCCTGCCCGAACGGTAGCTGCCGAAAGCGCGCCTTCCAGTCGCTCGCTCGCTCGACGGCCTCCAGGCACTCGAGGAACCCGTTCGAGGTGATGCGCAGCTCGTTGATGGTTCGCGTGTCCTCACCGATGAAGTTCAGGCGCCTGAACTCGATGGGATCCATTCCCACCCGCTCTGCCAGCTTGTCCATCTGGACCTCGAACGCGAAGCGGGGCTGGACCGATCCGTGGCCGCGCTTGGGTCCGCAGGCGGGTTTGTTCGTGTAGACCCGGGTGGAGTCGAAGCGGTAGGCGGGCAGCGCGTAGGGGGCGCAGAGCAGCTGCCCGGCGTAATACGTCGTGACCAGCCCGAACGAAGCGTACGCTCCTCCGTCGAGCAGGATCTCGGCATCGACCGCCTTGAGCTTGCCCTCCCCGTCCACGCCGGTCCGGTAGCGCATGTGGAAGGGGTGACGGCCCCGGTGCGCGTAGAAGACCTCTTCCCTGGTGTAGAGGATCTTGACCGGCCGACCGGTCATCATCGACAGCTTGGCCACGCAGAACTCGAGGTCGAAGGGCTCGGACTTGCCTCCGAACGCACCGCCGACGAGCGGCTGGACCACCCGCACCTTGGCCCCCTCGAGATCGAGAACCCGAGCCAGTTCCCGGTGCAGGTAGTGAGGAACCTGGGTGGCGGACCACACTGTGAGCTTCCCGTCACCCTCGAACAGCCCGATCGCGCAGTGAGGCTCGATCGGCGTGTGTGTGGTGCCCTCGAAGAAATAGTCCCCCTCGACCACGAGTTCCGACTCGTCGAGACCATCGTCCACGTCGCCGAACTCGAGGCGCACCCGCTTGGTCACGTTGCCGTTGTGGCCCGGCTTCTTGGGCTCGTGGATGAAGTCTGTGGTGGCCGCGGCCGCCTCCTGCGGCGTCAGATAGGCCGGGAGCTCCCGATACTCCACATCGATCA
Organism: Gemmatimonadota bacterium; assembly: GCA_024638305.1. Lineage (GTDB taxonomy): Bacteria > Gemmatimonadota > Gemmatimonadetes > Longimicrobiales > Gaopeijiaceae > JAHEKN01. The sequence continues at coordinate 27,086 of JAHEKN010000021.1, read as the reverse complement.
GGCCCAGGGCGCGGTTGGCCGTGTCTTCGTCGAGGGCGGCGACGGCCGCTACCCCGTCGCCGATGTAGCGCACCCGGTTCACACAGAGCGGGTACTCGTCCGGCGTCCAGGGGATGATCCCGTACTGTACAGGCATGTCCCGGCCCGTGATCACGGCGTGTACGCCTTCGAGCGCCGCAGCCGCCGTAGTGTCGATGGATACGATCTCGGCGTGGGGGTGCGGGCTCCGCAGGATCTTCCCGTGAAGCATGCCGGGCAGCGTGATGTCGTCAGTGTAGACGGCGCGGCCGGTGGACTTGGCCAGGCCCTCGATCTTCCGCTGTGGATGCCCGATGACCCTGTGGTCCGATCGGGATGGTCGTATCACGGCGCTCCCTCCCGCAGGCGACCGGCGGCGGCCTCCACCGCATCGTAGATCTTGGTGTAACCGGTGCACCGGCAGAGGTTGCCGGAGAGGGCTTCCCGGATCTCGTCGCGCGTCGGGCTCTGGTTGCGGTCCAGCAGCGCGACCGCCGAGCAGAGGATGCCCGGCGTGCAGAAGCCGCACTGCGCCGCACCGTTCAGATCGAACTCGTCCTGCACGGGGTGGGGCCTCGTGCCGTCCGCCAGCCCCTCGACGGTTCGGACCTCGAACGCTTCGGCTTCCCAGACCGGCGTGATGCACGACAGGATGGGATGTCCGTCGGCAAGGACCGTGCAGGCCCCGCAGTCCCCCTTGTCGCACCCCTGCTTGGAGCCGGTCAGCCCGATTCCATAGCGGAGGGTTTCCAGAAGGGTGTAGTGCTCCGGAACGCCGACCTCGTACACGTCCCCGTTTACCTTGAGCCGTACCACGCCGTTGCCTTGGCCCACGTGCGCCGAGCCGGGTGCGGGAGTCGAAGGGCGGTCCGAGGTCCGCCAGGGGCGTCCCCGCCGGTCTGAAAGTTGCCGGAAATCCGGGAAGGCCGTCAACAATGTGGGCACATGCCGTGCCTCGACGCGACGGGTATATCACGCCCGGGGGCGAGTCCGATTGCCCCGCACGCGATCGGCGAGCGGGACCCGCAGGCCCAATGAGGGTATACGGGAACGCTTGAGCCCGTCGCACCAAGGAGATCGACAGAGATGCCCTATCCAGAGATGATGGTAGCCCCCATGCGAGACGACCTCGTACGCGTGGGCTTCAGTGAGCTCCGCACTCCTCAGGACGTGGACACCGCCATCGAAAGCCAAGAGGGCACGCTACTCGTCGTCGTGAACTCCATCTGCGGGTGTGCGGCCGGGTCGCTCCGTCCCGCCGTGGCCATGGCGCTCCAAGGCGAGTCCCGTCCGGACGCCCTCGCCACGGTCTTCGCGGGACAGGATCTGGAAGCGACCGAGCGGGCGCGGGAGTACTTCACCGGCTATCCGCCGTCCTCACCGTCGCTCGCGATCATGCGGGAGGGTCAGCTCATCTACATGATGGAGCGGCACGAGATCGAGGGTCGGTCACCGTACGAGCTCGCCGACCGGCTGCAAGCCGCCTTCGCCGAGCACTGCAAGGAGACTTCGGACTAGGCCGCTCCGCTCCGCTTCTTCCGCCAGCCGTCCACGGAGAATTCTCCGCCGCCCGCGGCCCATAGGAACAGGAAGATGAAGCAGAAGAGCACGGCTCTCTCTCCGCCGTTCATGATGGGCCAGAACCCTCGTGGCACGTGCGACATGAAGTAGGCGATCGCCATCTCGCCACTCAGCACGAACGCGACCGGCCGGGTGAAAAGGCCCAGCGTGATCAGGATCCCACCAAAGAACTCCAGGATGCCCGCGATCCCGCGGGGCCAGGCAAGCCAGCTCTCCACCCGCCTAAAGAATCGTCTTGCCCAGCGCACTCGCGATCAGGCCGACGGCGAGTCGCGCGGTGCGATTCTCGTGGTCCATCACGGGGTTGAGCTCCACCATGTCCATCGCGAGCAACTTGCCCGTGCGGCTCGACTTCTCGCAGATGAGGTGGGCCTCACGGTAGGTGAGACCCCCGCGCACCGGTGTGCCGACTCCGGGCGCGATCTGCGGATCGATGACGTCGAGATCGAACGACATGTGCACCCCCGCCGTTCCCGACGTGGTGATCTCCAGGGCCTCATTCACGCAGACGTTCACCCCGCGCTCGTCCAGCTCCGACATGGTGATCACCCGGATGCCCGAGTCCCGCACCCAGGGCGCCTCGGTCACGTCGACGCTGCGCGCACCCAGCACGCAGGTGTGCTCCGGCGAGACGGCGGCGCTCGGGGAGAGCGCCCGTAGCGGCGGGGCGCCCCTCCCGAGGAGCACCGCCAACGACATGCCGTGGATGTTGCCGGACGGAGTAGTTTCGGGCGTGTTCATGTCTGAATGCGCGTCCACCCACAGCAGGCCGATCTTCTCGTCACGGTCGCCGTGGTATCCGGCGACCCCGGCCACCGAGCCCGCCGCCAGCGAGTGGTCACCACCGAGCACCAGGGGAAGGCAACCCGCGTCGAGTGCTTTGCGCACCAGGTCGCGGGTCCGGCGGCACACGTCGGTCACCTCCTCCAGGTACCTCGTCGCCGACTCGCCCAGGGTGGAGAGCTCGGGAGCGGACGCGGTTACGCCGCCGATCTCCCGCACGTCGAGCCCGAGGGCCTCCAGCTCGGGCCGTACGCCGGCGATCCGTATGGCCGAGGGCCCCATGTCCACTCCACGCCTCCCCGCTCCCAGGTCCAGGGAAACGGAGATGAGACCGATCGCGCGTTCCACTAATCGCCCGAAGAGAGCTGGCGGCGTCGGGCCTTCAGGAGCGCTCGATTGCGCCGACGCGCGTCGCGGGCCGACTCGCCGGGGAAACGTGTCTCGATGGAGACGCCGCCCATCAGGGCGAGGCCCTTCACGGTGATGGATGGGGCTCCTGGCGGCGGTTGCGTCGCCGAGTCACCCTCGTGCTCGAAGCCGCCCATGATGGCCAGGCCTCCGGTGTCCACGACCACCCCGGGCGGCACGATGATCTCCACACCGCCCATGATGGCGATGGCGGTGATCTCCGTGTGCTCCGGGAGCACGGCGTCACGGAAGTCGAGCTCCACGCCGCCCATCGTTGCAATGGCGAGACATTTCCGGGCGGGGGTCCAACGGCCCTTCCGGCCCGAGCCCCCCCAGAAGCCCAGCATGAAGTCGCGCTCCTTCACCGCCGTCGGGTGGGCGGTTTCGGGAAAGGGCGCTACGGAGGGAAAGGAGCCGGGGGTCGCCAGGCGAGCTGCCTGATCCGCCCTGGCGGGCAGGTTGGACGCGGAAGGGAGATCGGCCAGCAACGCGTCCAGCTCGGCCGCCGTCTCGACCCGATGCGCCTGATCCACCCGGCGCTCGAACTCCCCCACGCTGATCAGGTCGTCCGCGAACCGCTCGCACAACTGATCTATGGTTCGCTGGCGCAGGGACTGAAGCTGGGCTCCCTGTCTCGGTGTCGTCTCCGACATCCCCCCTCCCACGGTCATCGACGGCGGTCCACCGACGCCCGAGCAGCGGAAGACCGGCCTAAACGTAATAGACGCCTGGGGTTCGTGTATCAGACGCCCAGGAAGCGCTCGAGAACCCGCTGCGCGACCACGAGCTGGCGCACCTCCACCCACTCGTCCGCCGAATGCGCCTGCGCGATCGAGCCGGGTCCGAAGCATACGGCGGGGATCCCGGCCTTGTTCAGATAGGCGGCGTCGACCCAGGCCGTCATCCCCTCTACCCTGGGGGCCTCACCCTCCGCCTCCAGCGCGCGCTCGATGTCGTACACGATGGCGTGTGCCGGATCGACGTCGCTCCCGGGTCTGTAGAGGTCCAGCGTGAGCTCGCCGCGCATGTCGGCGTGTCGACTGGAGAGATCGGTCAGCACTCGCTGGAAGTCGCTGGCGGCGGACTCGTCCTCGTGCGGGAGGGTGCGCCGCTCGATCTGGAGCGTGCAGCGGTCGGGATAGACTGAGGGGGCGGCACCGCCGGCGATCGGCCCGAAGTGGAATGAGCCGGCACCGAGCAACGGATGGCTGGGCCCGTCCGCCAACCGCCGATGAAGCCCCTCGAGCTCCGCCATATAGAGGCCAGCATGGCGCACCGCGTCCACGCCGACGTCGGGGCGGGAACCGTGGGCCGCCTTGCCGACGAAGGAAGCGGTCAGCCAGAGAAACCCCTTGTGTGCCGGCATGACCGCCAGGTCGGTCGGCTCGCATACGACGGCCCGGTCCGCGGGCGGGGGATCGCCTGCAAACGCCTGCATGCCGACGCTGGAGTGCTCCTCGTCCGCCGTGAGCGCAACGATCAGCGTGCCGCGGCCTCGCGACAGGGCGAACGTGCGGGCCGCCGCCAAGGCTGCCGCGACGCCGCCCTTCATGTCGCACGCCCCCCGTCCGTACAGCCGCCCGCTCTCGAGCGTCGTCTCGAATGGGGGCACGGTCATGCCGGCCACACCCACGGTGTCGAGATGCCCGTTGAGCACGGTCGCCGGCCGACCGTCGCCGTAGCTGGCCACCACGTTCCAGCGACCCGGTGCGACCTCGACCAGGCGCGACTCGAACCCCCAGCGACGGAGCCATCCGTCGGCCAGCCTCGCGACGTCTCCCTCCCCCGCGCCGTCGGCCTCCAAACGGGGGTTCACAGAGGGTATCGCGATCAGGCAACGGGCCAGCTCGACGACGTCTCCGGCGGTGGCCCGGTCATGGGCATCGAACGGGAGCGGGACCTGTCCGTCCATGTACTCGCTCCTCGTGTAGTCCGAGGATCAGGTGAAACCGATGGTCGGCGACCGTCGCGGACTGCGAGAATCTACAGATTTCTGAGGCTCGCGGCGGCGGGAAACATCGGTTTTCCGTGCGGCCTCCGGAAGCGCGGCTCCCGGAGGGGTGAAACTCCCCGGGCTCGTTGGGTTTTTACAAGGGGGCGGCGGGGTGGAAGAGGGCACGGTTCGTGCTGCCGCTCGGTGGCGAGCCGGGTCGGTTTTTTTGGGGGATGGGAAGATGTTCAGGAAAGTGGCTCTGGGTCTCGTCGGAGTCGCGGCGTTCGCGGCCAGCCTCGTGCTCATCCGTCAGCAAAGGACGGACGAATTCGAGGGGCGCAAGGTCCCGCCAGGTGAAACGGTCCCCGGGGAGATCCAATTGGACAAGCTTCGGGAGCTGGGAATCTGACGGGTTGCTGACGCGCCGGCCTCGATCCGAACGGCGGATCGGGATCGACAGAGAAAAGAAGCGGCGGTCGACTCTCGGGTCGGCCGCCGCTTCTCGTTTCCGACGTGCGGGTCGACCGGCCCGCAGCGCGCCCGGAAAGGTCCAGGGCCCACGGAGCGATCGGCCCCGGTCGTCAGAAGTGGTTCGCGTTCTTGGCGATGTAGTCCGTCCACTCCGGGGGCACGTCCGTGTCAGGAAAGATCGCCTGCACGGGGCACTCCGGCTCGCACGCGCCGCAGTCGATGCACTCGTCGGGCTGGATGTAGTACTGGTCCTCGCCCTCGTAGATGCAGTCCACCGGGCACACCTCGACGCAGCTCGCGTCCTTGGTCGCGATGCACGGCTCGGCGATGATGTATGTCATTCGGTCTCCCGATCTCGTTTTCCCGACCCACACGACCGTCCCAGGCCGGTGGCGAGTATCATTGGCGTCCCCCAGGGGGGCGGCAAGACCCTTCGTTCCCGCCACGGGTACACGAAAGAGCCCGCCCGGGGTTCCGTATGATGAACGCGCCCTCGGGGCAGCGCGATTGCGCCCGAGGAGCGGAGCCCACGATACTTCGAGAGGTACCCGGTCCTCCATGCGGTTCGTTCGTAGCCAGCCGACACAGCGCTCCTCGAGCCAGGCGCCGCGCTCCATGCCGATCCCCCGAACGTTGGCGGTCGCAGCAGTCGTGGGCGCCACACTCGCGCTTCCGCCCGGGATCGGCGGCCAGGAGGTCCCGACGGGATCGATACGGGGTCAGGTGGTCGACAGCACCGTTGCCGAGCCACTTGCCGGAGCGGACGTGGCGCTCTGGGAGACCACGCACCGCGTTCAATCGAACGAGGACGGGTATTTCGTCTTCGAGCAGGTGCCCGTGGGCGAGTATGCCATGGTGTTCTTCCACCCGCGGCTCGCACACCTCGGCGTGAGCGCCGGCCAAACCATGGTCACCGTGCAGGAGGGTGTGACCACCGAAGTCGATCTCGGCACGCCCAGCTTGGCCACGGTGACCAGCAACCAGTGTCTGTTCGAGAGCGCGGAGGGATCGTTCGTGTTCGGCGCGGTGCTGGACACGGAGACCCGGGTCGCGATCCCGGGCAGCACGGTCCACCTCTCCTGGACGGAGGGGCTCGGCGGTCGGGTGCGCACCCGGCGGACGGTGGCCGACGGAGAAGGATGGTTTCGCTTCTGCGGGCTTCCCAAGGGGGCCAAGGCGTCCGGCATGGCCGAGTTCCTCAGCATGAGCTCGACTGCGCAGCAGGTCGCCGTCGGCGAGCGCGGCGCACGAATCGACTTCCTGTTGGGCGAGTACGAGCCTTCCGGCATTTCCGGCCGGCTCAGCGACCAAGGGGGAGGGCAGCCTCTCTCGGGCGCGGCGGTACGGCTATTGGGCACCCGCTACTTCACGGTCACCGATGGTAGAGGGGACTTCCAATTCCAAGACGTGCCCCCGGGCGAGTACGTTCTGGAGGTCACCCAGCTGGGCTACGAGACGCGCTCGGAGACGGTCAACCTCTTGAACGGTGTTGGGATCAGCGTCGAGATGAAGATGTCGATGGAGCCCATCGAGCTCGAGCCCATCGTGGTCACGGTCGACCAGCAGCGGATGGCCGCGCGCGCCGCCATGGGCGGTCAGGTCGTGAGTCGCGAGGACATCGCCGAGGTCGAGCGCCGGACTAGGAACATCGCCGACCTGCTCCGCAACACGCGGGTCAGCGGTCTCCGGATTCGCCGTGAGGAGGGTCAGTTCTGCGTCGAATTCGAGTCGGGGCAGGTCCGCCTACTCAAGACCCGCCCCTGCGAGTCGGTCCTCATGTTCATCGACGACAACCGAGTCGCGCCCGAGGGCATCTACGACTTTCCACCCGACGCCATCGACCACTTCGTGGTGTTCCGGCCGGTCCAGGCCGGCGCCCTGTTCGGCACGGGTGGCGCGCACGGCGCCGTGATGTTCTACACGAAGAACGGACGGCGCGCGCGGCGCTAGCGCACTGGTCGGCTAGGCCGACCCTTCCCGACTCGTGCCGCTGTCTTTGTCCCACGGCACTTCGGCGCCGCCACCGCCGACGTTCTCCGCCCGGGCTAGGGTGAAGAGCAGGTCGGAGAGCCGATTCAGATAGCGCAGTATCACGGGATCGACGGGTTCGGCGTGCGCGAGGGCCACGACGGCCCGCTCCGACCGCCGGCAGGCGGTCCGAGCCAGGTGTAGGGCGGCGGCCACGACCGTGCCCCCGGGGATGACGAACTCGCGGAGGGGCGGGAGCTGCGCCGTGGTCTCGTCGATCCATCGCTCCATCGCCTCGATGCGGTCCCCGGGCAGCTCGGGCAGACGTGGTGACGGCCGTCGCTCGGTCGGGGGAGCGGTCGCCAGCACGGCGCCAATGGCGAACAGATCGTCCTGGATGGGACGGAGCTTCGACGCCGTCGACGCGGAAGCCCCGCTCGCCAGGACGAAGCCCAGGTGGGAGTTCAACTCGTCGACCGTGCCGTACGCCTCCACTCTGGAGTGGTCCTTCGGGACGCGACCACCCCCGAACAGCCCCGTCTCGCCGGCGTCCCCGGTTCGCGTATAGATCTTCATGCTATCGCAGCCTGGTCAGGTTTCTGAGCTTGCCGAGCGCCTGTGCCTTCTCCAGAAGCGACGTCTCCTTCTCCTCGTCCTTCTCCTCCGGGGCCGTGAGCGCGTCCCTCAGGTCGAGCAAGACCTCCAACTGGAGCTGATCCCTCTGGAAATCGAAGTCCAGGCGCTCCATGCGCTCCCGGTCCTCGGCCTCCTCTGCGCGGGTGAACGCCTCGCGGTACACCGTCTCCAAGCTCGCCAGAATCTTTGCTCGACTCCGCATGGAACGCTCCTCTACCAAGGCCAGGGGCACCGTCAAATGTTATCTTTCGTCGTGACATCCGTGTACCGCGTGACTGGGCCGACGGCCCGTAGAACAAGGTAGCGAGCCGGCTTCATGGACGGGATCGAACAGGAAGAAGAGCAGGCCCGCCGGGCAAACGAGCTCTATTGGGAGTCCGAGACGAGCGTCAATCGGATCGCGGATGAGCTCGGCCTCTCCAAGGGGAGCCTATACGCGGCGATCGAGCCCCTGGCCTCCGAGTCGATGTGCCCACTCTGCCAGGAACCGCTGGTTTACGCCAACCGAACGGCACTCGACAAGGGCCACCTCCAGTGCGTCGGCTGCGGGACGGAGTTCGAGGAAAAGGGCGCCGCACCCCTCTCGGAGCGGTCGGTGATGTCGCCCGCGACGGGTGACGGCGGGCCACCGGTGGAGCGGCGGGACGAGCCGACCGCGGCCGCGCGTGAACAGGACGAAACCGAAGTGATTGGCGACGTCACCCGCGCGCCCGTCGATCTCCGGGATCGCTCCGCGTCCGGCGTGGAGTCGGACCGCCCGTCGGGTCAGCTCGTGCTCGGCACCGGAATGCTGGCACTGGGAGTCGGACTTCTCGTAGCGCGAGTGTTCCGCCGCTGACGGTGGAGCCCGCGCGAGATCCGCGATCGGTCGTCACGCCCGACGCGTTCAGCGTTTCGGAAAACCTCCTGGGCCTGCCGCTCGCGCGGCCCCGAACGCGGCTGGCGGCGATCGCAGTGGACGGACTGATCATCGCGGTGGTTTCTCAGCTCGGTTGGACCGTCCTGGGGGTGCTGGCCGCGTTCTACTTCTTCCGGATGGCCACTCGACGGTCCGTGGGCAACGCGCTCGGGCGGGCGGCCCAGTATTCCATGGGGTGTGCGGGGGCGTTTCTCCTCGGCATCACGGTGATCGTGGCGACCGGAGTGGTTCAGAATCTGCTGTCCGAGCCGGGCGGTGGTCCCTCCGTGAACCTGCAGGTGGCCGGGGTGCCGGTCCCGGCCGGTGGCATGGGCGACGCGTTCGCCTTGCGATCGGCGGACGACGAGGAGGACGCGTTCGCCGCCGCCACCGAGCTCGCTCGCGTGGTAGCGGCCCGCGACGTCGACCGAAGCGGCCTCGAGGAGATGCTCGAGGAGTTGGTGCCGGAAGACGCCTCCTACGATCGGACCGCGCTCATCGCGCGTGTTGTCGAGGCTGCCTATCCGAGCGAGGCCGTGACCCCCGTCGATGCCGATGCGGTCGACTCGGGGCTGCCGGATGTTCCCCTCGTGGAAGCGCTGACGCGATATGCCGAGCTCCTGCGTGGTCCCGAGGGACCTGATCTCTCTGCTGAGGAGACGGAGCTCCGGAGTGAGCTGGAACGAAGCATCGTCCAGGCGTTGGCCGGCGACTCGCTCGCGGCGCTGAGCGCGCAGGTCGAGGCTCTCCGTGCGGACGTCGATGCCGAACGCGAGGACGCGCGGGCGGCCCGACGAGCGGCCCAGGCGGCCAGCGAGCGGCGCGGTTTCTTCGCCTGGATCATCGATTCCGCCGACGAGCTCGGCCTCGGCTTCGGGTGGGGAGCGCTGTACTTCTCCACGATTCTTGCCTGGACCAACGGTCTGACACCGGGCAAGCGCCTTTTCGGGCTGCGTGTCGTTCGTCTGAACGGGGAACCGATGAGCTGGCTCATGGCATTCGAGAGATCCGGGGGATACGCCGCCGGGTTTGCCACGGGCCTGCTCGGATTCGCGCACATGCTCTGGGACCCGAATCGCATGGGTATCCATGACAAGATCGCCGAGACGGTAGTGATCAAGGACGCGAGACTCCCGCAGGGTACGTCGGCTCGCGGCGGGACCGGCGCGAGCCCCCGTTCGCCGCGGTCCGGCCCGTAGACCCATGGACATCTCGGTTTCCCTGCCGACCGCCCTCGTGGCCGGCGTGGTGTCGTTTCTGTCACCCTGTGTGTTTCCCCTCGTGCCGAGCTACGTCGCGTACGTCACCGGGATGACGCTCGACGAGCTGGGAGCGGCGGAGTCGGGGCGCGCCCGCAGGGCGGCCTTGATCCACGCGACGCTGTTCGTGCTCGGGTTCACCCTGGTCTTCATGACGCTCGGAGCGACCGCCACCGCGCTCGGTCGCACGGTGGGCCGCTGGCTCCCGTGGATCAACCGGATCGGCGGGGTGGTCATCATCGTGTTCGGGCTCTATCTGGTGGGTTGGCTCAAGCTGAGAGCTCTCGGAGCCGAGCGCCGGATTCGGCTGTCCTCCAAGCCGGCCGGCATGGCCGGTTCGGTCGCTGCCGGGGTGGTGTTCGGAGCCGGTTGGACCCCGTGCATCGGTCCGATCCTCGCAACCATCCTCCTGCTCGCGAGTATGGAAGGGTCCGCGTGGCGGGGAAGCCTGCTCCTCGGCGTATACGCGTTCGGGTTGGCAATCCCGTTCATCGCCGCGGCCGTATCGGTCAACTGGTTCTTGGTGGGCTCCCAGAAGGTCCGAACATGGGTGGGCCCGCTGCAGAAGGTGTCGGGGTTCGTGCTCATCGTCGTGGGTGTGATGCTTGCCACGGGGCTCTTCACATCGTTTTCTGGTCGTCTGGCCGCGATGGGCCAGCTCATCACTCTAGTGCCATGACTCGTCTTCCTGGGACCACCGTCACGCTCTCGACCCTTGCGGTCGCGGCCCTGACCCTGCTGGCGGCATGCTCTGACGGGCGCGATGCCTCGGCGGGCACCACCGTGGCCGAGAACATTCCGGCACCCCGCCTCGATCCGACCCAGAGCAGGGCGCCCGCCGATGGCGGGCCGCTCGCCGATCGGCGCCCGGTCACCCGCGAGGAGATCGAGACCGCCGGCTACACCTGGGGCAGCGACGACGCGCCCGTGCACGTTGTGGAGTTCAGCGACTTCGGTTGCGGATTCTGCCGGCAGTTCCACGAAGAGACGTTCTACCCGCTGCTCGAAGAGTTCGTCGAAACGGGCCAGGTACACTGGCGCTTCGTGCCGTTCAACGTGGGGATGTTCCCGAACGCCGGACCGGCGCTGGCTGCGGGCCTTTGCGCCGCCGAGCAGGGGAAGATCCTCGAGGTCGGCGATGCGCTCTTCGGAAGCCAGAGGGAGTGGAAGGTATCCGGGGACGTGTCGGCCGTGTTCGAGCGCTCGGCCCGTTCCGGCGGCGTGGATATGGGGGAGTGGGCAGCCTGCATCGAGTCCAGACGTCTGGAGCCGCTGGCAGCCCGCCACACCAACCTTGCGCGCCGCCTCGCGATTCGTGGCACACCGACGTTCTTCGTCGAGGGCTACCCGGTCCAGGGCGCGCTGCCGCTGGAGACCTTCCGCGAGCTACTCAGATCCGTGCTGGACGACCTCCGCACGGGCGCTGCGGCACCCGGCCCAGGCGGTTCCTGATCGACGGCGCCGCGCCGCTCTTCCATCGAGACCTGGGCGGCGAAGGGACCCCGCTCGTGGTTCTGCACGGGATGCTGGGATCGTCCCGAAATTGGACAGGGACCGGCAAGGCGCTCGCGGACCTGTACCACGTGCTCGCGCTGGATTTGCCCAACCACGGGCGCTCGCCTCAGATGCCGCGAGCGTCGATCGAGCGGATGGCGGAACGCGTTCTCGACTGGATGGACGCGCTGGCCCTCGACCGCGCGGCGCTAATGGGTCACAGTCTGGGCGGCAAGGTCGCCATGCGCCTCGCGGTGGACCACGGGGACCGCTTCGAGCGACTGTTCGTCTTGGACGTCGCCCCCAGGGCCTATCCCGCGGACTCGACCATCCTCGACGCCCTCCTGGCGGTCGACCTCGCGAGCGTTGGGACACGGGCCGACGCCGAAGCCGCCCTCGAGCCCGCCATCCCTAGCCTCCGGACACGATGGTTCCTGCTGACCAATCTCTCCCGGCTGGACGACGGCAGCTATCGCTGGGAGGTTCCCCTGGAGACCATCCGCGATCATCTGCCCGATTGGACCCCGACCGTCTTGAACGCCGGTGACGTGTACCGGGGTCCCACGCACTTCGTGGCCGGCGGCCGCAGCGACTACCTTTCGCGGTCGGACTTCGAGGAGGCTCGGGTACACTTTCCGAACGCCGACCTCGTGATACTTCCGGATGTAGGGCACAACGTGCATGTCGACGGTGGACCGGCGTTCGTGGACGCGGTCCGCACCGCAGTGGAGAAGGCATGAACCAGTTTCGCGCTCCCCACCGTTCCAGCGTGGCCGCGGCAGCGGCCACCGCGCTCCTCTGGTGCTTCGCCGCGGATCTGGCGGCCGCGGTCCCGCAGGACGCGGTCGATGACGAAGCGGCCCGGGCCGGGCAGTTCGACAACGGTCGGATGTGGACGTTCGATGCCCCTCCCGTGGACTACTTCGAGGAAGCGTACGGATTCCGGCCGGACGCGGCGTGGTTCGACCGGGCGCGGCTGGGAGCGCTCCGCATCCCCGGATGCTCCGCCTCGTTCGTGTCTCCCGCGGGGTTGGTCCTGACCAACCACCACTGTGCGCGCGATCACGTCTCGGCCGTCGCGCTGGAGGGCGAGACCATCCTCGACGACGGATTCTACGCCGCGTCCGAAGCGGAAGAGCGCGTCATCGACGACTTCGAGGCCGACCAGCTCATCGAGATCCGCGACGTCACGGACGAGGTCGCGGCCGCGCTGGCCGGGATCACGGACGACAACGCACGCTCCGAGGCCAGGACGGCCAAGCTCGAAGAGATCGAGGCCCGCATCCACGGTGAGTACGGCGGGGAAGACGGAGGCCACGTCGTCGAGATGATCTCGCTCTACAACGGGGGCCGGAACTCGGCCTACGTGTTCCGGCGCTACACGGATGTCCGGCTGGTCATGGCGCCCGAGCTGCAGATGGGATACTTCGGCGGAGACTCGGACAACTTCACGTACCCACGGTACTCCCTCGATTTCAGCCTCCTCCGGGTCTACGGCGGCGACGGGAGGCCCTTGGACACGAGCGGAAACTTCTTTCCCTGGAGTACCGAGGGCGTCCAGGCCGGGGACCCCATCTTCGTGGTCGGGAACCCGGGCAGCACCAGCCGCATCCAGACCGTGGCTGAGCTCGAGTTCCGGCGGGACGTGTCGGACAAGGCCGTCCTCGAGTTCATCGACTCGCGCATCGAAGCGCTCCAGGAGTTCTACGACCTCGATCCGCAGGCGGGTGAAGCGCTCGACATGAGGAACGAGATCTTCAGCCTGCTCAACTCCCAGAAGGCTTATCGCGGGCAGCTCCGGGGGCTGGCCGACCCGGTGATCTTGGCCCGCAAGCTCGACTACGAGACGCGCTTCGCGGAGACCATCGATACCGACGAGGACCTCGGAGAGTATCGCGGGCTCATCGATCGCATGGGCGCGATCCAGGAAGAAAAGAAGGCAGTGGCCGCCGGATTCGGGAGCTTCCTGGGCTTCACCGCACCGCAGTACGCGTCGGCGCTGCTCACCCGAGCCATCTGGGCCTTCCAGTATCTCAGCGCGTCGGCGGCCGGCGCGGACCAAGAGACGGTGGATGGGTTCAAAGAGTCCTTTCTCGAGGTTCCCGACTATCCGGCTCGACTCGAGGAGATCCTGGTCGAAGCCAGGATGCTGGACCTTGTCCGCAACTACGGCGAGGACGATCCCTCCGTACAGCAGATGCTCGCCGGCAGGACGGCGGAGGGATTGGCCGCTTCGGTGGTAGCCAACTCGGTCCTCGCGGACTCGGCCACGGCCGCGGGTGCGCTGGAAGCGGGAACACTGTCGCCTGAGGACCCGGGGCTCGGGATCATCCGCGGCCTGTTGCCCCTGCTCGGACAGTTCCAACAGATGATCGGGACGCTGGGCACCGAAGAGGAAGAGATCGCGATCAAGCTGGGGCAGGCGCGCTTCGCCGTGTACGGCACCGAGGTACCGCCGGACGCGACGTTCTCGCTCCGGATCGCCGACGGAGTGGTCGCGGGCTACGAGTACAACGGCACGCGCGCCCCGACCCACACGACGTTCTACGGCATGTACGACCGCCACTACTCGTTCAAAGGGAACGAGAACGAGGCTGAATGGGCGCTCCCGGATCGCTGGCTGGACCCGCCCGCGTCGCTCGACCTCTCGACTCCCTTCAACTTCGTGGCGACGGCAGACATCATCGGTGGGAACTCGGGCTCACCCGTTCTCAACGCCGACCTCGAGTTGGTCGGGGTGGCGTTCGACGGGAACATCGAGAGCCTGCCAGGCGACTACATCTTCCTGACCGAAGTCCCGCGCACGGTGTCCGTCGATGCGCGCGGAATTCTGGAAGCGCTCGCCGAGATCTACGACGCCGACCGAATCGTCGCGGAGGTGAACGCAGGCGCCCGTCGCTGACCGGGGTGTCGCCGCTCTAGCGCGAGGGCGGCTCCCGCTCGATTCGGAACAGCCGGTCCGTCAGTGTGGCGACCGCTGGCACACCGATCAGCACGAACACGCCGCCCGTCCAGTCTGCCCCCGGCCAGGCCTCGTCCGGGCCGGCCGTGGCGATGAGGTATCCGGGAATCCCGACCAAGGCTGAACCCAGCACGGTGTGCCAAAACCGACCGTGGGACCGGTCCGTCTTACCGGCCCTTCCGGCTCCCCATCCAGCCCCCAGGAGGGGCAGGGACACCAGTCCGATACGCACGGCAGCGGTACGAGCCGAGCCGCAGGCGGAGTCGAGGAAGTGGTCGGAGAGGCCGTTGAAATCCAGACACGAGTTGGCGGCCGCGATCCCGATTCCGACGCCAATCGCGTTGCCCACGAAGGCGCCCAGAAAGGTCCGCTTCCAGGCGTAGGGCACTCCCTCCACGGCAAAATCGTACCGCGGCTCCACCACCGCGGGAGGCGCCTCCTCTCGTGTAAACCCACCGGACCGGGTCTCGACCAACAGCACGCCGAAGTTGGAATCGGTCCCGTACTGTACGCCGGCCTCCCCGGGGGGGATGACCTCGAGTCGCTCCACATCCTCCAGCGGCAGCCAGGAGAAAAACGTGAGCGGGCTCGATACCCGCACCCCGTCCATGACGATGACCGGCGGATGGCATTCGTTGGGATTGTCCAGGGTGCGGCTGGAGCGGAACTCCACGCACATGGGAGCGCCGGGCGTCGCTTGCGGAGTTCGAACGCGCACTCCCGTCACGAAGCGCTCGAGAACCGTGCCGAGGTTGCCCGCCGTGCCCAGCGTCTGCTCGATCTGCTCCCGACTCACCACGTTTCGCTGAGTGCCCCGCACGCGGTCCGCACGCGCATCGGGCGTATCGACCCTGACGTCGATGGGCTCGAGCTGGATCGCGGTTCGTGAGATCTCGATGTGTAGGAGCCGCCCGGCCCCCAGGGGTCTCATCGGCTGATTGAAGCGGCCGTACGCCAGGTGCTCCACCTGAATCCGCAGGCCCGCCTCGCCAATGGGGATCTCGACCTGGAACCGGCCGCCCGGTCCGGTCAACGCGCTCGAGACGGGTTCCGTCCGGCCCGGGCGCCGGATCGTGATCGTCGCGTCGGCTACCGCTTCGCCGGTCTCCAGATCCACGACACGTCCCTGGATGGATCGCATCTGCGCGCCCGCCGGCAGCGGCTCCAGGAAAAGAGCCAGCGCCGCGACGGCCAGGACGGCCCCAACAGAGGGGAGGGGCCAACATCTGCGCATCGGATACCGTCCCGAGGGCTGGCGCCCCGGCGGAAGAAGAGCGGTCTCGCGTCCTCGCGCGCGACAAACAACATACGGCCGTGTGCGGCGAGCGCTGTCAATGAGGCTACTCCTCAGGATCGAGTCGTGTACTGGCGAGAGTGCGTGGCGCTCGACTCGGAATCGGCGCCGGACTATGCTTCGGCCAAATCCCGCTTCGAACACCGGAGGCCCCGAGATCCCATGCCCAAGCTCTTGAGCAGTGGTCTGATCCTGCCCTTTGTGCTGGCCGGTTGTGCATCGGCCCAGGCCCCCCCGACACCGGCCGTGGGACCGACCGCTCCGGCGGTGGCCGACGACGACGGCCCGCTGTTCGACGATCCGTTTCCGTCCACGTACCAGCCGTTTCCGTCCGGTACGACGGTCATCCGCAATGCCAATATCCTCACCGGCGTGGGGCCGGCTATCCGGGGCGGCACCGTCGTCATCGAGGGTGGAAAGATCTCGGCGGTCGGCACGGCCGTGACCGCACCAGCCGGCGCCACGGTGATCGATGCGAGCGGCCGTTGGGTCACCCCTGGTGTCATCGACACCCATTCTCATCTCGGAGTCTACGCGGCACCTGCAGTCTCTTCGCTTTCCGATGGAAACGAGATGACGGATCCGGTGACCGCGGAGGTTTGGGCGGAGCACTCGATCTGGCCACACGACCCCGGCTTCGGTCACGCGATCGCGGGCGGGATCACGGCCCTGCAGGTGCTCCCCGGCTCGGCCAATCTCATCGGGGGTCGCGGGGTTACGATCCGACCGGTTCCGTCGCGGACCTATCAGGGGATGAAGTTTCCCGGCGCCCCGCACGGCTTGAAGATGGCGTGCGGTGAGAACCCCAAGCGCGTGTACGCCGCGCGAGGGCCAGCGACGCGGATGGGTAACGTGGCGGGGTATCGGGCGGCCTGGATCCGGGCCGAGCGCTACCTGCGCGATTGGCGGAAGTGGCAGGCGGACGGAGCCGACCCGGACGCGCGACCGGCCCGCGACCTACAGCTCGAGTCGCTGGCCGGTGTGCTCAGCGGCGAGATCCTGGTGCACAACCACTGCTACCGCGCCGACGAGATGGCGACGATGATCGACATCGCCAACGAGTTCGGGTATTCGATCGCCTCGTTCCACCACGGCGTCGAGGCCTACAAGGTGGCGGATCTCCTCCGCGAAAACGGCATCTGCGGCAGCCTGTGGGCGGACTGGTGGGGCTTCAAGCTCGAGGCGTACGACGGCATTCAGGAGAACATCCCGCTGGTGCACGCGGCCGGTGCTTGCGCCATCGTCCACTCCGACGATGGACACGGGATCCAGCGCCTCAATCAGGAGGCAGCCAAGGCCATGGGCGCGGGCCGGCGACGCGGAATGACCATTGCTGCGGAGGACGCGATCCAGTGGATCACGATCAACCCGGCGCGGGCGCTCGGCATCGACGACGTGACCGGCTCGCTCGAAGCAGGCAAGAACGCGGATGTCGTCATCTGGTCGGGCGACCCCTTCAGCGTCTATGCGAAGGCGGAGCAGGTGTTCATCGACGGAGCCCTCATGTACGACCGATCCCGCCCGGACCCGATGATCTTCGGGGACTTCATGACGGGTGTGCTTCCCCCGGAGGTGGTCCGATGACACCGCGTGGTCAGGGTCTGGCGAGGGCTGGGAGGGCTGGATGGAGGAGTTGGGCGATGGGCGCGCTGGTGCTCGCCGGGACTGGACTCGCGGACGGGCCGGCGGCCGCCCAGACGATCGCGATCACGGGCGGCGAGGTGCACACGGGAACCGGCGACATGATGTCGAGCGCTACCGTCTTGATCGTCGATGGTCGCATCGCTGCCGTCGGCACGAACGTCGCCATCCCGGAGGGCGCCCGACGCATCGACGCCAGTGGAAAGGTGGTGACGCCCGGCCTGTTCGACGCCCACACTGGGCTCGGGCTCGTCGAGATCGGGCTCGAGGCCAACACGAACGATGGCGCGGTCGAAAATGACCGTATCACGGCCGCGTTCGACGTGCGGGACGGAATCAACCCGTACTCCCAGGCCATTGCGGAGACCCGGGTGGAGGGGATCACACGGGCGGTCATCGCCCCGCAGGGCGGTGGGCTCGTGCTGGGCCAGGGTGTGGTGGCCAATCTCGGCGGGACCTCCATGGAGGCCATGGTCGAGCGCGCCCCGGCCGCGGTCTACGCCGTGATGGGAGAAGCGGGCGCGCTGGCGGCAGGCGGGGCCCGCGGCGCAGCGGGGCTGCTCCTGCGGGAGGCCCTGGACGACGCGGTCGACTACGCGCGCAACCGGGAGGCCTACAACGCTCGCCGCCGCCGGGACTACTCCCTCAGCCGACTCGATCTCGAAGCGCTTCTCCCTGTGGTCAGGGGCGAGATCCCACTCGTGGTCCAGGCGCATCGGGCCAGCGACATCCGGGCCGCCATGAGGCTCGCCGCCGATTACGGCCTCGGTCTCGTGATCGCCGGAGGGCTGGAGGGGTGGATGGTCGCAGACGAGCTCGCCCGTGCGGGTGTGCCGGTCATCCTCAACACGATGATAAACCTCCCCACGTTCGAGAGCCTGGGTGCAACGTACGAGAATGCGGCTCGACTGCATCGGGCCGGAGTCACCGTGATCTTCTCCTCCTTCGACGTCTACAACGTGCGCAACATCAGGCAGATTGCAGGGTTTGCCGTCTCCTACGGCATGCCTCACGAGGCGGCCCTGGAGGCCGTGACCGGCGTTCCCGCGCGTGTGTTCGGGGTCGGGGCCGACGCCGGCACACTCGAGGTGGGAAAGAGCGGGGACGTGGTGATCTGGACCGGAGACCCCTTCGAGCTCACTACGTGGGCGGAAGCGGTCCTGATCGCGGGCCGCGAGGTATCGCAGGAGACCCGTCAGAAGGCGCTTTTCGAACGGTATCGTGACCTGAGCCGGCTTCCGCCGCGCCGGTAGGTGCGCTTCGCGATCGGTACCAGCGGCAACCGCAGGGGGATGGGGTCCCCCGGTCGCGTCGAGACCGCCCGCCACATCCTCGGCGTGGCCTTGGGTGTGGGGCTGCTGACGGGGTTGCTGGAAGCCTTGATCCTGTGGTCGAGCCACGCGTTCTTCGACCGCGTGGTATTCGTCAGCGAGCAGGTACTCTTCATGGCGCCGCTGGCGTACGCGCTCGTGCTCCTGGTCGTGGGCGGAGCGCTGGCGGCCCTGTCCCTGATCGTTCCGAGGCTGATGTCGCTGGAGGTGGCGGCCTTCGGCCTGGTGGCGTTCGGCTTCGGGTGCCTCCTGCTCCCCTACTCCCAGATCCACAAATACGCGCAGGTGCTGCTCGCCGCGGGTGTCGGGGCGCAGGCGTTTCATCTGGCTCGTGCAAGCCGCCCGCGACTGTTCAGGCTTCTGAGCTCGTCCGTGTTGATCCTGGGGATCGCCGCTGGGTTTGCCGGCGTCGTCACCTGGGCATCGGGGCGCGCCCTGGGCCCGAGTGGTGGCCAGGCACGCGCGGAAGGCCCCAACGTCCTGCTGATCGTGTGGGACGTTGTCCGTGCACAGAACCTGAGCGTCTACGGGTATGGTCGAGCGACGACGCCGGGGCTGCAGGCTCTCGCCGAGGAAGCCGTCGTGTTCGAGCGCGCCTTTTCGACGTCTCCTTGGACCCTTCCATCTCACGCCACGATGTTCACGGGGCGCGAGCCCGGCGCCCTTTCCACGTCCTGGTTCCGCGCCCTCGACGGTCGCCATTCCACCGTCGCGGAGTTGCTGGGTGCGGCGGGCTACCGGACAGGTGGCTTCGTGGCCAACCATCACTACACCAGCTACGACTCGGGCCTGAACCGTGGGTTCGAGACGTACCGGGACTATCCCGTCTCGTTGGATCAGCTCCTTCGCAGCTCGGCCTTCACGCAGACCGTCTCCGTATCGCGGTTGCTCCGGGCCCGGTCGTGGAGCGAGCGCTGGCGCGCCCTTCGCGCGTTGAACTTCTACGTCGCGGAAAAGCGGTCGAGCCACCGCAAGCACGCCGAGGACGTCAACCGGGAGCTGCTCGATTGGGTGGACCGGGGCGGCGATCGCCCTTTCTTCGCGTTCCTGAACTACTTCGACGCCCACCTTCCCTACTGGTCACCGGAGGGAACCCGTGAGCGGTTTGCCCACGAGGATCAGGCCGTGGAGGGATACGACGCCGCCATCTCCTATCTCGACGCCCAGGTCACGGCCCTGCTCTCCGAGCTCTCCGATCGGGGCCTGCTCGAGAACACGGTGGTGGTGGTGACGAGCGACCACGGCGAGTTGTTCGGCGAGAACAACCTCTACGGGCACGCCCACAACCTCTATCGCCCCGTCCTCCATGTCCCGCTCATCGTGCGGGTGCCCGGTGGTCCCGCCCTGAGGGTGGAGGATGAGGTCTCTCTGGCGGACTTGGCCGGGACGCTCCTGGATCTGGGCGGCGCCCCGGAAGGGGGCGTCCCAGGCGAGTCACTGAAACGTTACTGGGAGCCCGTTGACCGCGACGGTGAGAATCGACTGGGGTCGACATACGCCTGGGCCGAGGTGGAGGAGGGTCGGAACACCGACCCCAACCAACCGATCAGTCGCGGTCCGATGGCATCCCTCCTTAGCGGTGGCCTGCACTTCATCGTGAACGGCGACGGCCGCGAGGAGCTCTACCGCTACGAGGCCGACGCGGCCGAGGAATCCAATCTGGTGGAGCATCCTGAGCTCGCGGCCGCATTGGCCGACTTCCGCCGCGAGATGGAGCGACGGCGGGGCGGGAACGGCAGCGTTCGCTAGCTGTCCACGAGTACTCCCAACCTACCGTACACACGGTACACACGGTATATTCGGTATATACTGTATGCTCAAGACAGGGGGGCACGTAGGTCTCTCGACCATCCGTTGGCTGCTGCCGGGCCGCCAACCCCCGCGTCCCACGGTCCCCACGGTCCCCACGGTCCCACGAGGAACGAGATGACGACCGACCCACTGAGGGAACAGCTTCTCCAGACGTGCGCCAGATTCCTCGAGGCAGAGGGCGTGCCCCGCTTGGGTGGGCGCATGTTCGGTGTGGCGCTGATCGCGGGCGGTGCTCTATCGCTCGATGAGCTGGCGGCTCGGGCCGGTGCCAGCAAGGCGAGCGCCAGCTCCAATGCCCGTCTGCTCGAGCGGCTGGGCCTGATCGAGAAGGTGTCACTCGCCGGTGAGCGCAAGGACCACTACCGCTTCGCGAAGGAAGGCGTGGCGGCACCCCTCGCCGTGTTGCGAACACGGATCGACGCCCTCCGTGAGCTCTATGCCCTCGCTTCGCGGCCCGAGAGCGCGGCGCCCCCGTCGGTCCGCAACGGGCTTCGGCTGGACCTCTCGTTCCTGGACCATCTGCGGGAATCCCAGGAGGACCTCACCCGCCAATGGCAGGAGCGGACGCGGGGGTTCACCGACTCCTTTTCCGCCGGCCGCCCGGCGAGTTAGCATGTAGTCAGCGCCGCATCCTCGCACGCACCCCCGCCGCGACCGCGCCACATGCAGGAGGCCAAATGACCGACACACCCGCTGATTTCTCCGATCGAGGCTATGCGCACCCCGAGACCCTGGTCACTACCGACTGGGTCGCGCGACATGGCAGCGACCCCGCCGTCGCCGTAGTCGAGGTCAACGTCGACATCACGCTCTACGACGAAGGCCACGTTCCCGGCGCAGTCGGCTGGAGCTGGAAGACGCAGCTCGCCGACCTGGTGCGCCGCGACATCCTCTCGCCGCAGGGGATGGCGGACCTCCTCGGCGGCTCCGGAATCTCACCGGACACGACGGTCGTTCTGTACGGTGACAGCAACAACTGGTTCGCCGCGTGGGCGTTCTGGCAGCTCAAGCTCTATGGACACGGCGACGTGCGGCTCATGGACGGCGGCCGCGTCAAATGGCTGGCCGAGGGGCGGCCCATGACCCAGGACGTGCCCGCGCCCCAACCGATCACCTACCCGGTACCCAAGGCCGACGCCACGATGCGGGCCCTGCTGCCGGAGGTCATGTCCAAGACCTCCGACAAGTCGATCAACCTGGTGGACGTTCGTAGCCCCGACGAGTTCACGGGGGTCGTGCTGGCCCCTCCGGGCCTCCCCGAGACCTGCCAGCGCGGGGGGCACATCCCGGGCGCGTCCAACATCCCGTGGAGCAAGGCGGTGAACACCGAAGACGGGACGTTCAAGATCGCCCGCGACCTCAAGGACCTCTACACCGAAGCCGGCGTCGCTGGCGATCGCCCGGTCATCACCTACTGCCGCATCGGTGAGCGGAGCAGCCACTCGTGGTTCGTCCTCAAGTACCTGCTCGGGTACGACGACGTGAAGAACTACGACGGCTCCTGGACGGAGTGGGGCAATCTGGTGGGGGCACCGGTCGAGAAGTAGGCCCGCTGCCCGTCGGCTGACCGACAACACGCGGCGTCCCGTCAGTTCGGGGCGCCGCGTGTCCTCCTCTCCAGGGCGTTCGGCGTCCCTGGCTACCAGTTGGGGCGCGCGACGCCGCCCTCGACCTGCCAGAACTCCAGGTCGCTCCCCGTCCGCAGCTTGGTGATGTAGATGATCTGACCCACGTGCTGCGAGAAGTGCTCGACCACGTGATACAGGGCATCCAGCACCGAGACGTCCATCCCCTGGATGGTCCTCCGCTCCAGGAGCGTCCTGGAAGAACTGGCCGCCCGGGCCTCGATTACGAGCAGTGCCTGATCCACGTCGTCCAGCGAGCGCTCGAGGTGGGCGATCAGCTCCGCTCGTCCGAGCCCACCGTCACGCCCGAACTCCCCGGGTCGGTCACGCGAATCCGGCGCCCCACACACGCCATGGACGATCCACTGGCGGGCATTGCCGCAGATGTGCAGAACCAGGTTGGCGACCGAGTTGGACTCCGGGTTCGGTCTCCACCAGAGGTCGTCCTCGGAAAGCGACACCAGACATCGGCGGATCTTCGGCAGATACTCGCCGATGAGGTGGTTGCGCGAGGCCAGCACGAACGCCTTGCCCACCTCGTCCATCAAGCGACCCGCTCCGGCAGCGACGCGACCCGCTCGGCCAGCGACGCGCCCCGTGTCGCCCCCCGCGTCACCCTCCGTCCTGGCCGTTCTGAGCCAGACGGGCGGCCTGACGCACCTCCGGGTCGGCATCGTGCCATATCTTCGCCAGGCGATCGCGCGCCTCCGCGGCAATGGTTGCGCTGCCTGATGCCTCGGCCGCCTCCGCCAGCCGCGCGAGCGAAGTCGTCCTGAGTGGCGTGCGCTCCAACTGGGCAGCGAACGCGGCCTCGGCCTCCGCATGGCGGCCCACATCGGCGAGAAACTCCCCGAGCAACTCGAACATCGGCTTGACCACGGCGGGCGGGCCGAACTCGTACGGCAACTCCGCCTCCATGCGTGCGGCCTCTTGGACGGCGGCAACGGCGGCCTCGCCGTCGCCCGCCCACATGGCTAGCGCGCCTCCCAGGGCGCGTGTGAGGACGGCGGGGGCACCCGTCTCGCCGGCACTCAACTCGGCGAGCATGCGGCGGTGTATGGCCCGTGCGCCATCGACGTCGCCGGAGAGTCCCGCTGCGACGGCATCGACCACCTGGTACTCGAAGTCGAGCTCGGCTCCGGGGTCCATGACGTAGCGCGCGGCCGCCTCGAAGTCGCCCGTGTCCATGACGTACCGCGCCCGCATGAGCGTGAAGTGCCGCCGCTCCGACGGATTGGGGTCGGACTGGACGCGCTCGAAGCATGCGTCCAGAACGTCGCGGGCCTTCTGGTAGCGACCCTGCATCAGGTATCCGTATTCCAGCCAGTACGGATAGTGGCCGCAGACGACGGGACGTCGCTCGAGCCGCGCCTGACGGGCGTTCTGGACGGCCACGGCGTTCTCGTTGGCGGCCACCACGTCGTCCCAGAGTCCGAGCGCAACGAAGATGTGCGACGTCATGTGCTGGGCGTGTCCCGCGTCGGGGGCGATTCGGGAGTACGCCCGCGCCATGGGCAGACCCAACGGGGCGTGCACGGGATCGTCGTACGAGTGGATGAGGTAGTGGGCGGCCCCGGGGTGGTCGGGGTTGCTCTCGAACACGGGCTCGACCGCCGCCGCGGCCCTCATGTACGTCCCGAAGTCCCTACCCTCGTGGGCGCTGCCCAGAATCGAGAGCGCGTAGAACGTCGTTGCTTCGTGGTCGTCCGGGTACGCCTCCGACAGCCGGCGCATCTCCGCCCGGTACAGATCGTCGCGCTCCTCCTTGGCTTTGCCCGCTGAGGTGGCCGTGTTTCCATAGAGCGTCTCCACGGCGTGCAAATAGGCCCGCTCACGCTCGCTGCCGGCCTTGGAGGCCCGCTCTTCCGGCGAAGCACCGAGCCGGGCCAGCACCGCCTGGGCGGCATCCCGATCCTGTTCCATCCAGATCGGGTGATTGTACGTCATCGCCTCGCCCCAGTAGGACAGCGCGAAATCGGGATCCGCCTCCTGGGCGGCCCGGAACGCGGCGGCGGCGTCCTCGTACTCGAAGTTGTGCATGAAGAGCACGCCTCGGAGGAACGCCTCCTGAGCCACGCCCGCACCCGAGTTGGCGAACTCGATCTGTCCCAGATCCGCAGAAGAGGAGCTCGCCGGGGCCGCCTCGCCGGTCTGCGCACAGCCGGTGACCGCAACGGCCAGGACAAGTGTTGCCGCGCGCGTCCAGAGTCTGTCCAGAGGGCCGTTCGCCATGAGCATGCTCCCGGATGGTGCGAGTTACGCTCGCCCTGCCCCCGCGGCTCTCCGGTCGCGTGGGCGGGCGTCCGCTGACACGGGAACTTGATCGAGGGCGCGGCGCGGCGCTAGAAAACGGCCGCTACATTCGCCGGTAGCTGGGCCCGCTGCCGCCCTCGCGCGGCGTCCACCGTGGTCCGAGCACGTCCGTGGCCTTGCAATCGACGCAGTTGGGAGCGTTGACCCGAAGCCCGCTCTCGTCCCGCTCGTAAACGCCCGCCGGGCACATGTGCACGTACATCTCCGCCACGTCGTCGGGCACGTCGGATGCCGTCAGGAGATGACTGGGAATGTCGTCGCGAGTCTGGTTTCCCGACTTGTAGACCGCGTCCACCTTGGAGAAAATCAGCGTACCGTCCGGCGCCGGGTCGAGGTCGTCCTCACTGCGCGGGTCGAGCGTCTTGTGCTCGGCCGCGTCCTCCGCAACCGAGATCTTTCCCCCGGGAAACGCTCCCCCGGTGAGTGTCATGAGGCCCGACTTGATGCCCCCGCCAAAGAAGCCGCTCTTGAAGGCCGAGCGCATGTTGCGGGTCGTCTCGAGGTCCTTCATCACGTAGGAGCCGTCCATGGCCTCCGTGTAGGGGGCCAGCGCCTCGGCGGACGTGTCGCCGCGCTTGAGGGCCTTGAACACGGCTCGGGCCGCTTCGATTCCGGATTGGACGGCGTAATGGATACCCTTGAGCGAAGGCACGTCCACGTATCCGGCAGAGTCGCCCACGACCACGATCCCGTCGCCATGTCGGCGCTCGGGCACGCTGTAGTAGCCTCCCTCCGGAATCGTCTTGGCGCCCCATTCAACCATCTCCCCGCCCTCGAGATGCGGTCGGAACAGCGGATGGAGCTTCATCCGCTGCAGGAGGTTGTGGACGTCCAGCCGGGCGTCGCGGTAGTCGAGACCCACGACCAGGCCAATCGCGACCAGGTCGTCCGCGAGCGGGTACATGAAGCTGCCGCCGAAGGCGTCTTTCGGCAGGGGCCACCCCAACGTGTGAATCACGCGGTCCAGGGGGGATCGGACCTCCCACAGCTCCTTCACTCCGAGTGCGTAGATCTGCGGATTCTCGGACCCGACTTCCTGCCATTCGTACCAGGCCTGGGAAAGCAAGCCGCGGGTCCCCTCCGCCAGGACGACCACACGGCCCAGGATGTCGCCGGCAGGCTCGAAGCCGGAGCCAGGCTCACCGTCCCGATTCAGTCCGGACGGCGTCGTGCGCACCCCCCTCACCGCCCGGCCTTCGACCAGGAGAGCATCCGCGGGAAAGCCGGGAAACACGTTCACCCCCGCCTCCTCGGCCTTCTCGCCCATCCAGCGCACG
Organism: Gemmatimonadota bacterium; assembly: GCA_024638305.1. Lineage (GTDB taxonomy): Bacteria > Gemmatimonadota > Gemmatimonadetes > Longimicrobiales > Gaopeijiaceae > JAHEKN01. The sequence continues at coordinate 1,382 of JAHEKN010000021.1, read as the reverse complement.
ATCTCGCAGAGCGACGCCACGTAGTTGCCGTGGTTCCGCATGGTCGGCGGCGTGGGCAGTCTGGTGGCGCCGCGCTCTCGAAGCAGGTACACGGCCTCTTTGGTCACCGGCCCCCGAAGGGGGAGATCGTCCGCGCCGAGTCCAGGAAACAGCTCGAGGAGCGATCGTGGGTTCACCACGGCGCCGGAGAGGCAGTGACCACCCAGCTCCCCCGCCTTCTCCAGCACGCCGATCTCGACCTCTCCGATCCCATCACCCGAATCGTTGTCCGCCTTCACGAGGCGCGCGAGCTCGATAGCGGTTGCGAGACCGGCCGGCCCGCCGCCCACGATACACACGTCGAGCGGGATGGCCTCATCGTCCGGCTCGTCGTGGAGGATCAGTCGTTCCCTCGGCAACGTCGGTTGCGTGCTCGCGGGAAGAATTGCTCCGGTCGGATCGGTGGGCATGGCTATCTCGGGCTGGCCGAACGCAGAGGCGCTGTCGCGCGCGTGACGGACCCCGCCAAGACGGGGCAACCCCAGGAAGCTAGCCCGAGCGGCCACCGGATCGGGAGTCCCCCACGGATGCGCGCGCCAGCGGGCCGACCCGCCACACCCGGAGCGCTCCGGTGTAGTGACGCTCGACCTTCCCTCCGCAGTGCACACCCAGGTTGGAATTGACACATGAACGATCCCCGGCCCCGCACGCTCGGTGAGCTCAAGGCCTCCGGTTACCGCACCCGCCGGGTCAAGGACGAGCTCCGGGCCAACCTGGTCCGCAAGCTCGAAGCGGATGAGGAGCTGTTCCCCGGGATCGAGGGGTACGCCGACACCGTGGTACCCCGCATCGTGAATGCGCTGCTGGCCCGCCACGACTTCATCCTGCTGGGACTCCGGGGGCAGGCCAAGAGCAGGATTCTCAGGCAGCTCATGGACTTCCTGGACCCCACTATTCCGATCCTGGAGGGGTCGGAGATAAACGACGACCCCTTTTCCCCGGTCTCCAAGTACGGCCGGAGCCTCGTGGACGAGTGCGGCGACGCGTCCCCGATCGCCTGGGTCGACCGCGACGCGCGCTACGTGGAGAAGCTGGCCACGCCCGATGTGACGATCGCCGACATGATCGGCGACATCGATCCCATCAAAGCGGCTCGCGGCGGTCACATCCTGGCCGACGAGCTCACCATCCACTTCGGGCTGCTCCCCCGCGCCAACCGAGGGATCCTGGCCATCAACGAGCTCCCCGACCTCTCGGGCAAGATCCAGGTCGGCCTCTTCAACATCCTCCAGGAGGGCGACGTCCAGGTGAAGGGGTACCCGGTGCGGCTACCACTGGACGTGATGATGGTGTTCACCGCCAACCCCGAGGACTACACGGCCCGAGGCAAGATCATCACGCCG
>JAHEKN010000020.1:13122-33921 GCA_024638305.1 Gemmatimonadota bacterium | reverse complement strand
ACGGCAATCCCAGTCAGTACCAATGGGTCCATGTCAGGTCTCAACTCTCCTCACGCATCCACCGTCCGGGTAGGGTCCGAGCCGGCTCGTCGCTCTGGTGTAACCGATCACGGTGGGCTCCGGCTGGCAAGCGTGCGGCCCCGGCGAGCGGGCGCCCGGGGAGCGCTCACCGGCCGTGCGCACCCGCCCTTGAGGGCCGGCCGGAATGCCGGTTAGGTTTCCACTCCTCGCCGGAGTAGCTCAGCTGGTTAGAGCAGCGGAATCATAATCCGCGTGTCGGGGGTTCGAGTCCCTCCTCCGGCACTGGCCGGACCTCCACGGTGTCGTGGAGGTCTCTTCATTTGGTCGGTCCACCCGAAAGTCCGAGGCCTGCCCCGAACGGCTGCGAGAAACCGCCCTTGAACCCCCCGATCGACCCCGTCGCCCTGGTTACCGGCGCATCGTCCGGTCTGGGTCGGGGTCTGGCCAGGAGCTTGGCCGGCGAGGGGTATGCAGTCGCGCTGGTCGCGCGGCGCGAGAGTCTCCTCGACCACCTGGCGGCCGAGATCCTCGACGGCGGCGGCCGAGTGGGCGTGTTTCCGGCGGATGTCTCCGAACGTCGTCAGGTTCGACGCGCCGCCCAGGACGCGGAGGCCCAGCTCGGGCCCATCGACCTCCTCATCGCCAACGCCGGGATCCACGTGAGGTCTCCCGACCTCCGGGTGATGGCCGACGACGTGGAGGCAACCTTCGCCGTGAACGTCCTGGGGGCGGTGTACGCCGTGGAGGCCGTGCTCCCCGGGATGCTGGAGCGGGGGCGCGGGCACCTGGTTTGCGTGAGCAGCCTCGCCGCATATGGCGGGCTTCCGGGATCGGCCGCGTACAGCGCCAGCAAGGCCGCGCTCACGAGCTACTTCGAGGCACTCCGGATCGAGCTGCGGACGAGCGGGATCGACGTCACCGTGCTGTCTCCCGGCTTCGTACGGACCCCGCTCACGGCGCAGAACGCAGCCAGGCGGCCGTTCATCCTCGAGTGCGACGACGCCGTCGATCGGATGGTCCGCGCCATCCTCGACCGCAGGCGAGCCCACAGCTTTCCGTGGCCGCTCGCGACGCTCGTGCGGGTAGGCCGCCTGTTGCCACGGTTCTTATACGACGCCGTGCTCAGCGCACGTCGGTAGCCGCCGTGCGCATCCTATTCGGGGAGGCTTGGTGCTGAGGCGGCGATCCCGGGGCCGCGGCGACCGTTTCGACTGGGGCGGGCGAACGCCCCGCTCCATTCTGCTGGTGCGGCTGAGCGCGCGTGGCGACGTGGTTTTCGCCACACCGCTCGTCCGGGCCCTGAGACGCACCTTCCCGGACGCGCGCGTGAGCTGGCTGGTCGAGCCCCACACGCGAGATCTCGTGACCCATCACCCCGAGCTCGACGGGGTCATCGTCTGGCAGCGCCAGGAGTGGAAGCGCCTGTTCGCACGCGGTCGCTGGCTCGAGCTCTTTGGCCGGATCCGGGACTTCCGGCGGGAGCTCAAGGCCATGCGGTTCGACGTGGCCCTCGACCTTCAGGGGCTGCTCAAGAGTGCCGCGATCGCGTGGGCGTCCGGCGCGCCCATCCGAGTCGGCGTGGGCTCGCGCGAGGCCAGCCACTTTCTGATGACCGAGGTCTTCAGCGACCACGACCTGAGCCGCGTGAGCTCACAGTACAGGGAGCTGGCGACGTTCCTGGGTCTGGAAGTTGGGGATTTCCGCATGGAGGTGGGACTGTCGGACGAGGATCGTGAGTTCGCCGCCCGAATCGTCGCCGAGCACGGTCTCAGCGACGGCTTCGCGGCGCTGGTTCCGTTCACCACGTGGCCACAGAAGCACTGGATCGAGGAGCGCTGGGCGGCGTTGGCGACCGGGCTCCGCAAGGAGCACGGTCTGGTTCCGGTCCTGTTGGGCGGCCCCGGGGATCGCGCGGCGGCGAACCGGATCACGACGGCCAGCGGGGGTATCGTGGACCTGGTCGGCCGCACATCGCTGACGGAGGCCTCCGCGCTCATCGACCGCTGCGCGGTCCTCGTGGGGGTCGACACCGGGCTCAACCACATCGGCATCGCGTTCGATCGACCGACCGTGAGCCTGTTCGGCGCCAACGTGCCCTACCGATCCACGCCGACCGAGCGGGGCGCGATTCTCTACCGCAAGCTGCCGTGCTCACCCTGTCACCGTCGCCCCACGTGCGGTGGACACTACACGTGCATGCGACTCATCACGGTTGCCGACGTGCTGGACGCGGTGGCGGGGCGGCTCCGGTCGGTGTGACCTCCCTACCGAAGCTCCGAGCGGGCAGGGCGCCCCGCCCCGGGCCCTAGGCCGGTAGCAGCTCGCGGACGATCGTGGCGCTCCGCTCCGTGGCTCCGCGTCGCGCGCGGATCACCGCGCGCCCGCGACTTCCGAGCGACGACGCGCGCTCGCGGTCTTCCAGGAGGGCGGTGAGCACCGGCCACGGATCTCGGGCGACCTCGATGCCGCCCTCACCTGCCAGCGCCGCCACGACGTCCGCGAAGTTCGCGTGGTCGGGTCCGATCACCGTGGCCTTGCCGAGCGCCACCGGCTCGATGGGGTCCGATCCCCCCTGGCCGTTGAAGCTCCGGCCCACGACCACGGCGTCGGCGAGCGCATACGCGGAGCGAAGCTCCCCCAGCGTGTCCAGGAGGAATAGATCCCGCTCGCGCGGATCGGGCAGGGGGTCCGAGCGCCGCACCCAGGCCTCGCTGAGTGCCGCGACTTTATCGAAGCGCTCCGGCTTGCGGGGAGCAACCAGGAGCTGCACGCCCGGGGGCCGTCCCCGGAGGAGCAGGCGCTCTTCCCCCGGGCCGGTCGAGCCAGCCACCACCAGGGGGCGCTCGCGGTCGATCCCCAGCGCCCGCGCCAGCTCCGCCGCACCGGGAGGCTGCTCGTCGAGTGGGGCCGTGTCCCACTTGATGGTATCGGTGACGAGAATCGCCTGCGGAGCAGTGCCGAGGGCGGCGAAGCGACTCGCGTACTCCTCGGTCTGCGCACCCACCGCGGCCAACTTGGCGAAGCTCCCACGAACGAGTGGCCGGAAGAGCCGGTAGCGGCGAAAGCTGCGCTCGCTCAGCCGCCCGTTCACCACACACACCGGGATGCCGCGGGCCCGGCACGCATCGATCAGGTTGGGCCACGCTTCCAGCTCCACGAGCGCCACCACGGTGGGGCGCACGCGATCGAGCAGCCGGCCCACCGCGCCGCTGAAGTCGAACGGGAAGCGAACCACCGTATGCGCCTCGCCGTAGAGGCGTTGAGCCCGGTCGAACCCGGTGTTCGTGGTCGCGCTGACAACCACGCGGACGGGCGGCTTCCCCCCCCCGAGGGCTGCGACCAGGGTCCGGGTCGCGTTGACTTCCCCTAGGCTCACCCCGTGCAGGAGGACCGTGGGCGTGGTCGCGTCCCCGGGAACCGGCTCGCCGTACCCGAGCCGGCCGCGCCAATCGGTCCGCCACTTCCCGGTCCGGATCAGGCGCACGACCCAGACCGGGCTGCTCGCGAGCAGCGCCAGGCCGTACACCAGATCGCGAAGGTGGCTCAGGGCGCGCCCGCGTCGTGGCGCACGATGCGCCCGTCCTTCATGACGAAGCGGACGGCGCGCAGCGCGCCGACGTCTTGCGTCGGGTCCCCGACGACGGCGATCAGGTCGGCGAGGAGACCCTCGCGGACCCGGCCCAGCCGGTCGTCGACCCCGAAAATCCGGGCGTTGCCCGATGTGGCCGCCCGCACGGCCGCCAGCGGCGCCAGACCGTAATCCACCATCAGCTCCAGCTCTCGCACGTTGTCGCCGTGGGAGAAAACGCCGACATCCCCGCCGAAACAGATTGCAACGCCGGCGTCGAGGGCGGTCCTGAAGCTGGCTCGCTTGGCCCGGATGCGGGCCGGCTCGGGGTCCACGCCCCTTCGCCAACCCCCGTACCCGGAGATGGCGTCTCCGGCCGCGACCGTCGGGCAGAATCCGACGCCTCGCTCGGCCATGAGCCGAAAGACCTCCGCGGTCCCTCCGTCCCCGTGTTCGATGGTTCGAACGCCCGCTAGAGTGGCGCGCCGCATCCCCTCCGCGCTCGAGGCGTGCGCGACCACGAAGCGACCCGAGCTCTCCGCCACCTCCACGATCAGATCGAGCTCAGCCTGCGTGAACGTTGGCCGGGCCTCTCCGGCGGGACCCCAACGGTAGTCCGCATACACCTTCACCCAGTCCGCCCCCCGCCCGATCTGGTCGCGGACCACCCTCACCAGCTCGTCCACGCCGTCCGCGACTTCGGCCCCTTTGGGCAACCGCAGCTCCGGCGCACCCCTGGGATTGTACGACCCGGTGGCGACGATCGCGGGGCCGGCGACCCATAGGCGCGGTCCCTCGATGATACCGGCCGCTATGGCTTCCTTGATCCCGACGTCGGCATACCCCGCTCCCTCGCTTCCCAGATCCCGGGCCGACGTGATGCCCGCCATCAGCGTGGCCCTGGCGTGCACCGTCGCGCGCGCCGTCCGCAGTCCCAGCGACTCGTTCAGCACCTGGTCCGTCCACGGCGTCTCGTCGTAAGGATGGAGCAGGAAGTGCGAGTGGCCTTCGATCAGCCCGGGAAGCAGAGTGAGCCCGGGGAGCTCGACCCGTACCGCATCCCCTGGATCGATGTCGGACGGATTCCCCACCGCGACGATCCTGTTCCCGCTCACGAGCACCCCCCAGCCCCGGGAAGGGGCCTCGGCGCTCCCGTCGTAGACGGCGTCGGGAAGGAGCAGCACCGCGGCGTCCTGGCCGGCCACTCCGGCAGGAGCGGTGCCCCCGCACCACAGCGTTAGAGCCGCGACGCTCTTGACGAGCCCGGCGCGCGCGCCCGATCCGTTTCTTTTCGGAGTATTCAACCGCGTTTTCCCGTCCCGAGAGCAGGGGCCGGCCCCTCCGGGACCGAACCGCGCCCAAGTTGGTCGACCCGCGGAGGCGCCGCCAGCGGCCCGATGGAGCCGCTGGGCTCTTTGCTCCCGCGGTGTCCCGAGGTACTTTGGCGGCGCAACTTCACGCAGACCCCGGAATTCCGACGCCTATGAGCACGGACATAGCCACGTATCTCGAAGAGCGTCGGGTCGCCCTCGAGCGTTCGCTCGGAAGACCCCTCTTCCGGGACCCGGAGGAGAGCGAGGTACCTCTGTCCGAGGTCGAGCGGGGCTACCTCCGCGACGAGGCCCTCGAGCTCTATTGGAACGACCTGGAGTGGGAGCACATCACCGAGGAAGAGCGACTCGACGACGGAGCGCTCATCGAGATGGCGTTTCCCGGCTTCCTGGCGTACGTGCGTGGGTTGCTCCTGCGCGAAGCCCTCCCCGACGCCGGGGCCGAGGCCAAGCCCCGGCCCGAGGTGGTGGAAGACGTGCTGGCGTTTCTCGGTGGACGCGTTCTGGAGCTCGAGCAGGCCGTAGAGGACGAGGAGGAGCTCGAGGAGGTGGAGCGACTGCGCTCGGAGCGGGACATGACGACTCAGCTGGTGGATCTGGTCCTCATGCGACTCTACGAGGTCGATCCCGCCGACCTCTGAGGGCGGCCGTGCGCGGCGCGTCCCGAGCGGCGACGTGAGGGGCCGCCGACCCGGACGGACCTACCTGGCGGGCGCGCCGCTGCTCGTCGCGCACCGGGGCGGCGCGGCCCTGGCCCCCGAGAACACCATGGCCGCGTTTCGGCGCGCTGTGGACGTCTGGGGTGCGGACATGCTGGAGATGGACGTCCGTGCTACGAAGGACGGCGAGATCGTGGTCCTGCACGACGCGACCCTGGACCGGACCACCGACGCGCGCGGGGCCGTTCGTGACCTCATGTGGCAGGAGGTCTCCGAGGCGGACGCGGGGTACCGGTTCGTGGATATCGAGGGGCGCCACTCGTTTCGCGCCTCCAGAGTTGGCATTCCCCGATTCGAGGACGTCCTGGTGGCGTTTCCGGGTACGCGTCTGAACGTCGAAGCCAAGGTGGCAGACGCCGCGCCGGGCCTGGTCGACGTGGTGCTTCGGCACGGGGCCGAGTCGCGCGTGCTGGTCGCGGCCCAGTACGAGCGAGCCCGGCGCTCCGTTCGCGGTTATGGCGGACCTTGGGGGGCGTCCGCCAGGCAACTGCGGGCGTTCTGGGTCACGCACCGACTGCCGGGGGTGCGCCGGTACACCCCACGCGCGGACGTTCTGCAGATTCCGGACGTGTGGAAGGGCCGCCGGGTGACCAGCCCCGACCTGGTCGCCGCGGCACACGCACGCAACCTCCCGGTCCACGTGTGGGTCGTCGACGACGCGGACCGGATGCACGAGCTTTTGGACATGAAGGTGGACGGAATCCAGACCGATCGACCCGACGTCCTGGCGCGGGTCCTCCACGAACGGACCGGGCGGCCGCTCCCACCCGGACTGGCGGGGAGTCCATGAGTGTGCCGGGGAAGCCCCTGGTCTCGTCCTTTCCCGAGCGGATCGAGGCGTTGGGCACGACTCCCTCGGACCGGCTTCTGGTCGCCGTGTCTGGCGGCCGCGACTCGGTCGTACTCCTCCACCTCCTGCGGTTCATGGTGGGCGTTCCGCCCGACCGTCTGGTCGTGGGGCACTTCGACCACGCGATGCGGTCGGACAGCCGTCGCGACGCCGAGTGGACGGCCGGTCTGGCGCGCGCCTGGCAGGTGCCGGTCCACCGGGGCGCCGCGGAGACCCCGCCCACGTCCGAGGCGGAGGCTCGCCTCCAGCGATACGACTTTCTGTACGCGCTGAGGGAACGGACCGGGGCCCGCTGGATCCTCACGGCACACCACGCGGACGACCAGGCCGAGACGGTCCTATACCGCGCGGTCCGTGGGGGCGGTCCAAGAGGGCTCGCAGGCATCCGTGAGCGCCGGGCGCCGGGGGTCGCGCGCCCGCTCCTGCCGTTCTCCGGGAGTCAGATCGTCGAGTACGCCCGGGGCGCGCGCCTCACCTGGCGCGAGGATCCGAGCAATCGAGACCTTGGCCCGGCCCGAAACCGGCTCCGCCACGGGGTGCTGCCCGCCATCGAGGCCCACGTGGCCCCCGGCGCCCGCGCCGCGCTGGCCCGTCTCGGCGGACTCATGGCGGGTGTCGACGAGACGCTCTCCGCCCTGGCGGAAGCGGCGCTCGCGGCGATCGCACGGCCCGCGCCGTACGGCGAGGTCGCGCTCGATCGGGCCGGGCTACTGTCCCTTCCCGAGGGCGCGCGCGCCGAGGTCCTGCGCGCGGCTGCGCGCAGCGTCGGGCCAGGTCTCGACGCGGCCGGAACCCGCTTCGCGGTGGAGGTTACTAGCCACGGCGCCAGCGGACGGACCGTCGATCTGGGTGGTGGCACGAGGATTGGCCGGGAGTTCGAGCTCGTGCGGCTGTCGGGCGGCGGCGCTCCGCCCCCGGACCGGACCCTTCGCATCGAGGAGCCGGGCGACGGGCTCGGGGAAGTGCGCCTGGAAGGGCGCTCGTGGACCGCGCGGTGGTCTGCCGCGACCCCCCCGGTCGCTCGCTGGAACGAGTCGTTTGCCCAGAGTGGCCTCGCGTTTCCGCTGACGGTGCGGGGCTGGCGACCCGGAGATCGCATGCGGTTACCCTACGGCAGCAAGAAACTGAAGAAGCTCTTCTTGGAGGCCCGGTTGCATCGCTCGGACCGCGCTCGCCATCCTCTCGTCGTGGACGGCGGGGGATCGATCGTGTGGGTACCCAGTGTGGCCCGCGGGGCCGCCGCACGCCCGCTTCCCTCCGAGCCGCAGTTCTACCTGGGTTTCGACGATGCTTGAGACTGCCGAGAAGATGATCGAGGCGGCGGGCCAGCGGCTCGAGCGAGTCGTGTACACCGAGGGAGAGATCCGGGCCCGGGTCGGCGCGATGGGCGAGCAGATCGCCCGCCACTACGAGGACGCGGGAGATTTGTTGGTGCTGGGGCTGCTCAAGGGCTCGTTCGTGTTCCTCGCTGACCTCGTGCGGGAGATCCCGCTCCCCCTGCACGTGGACTTCCTGGTCGCCTCGTCCTACGGGTCCGAGAAGGTCTCCAGCGGCGACGTGCAGCTCCTCTATCAATCGGCGTCCACCCTGAAGGGGAGGAACGTCCTTGTCGTAGAGGATATTATTGATAGTGGGACCACGGTGGCCCGACTCATGCCGCTCCTGCGCGAGCGGGAGCCCAAGAGCCTCGAGATATGCGCGCTTCTGCACAAGAGGATCGTGCCGCTCGAGTGGGAGCCACGGTGGGTGGGGTTCGACGCACCCCGGGATTTCTTGATTGGATATGGCTTGGATTACAGTGAGCATTTCAGGCACTTGCCGTTCATCGCGAGCCTACGCGACTAGCGGCGTGGGCCTAGAATCGGATATGGAAGTCGATGGCTGACCAGGACGGCGGACGCGAAGACCGGCCCGGAGGATTGGCACGTTGGTCGCGCGTGACATCCTTCTGGGCCCTCGTGCTGCTCCTCAGCGTCGCCGCGCTGTCCGTGCGGCGAGGCGGCGAACAGGCGGTGGCCGAGCTCTCCTACACGGAGTTCCGCCGCCAGGTCGACTCCCAGAACATCCTCGAGATCAAGTTCACCCGGGAGACGGGCGCCGCCACCGGCGAGCTCAGGCGGCCTGTCACGCGGGACGGCCGCGAGCTTTCGCGCTTCAAGACGGCGCTCCCCTCCGAGCTCAGTGCCGAACTCGAGGAGCAGCTCTTCCAGCAGGGTGCGGACATCGAGAGTGAGGCCGACAGCGACGCTTGGTGGACGCTCTTGGTCGGAGTGCTGCCCTGGGTGCTGTTCGCGGCGTTCTGGCTCTGGATCTTCCGAACCATGCAGTCGGGCGGCAACCGCGCCTTCCAGTTCGGGCGCTCCAAGGCCAAGATGATCTCGCCGGATACGCCCCAGATCACGTTCTCCGACGTGGCGGGCGCCGATGAAGCCAAGGAGGAGCTCGAGGAGATCATCGAGTTCCTCAAGGACCCGCAGCGATTCTCCCGGCTGGGCGGCCGACTCCCCAAGGGTGTCCTGCTGGTCGGGCCTCCGGGAACCGGCAAGACGTTGTTGGCCAAGGCGGTCGCTGGCGAAGCCGCGCGCCCGTTCTTCCAGATGTCGGGGTCCGACTTCGTCGAGATGTTCGTGGGCGTGGGCGCCTCCCGCGTGCGCGACCTGTTCGAACAGGGCAAGGCGCACGCGCCCTGCATCATCTTCATCGACGAGATCGACGCGGTCGGACGCCACCGTGGCGCCGGCCTCGGTGGTGGGCATGACGAGCGCGAGCAGACGCTCAATCAGCTCCTGGTCGAGATGGACGGATTCGAGACCAACGAGGGCGTGATCCTGCTCGCTGCCACCAACCGTCCCGACGTGCTGGACCCCGCACTCCTCAGGCCGGGCCGCTTCGATCGCCAGGTCGTGGTGGACCTCCCGGACGTGAAGGGCAGGGAGGGCATCCTGCGCGTCCACGCCAAGAAGCTCCCCCTGGGCGACGACGTAGACCTGGAGATCATCGCCAAGGGCACGCCCGGCATGAGCGGGGCGGATTTGGCCAACGTGTGCAACGAGGCCGCGCTGCTCGCGGCGCGACGCGGCACCGACTACGTGACGATGGAGGATTTCGAGGCCGCCAAGGACAAGGTCATGCTGGGTGCCGAGCGCAAGAGCATGGTCCTGACGGAGGCCGAGCGACGCCTGACAGCCTACCACGAGGCCGGTCACGCCGTGGTCGGGCTCCGCCACCCGGGCCTCGATCCGGTGCACAAGGTCACGATCGTGCCCCGGGGGAGGGCGCTCGGGATTACCGCCAGCCTACCGTCGGAGGACCGCCATTCCTACACCAAGGAGTGGCTCGAGGGGCGGCTCATCATGCTGTTCGGCGGCCGGGTCGCCGAGGAGCTGGTTTTCGGTCCCGAGAAGGTCACGACGGGCGCGGGCAACGACATCGAGCGGGCCACCGCGACCGCCCGCCGGATGGTCACGAACTTCGGGATGTCGGAGGCGGTGGGTCTCATGGCCGTGGGAGATTCCGACCAGGAGGTCTTCATCGGGCGGGAGCTGGTCCAGCGCCGTCACATCTCCGAGCACACGGCCGAGCTCGTGGACACGGAGGTTCGACGTATCCTCGACGAGGCACACGAGCGAGCGCGCCAGATCCTGACCGCCGAGCGGGAATTGCTGGAAGCGATCGCGACGGCGCTGCTCGAGCGTGAGACCCTCGACCGTGACGGGATCGAGCTACTCGCCGCGGGCGAGCCGCTCCCGCCGATCCCGCCGAGTACGGTCCCCGACCCGACCGCGTCCCGTTCCAAGACCGCGGGGTCCGACGCGGATGCGTCTGCGGATGCGGGAGAGGACACCGGATCCGCCGCGGAGGAGGCCGAAGGGTCTGCGGCACCGGCACTTCTGGACTCCCGCGAGCCGGCGGGGGAGGGAGGCGATCGGTGATGGGGGCCGAACCCATCTCGATATCCGACCGTGGGGTTCGGGGCGCCGTCCCGAATCCCACGTTTTCTTTTGAGGAGCCCCCGGCCGCTGCCTGGCGAGTGGCCGGCGTGTCGCTCGACGTCCGGGGGCCGGTCCTCATGGGGATCTTGAACCTCACTCCGGACTCGTTCTCGGACGGAGGTCGTCACCAGGACCTGTCGGCTGCCCTGGCGCGTGCCGAGACGATGGTCTCGGAGGGCGCGGACATCCTGGACGTGGGAGGGGAGTCGACGAGGCCGGGCGCCGCGCCGGTGGATCCCACGACACAGCGGCAGCGCATCATTCCGTTCATCCGGGAAGCGGCCCGCCGCTGGCCGATCCCCATTTCGGTCGATACCCGGAGCGCCGAGGTGGCCGACTCCGCGCTCGACGCCGGGGCCCGGATCGTGAACGACGTGTCCGCACTCTCCTTCGATCCCCGCATGGCCGCAACCATGGCGGATCGGGACGCCGGCTTGATCCTCATGCACATGCGCGGCACGCCGGCCACGATGGCCGACCGCACCCACTACAGGGACGTAGCCACGGAAGTGGCTTCGGAGCTGGGCGAGCGCCTCGAGCACGCGCAGGCCGTGGGGATCGATCCCCATCGTATCGCCGTCGACCCCGGGCTCGGGTTCGCCAAGACGGCCGGACAGACGCTCCGTCTGGTGGGGTCGGTCGGCTCCCTGCTCCGGCTCGGGCGGCCCATCGTGTTCGGTCCCAGCCGCAAGCGCTTCATCGGCCACGTGCTGGGGACCGCGACCGATCTGCGCCTCGAGGGCACCATCGCGGCCTGTGTGCTCGCGTACGCTCAAGGCGCCCGCGTCTTCCGAGTGCACGACGTCGGTCCGGTTCGGCGCGCCCTTCTGGTCACGCAGGCGACGCACGCCGCGGCTGGCCCCGCCGACGAGGCGCGCCCGTGACCGCCTTTCTCGAGCAACTCCGCATCATCAGACCGGGTTGGCTGGATCTCGTCGAGATCCTGATCGTCGCCTTCCTCATCTACCGCGTCCTTCTGCTGCTCCGGCGGGGGCCCGGGATGTACGTGTTGTTCGGCCTGGTCTTCCTGGCCGGCGTCTACTTCCTCGCGCTCGGTCTCGGACTCGTGCTGATTCGTGGCCTGCTCGAGGCGACGTTCCAGTACGGGGCCATTGCGGCGCTCGTCGTCTTCCAGCCCGAGCTCCGTTCCGCGCTCTCGCGGCTGGGCCAGAGCCGAATGTTCCAGATGATCACGTTGACCCCCTTCTTCACGAGGCTCGAGGAGACCCAGGTGGTCGACGAGATCGTTGAAGCGGTGGAACAGTTGTCTCGGTCCAAAGTGGGCGCCATCCTCGCCTTGGAGGGTCAGGTGGGGCTGGACGAGTTCTGCGAGTCGGGTCGCTCGGTGGAGGCGCGGGTGTCCTCGCACCTGCTCACCACCATCTTCACCCCCTACTCGCCTCTCCATGACGGGGCGGCCATCATCACCGGCGACCGTATCAAGGCCGCAGGAGTGATCCTGCCCCTCACCCAGACGCCTCTCCGGGACCGCTCCTTGGGCACCCGGCACCGGGCCGCGCTCGGGCTCAGCGAAGAGACCGACGCGGTTGTGATCGTCGTCAGCGAGGAGAGTTCCCGGGTGTCGATCGCTCACCGCGGGCAACTCGAGGTCGGAGTCGACTCCCCCCGCTTGCGCGAGGTGCTTGCCGGCGGGGGTCGGGCCGGGGCCGGGATGGGTGCAACGCCCGCGCGGAAAGCCCTGCCGGCCACCTGACCGGCGCGTTGACACGTCGCTCGCGGCCTGCCTATCTTGCGCCGCACTCCCAAGACCGTCCCGGAGGACCGGCTGCATGGTCTTCCGGGCGTTCGCGTGAGACAAGGAGTTCGTGTTGGGTTCGACATATCAATTGATGTCCCTGTTCGCGGACGGGGGCTTGATGATGTACCCGCTGGTGCTCTGCTCGCTGCTGGCCCTCGGCGTCATCATCGCCAAGGGCTGGACGCTTTGGGTGGCGCACAAGGACACCGAGAAGGTCCTGAGCGGCAGCGAGGAGTTGACGCGGGCCGGCAACATCGCCGAGGCGATCGAGTTGGCGGCGAACACGCCGGGGCCCGCCGCGGCCATCGTGCACGCCGGACTCAGGCGAATCCGCGCGCTGAAGGTCCGCCGCGGCGAGGTCGAGCAGATCATCAGCACGACCGGCACGATCGAGCTCGGATTTCTCGAGCGGGGCCTGGTGGTGCTCGCCACCATCGCGAACGTGGCGCCGCTGATGGGCTTCCTGGGCACGGTCGCAGGGATGATCCTGGCGTTCGCGTCCATCGAGAACGCCGGACAGGTCGATCCGGGTCTCGTGGCGGGCGGGATCAAGGTCGCCCTGCTCACCACGGCGACCGGCCTGGTGATCGCGATTCCCGTGAACATCGCGTACAACTTCTTCGTAACCCGCATCGACATGCTCATCGTGGACATGGAGCAGGGCGCCCAGGGCGTCCTGAACCTGGCCTGGGATCTCGAGAAAGAAGGCCGGTTGGAGGTCGTAGAGGAGAAGGTGAGAGGCCGAGGCCACAGGGCCGGGGCGCGCGCGTCCGCGGCCGCGCCTGCCGCTGAGGAGACCACGGCCGCACCCGAGGCGACCGGCGGCGCAGTGGCGCTGGAAGACGATGATGCATCGGATGGCCCCGAGACTTCGGACCCGCCGGGTGCCGGCGACGAAAGCGCCCCGTGAGCCGGAAACCGGAACCTGCCGGGGACCACACCTGTACGATGAGGCAGAGGTAGCCGCACGATGGCCATTCTGAACAAGAAATCGAAAGTGAGCGACGAGGTCCCGACCTCGTCGATGGCGGACATCGCGTTCCTCCTCCTCATCTTCTTCCTGGTGACCACGGTCTTCCCCCGCGACAAGGGGCTCCCCGTCGTCCTGCCCGAGCAGGCCGAGGAGGTCGAGGTCTCGCAGAAGAACATTCTGCATCTGATCGTCCAGCCGAACGGAGTCGTGGACGTCAAGCGGGGCGAGAGTGAGCAGATCCAGCAGCTCCGGCCCGATGACATCGAGTCGCTCTGGCGGCAGGAGATCACGGCGAACCCGCTGCTGATCGCTGCGGTAAAGACGCACCCGGACGCGCCGTATAGGTACATGATCGACGTCTTGGACGGCCTCCAGGCCGCGGGCGCCGAGCGGATATCCCTTCAGGTGCTGGAATAGCCGATGCCGATCAAGCAAGGTGGGTTCTCCCGCAAGTCAGGCGTATCCGACGAGATCCCATCCTCGTCACTGGCCGACATCGCGTTCCTCCTCCTGATCTTCTTCATGGTCACGACGGTCTTCCGGACCACCAGCGATCAGCCGATCGAGTGGGTCGAAGCCTCGGCCACGCAGAAGATCGACGAGAAGAAGAAGAACGTGCTGGAGATCTGGGTGCTCGAGAACGGCACGGTCTTCATCAACGATGCGCCGGTGGCCATGGAGAGCGTGTCCGAGCTGGTGGCGCCGCTTTACGTCGAGACCGAGCAGCGGCTCGTGACGTCCATTCGGGCGGATCGGGACGTTCCGTATCGCTATATCGATCAGCTCCAGAGCGAGTTGCAGGAAGCGGGGGCCGTACGGGTGGTCTTCGCCTCCGAGGTTGAGCAGAACATGACGCGGGAGAGACGATGAGTGCTAAGGCCGTACCTCACCTCGTGGAGCGGGTGACCGCGAACGACCGGCTCAAGGCCAGCTTCGGATCCTGGTTCTGGGGCTCCGTCATCGCGGCGACCGTCATCCATTTCGCGGTCTTCAACTTCTGGCCCGACATGACGGCTGCGGACATCGCGACCAACACGGAGGAGCTGGAGGCCATCGAGCTCCCGCCCGAGATCGAGATCCCGCCGCCGCCCGAGAGGATTGCCCGTCCGGCGACCCCGGTGATCGCGGAAGCGGACATCGAGGAGGACATCTCGATCGCGCCGACCACGTTCGAGGACAACCCGGTGGAGGATCTTCCCCCGCCGCCGGAGGCGACCGAGACCGACATCAGCGCGGCGCCCACGTTCACGCCGTTCACCGTGCGGCCCGACCTCAAGAACACCAACGAGGTCCGGCGCGCGCTCGAGCGCGAGTATCCTCCGTTGCTCCGTGACGCCGGCATCGGCGGGACGGTCAACGTGTGGTTCTTCATCGACGAGAACGGACGGGTCATCCGTACTCAGGTGCAGCAATCGTCCGGGCACAAGGCGCTCGACGATGCGGCACTCAAGGTCGCTGACATCATGGAGTTCACCCCTGCTCTGAACCGCGACAAGCGAGTGCAGGTCTGGGTGGCCTTCCCGATTACGTTCCAGACGAACTAGCGCAGGCGCTCCGAACGAACGGGACCCCGCCGGCGCGTCCGGCGGGGTCCCTTTTTGTTGTCGTCCCGAGGAACAGGGCCGGAACGGGGAACCGCCCGTTTGCCGCCCACACACAGGATCGTACAATAAGCCGTGCTGACTGAAGTGACGACGTATCGCAGCCGTCTGGGGGAATCCGTTCCCCGCCTGCGCGATCGCATGGGAGCTGCCGCGCTCCGGGCGGGCCGCGATCCGTCATCGGTGACCCTGGTGGCCGTGACCAAAGGTCATCCGCCTGACGCGGTCGAGGCGGCGCTGCAGGCGGGACTCAACGATCTCGGGGAAAACCGGGTGGACGAGTTGGCGCGGAAGGTCGAGCATCTGGGCCGAACGCGTATGCGCTGGCACCTGATCGGCCACGTGCAGCGGCGAAAGGCGGCGGACGCGGCATCGCTCGCGCACCTGTTTCACGCGCTCGATTCGCTGAGACTGGCGGAAAAGTTGTCCCGGACGGTCGGGGACGGGGGTCGGGCGCTCCAGGTGTTGATTCAGGTCAACACCTCGGGTGAAGAGGCCAAGGGGGGCTTGGAGCTCAGGGCGGCGCTGGAGGGAATCGGTCGCATCGTCGAGCTTCCTGGGCTCGATGTGAGGGGTTTGATGACCATGGCACCTTTCGTGTCGGAGGAGCGCATATTGAGGGACACGTTCGCGCGCCTTCGAGGCCTGCACGAGCGAGCTCTCGAGGAAACGGGCTATCGAGGCACCGAGCTCTCGATGGGCATGACGAACGATTTCGAGGTCGCGATAGAAGAGGGGAGCACCATGGTGCGTGTGGGGACGGCCCTATTCGGAGAGCGGGGATGATCGAGCTGACACCACTGGACGTCCGCAAGAAGCGCGGCGACTTCCGACGCGTGATGCGGGGGTTCGATCCCGCCGAGGTCGATTCGTTCATCGAGCTGGTCGCGGAGCGGATGGAGTCCCTGGTCAAGGAGGTCATGACGCTCAAGGAGCGCGCGGCTCGCCTAACCGACCAGGTGCGGGAGCAGGGCGACCGCGAAAAGGCCGTCCAGGACGCGCTCGTCACCGCCCAGGAGCTCCGCAAGGACATCAGCGGACAGGCGCAGCGCGAGGCCGAGCTCATGAAGCGCGAAGCCGAGAACGAGATCGAGCGCCTGCTGCTGGATGCCGAGCTCCGGGCCGAGGAACTGCGCACGGCCGCAGTCGAGCTCGAGCGGCGGCGCCGGCGGTTCCTGCGGGACTACCGTCAGTATCTGGAACGTGAGCTCGACGACGTCGGGCGCGAGGAGTCCCGCCACCCGCTCGACGAGAAACCCCTGGAGCTCGAGCTGGCGGAACCGCCCGGCGAGCCGGTCGACGGGACGGGTGACGGGTCGGGCGAGGAGCCTGCAAGCGAGCCGTCCGCGGACACCGCGGACTCGAGGGTCCCGGAGGACTCGAGGGACTCGAGCGTGCCCGAAGCGGCGGTGAGCGTCGAAGCGCTCGCCCCGGAGGACTCCGACCGGAAGGTGGATGGGCCCGCCTCGGATTCCGCGGAGACGTATTCGGCCGAGAGTGATGCGGCCGAGCCCGGCGAGGTCGAGCGGGATGGGGCCGACCAGGTCGACGAGCCCCTGCCGCCAAGGGTTCCGGTCCGTTCGGACGTGTTCGGTGACACCTCGGGAGGGGGAGGATGACGGCTCCTGCGCTCGCGAGCGCGGTGTCCGACGCGGTGGTTGCCGTCCGTGGCGCGGCGGGATTCGACCGTTGGCAGGCGGCTCGCGAGGCTGCACCCGGCGCTCCCGGACCGGGGATCATCCTCGGCACGGGTCTGGGGAAGCTCGCCGACGAGATCGAGTCGCACGCCACCGTCGACTACACGGACATTCCCCACATGCCCACGTCCACGGTGGAGACCCATGCGGGCCGCCTGATTCTGGGCACGCTCGCCGGCATCCCGGTCGTAGCGCTCCAGGGACGATTCCACCGCTACGAGGGCTATTCCCTGGCGGAGGTGGCTTTCCCGGTCAGGCTGCTCAAGTCCCTGGGCCTCGACACGCTCGTGGTCTCGGGCGCGTGCGGCGGCATGAATCCGCTCTGGGCGCCCGGCGACCTGGTGCTGATCGATGATCACATCAACCTACTCGGCGACAACCCGCTGGTCGGCCCCAATCTCGACGAGTTCGGCCCTCGCTTCCCGGACATGTCCGAGCCGTACGATCGCGCGCTCCAGGAGGTTGCTCTCGAGTGTGCGCTCCGACTCGGCATCCCGCTCCGCCGGGGCGTGTACGTGGCCGTGACCGGCCCCCAGCTCGAGACGCGCGCCGAGTACCGCATGCTTCGCCAGATGGGTGCGGATGTCGTGGGGATGTCCACCGTGCCGGAAGTGATCGCCGCCCGCCATGCCTCCATGCGCGTGCTGGGGATCACCATCATCACCGATCAGTGCCTGCCGGTTGCGCTGGAGCCGGCCGACGTGCCGACCATCATCCGCACCGCCATGCAGGCCGAGCCCGAGCTCACGCGCCTCATTCGCGAGATCGTCCTGTCGCTCGGCGGCTCTGAGGCCGTCGCGGCGGAGGCTTGACCCTCCATCCTCACATTCACCAGGCTCCAACTGCCGCACTCGCCCATGTCGTTTCCCGAGCCACCGAGCACTCTGCTGGCCCTCGAGGAGGAGATTCTCGAGCTCTGGCGTGAGGAGGACCTCTTCCGGCGCTCACTGGAGTGGAGCGCCGCCGGAGAGCCCTTCGTCTTCTACGAGGGGCCGCCGACCGCGAACGGACGGCCGGGACTCCATCACATCATCTCGCGGGCGATCAAGGACCTGATCTGCCGCTATCAGACCATGCGGGGGCGGAGCGTGACCCGCATCGCCGGGTGGGACACCCACGGCCTCCCGGTCGAGATCGAGACCGAGAAGCAGTTGGGCATCTCCGGAAAGCCCGAGATCGAGGAGTTCGGGATCGCAGCCTTCAATGAGGCCAACAAGAAGTCGGTGTTCGCCTACAAGGAGGATTGGGAGAGCCTTTCTGAGCGGATCGGCTACTGGCTGGACTACTCGCGTCCGTACGTCACGTATCATACGCCCTACATCGAGAGCGTCTGGTGGATCCTGGCGGAGCTGGCCGGTCGTGGCCTCATGTACCGCGGACAGAAGAGCGTCCCCTACTGCCCGCGCTGCGGGACGGCGCTCAGCTCGCACGAGGTGGCCCAGGGCTACCAGGACGTGCGCGACCCGTCGCTCTACTTCCTCTGCGAGTGGCTCGCCTCGGACGGGTCCCCCGACCCCGAGGGGCGGAGGTTCATCGTCTGGACGACCACACCGTGGACGGTGCCCTCCAACGTGGGGCTGGCGGTGCACCCCGAGCTCACCTACACGGACGTCGAGGTGGACGGCCAGCGCTACGTGGTAGCCGAGGGCCGGGCGGGCGCGCTGTTCGGGGAGGACGGTTGGCGCGAAGTCGCGCGCTACCGCGGGAGTGAGCTGATCGGCCGCCGCTACGGGCGCCCGCTGGACGTCGTGCCCGCTCCGGCGGAGGTCGGCAACGCCTGGACGGTGGTGGCGGAGGAGTTCGTGAGCGCCGATGACGGCACGGGCCTCGTGCACCTGGCGCCTGCGTTCGGCGCCGACGACCACGCGGCGGGGCTCGCCCACGACCTTCCGATGCTCCGACCCATCGATGACGAGGCCCGCTTCCATGCCTCCGTGGCCGAAGTGGGTGGACTCTACGTGAAGGACGCCGACCCGCGCTTGGTCGAGCTTCTGGACGAGCGCGGCCTCCTCTTCAAGACCGAGCTCTACGAGCACTCGTATCCGCACTGCTGGCGCTGCGACAGCCCGTTGATCTACATGGCGCGGGACTCCTGGTTCGCCGCCACCTCGACGCTGCGCGACGAGCTGCTCGCCAACAACGACTCCGTGGTCTGGGCGCCGCCCGAAGCCGGATCGGGGCGTTTCGGCGAATGGCTCCGGGGCAACGTCGACTGGGCGCTCTCCCGGGACCGCTTCTGGGGGACACCCCTGCCCGTCTGGCTGTGCGACGGCTGTGACGCCGAGGATTGGATTGGTAGCCTGGCTGCGCTGGGAGAGCGCGTGGGCGGACTCCCGGCCGATTTCGACCCGCACCGCCCGTTCATCGACGAGCTGACCTGGGGCTGCAGCGAGTGCGATGGCACGATGCGTCGCACGCCGGAAGTCATCGACGTGTGGTTCGACTCCGGCGCCATGCCGTTTGCGCAGTGGCACTATCCGTTCGAGAACCAGGAAGAGTTCGGGCGCCATTTCCCGGCCGACTTCATCTGCGAGGGTCTCGACCAGACGCGGGGCTGGTTCTACTCGCTCATGGCCATCAGCACCTTGCTGGGGCGGGGATCGCCGTACAAGAGCGTGATCGTGAACGGGCTGATCCTCGACTCGGCGGGCCTCAAGATGTCCAAGACCCGGGGGAACGCGGTCGACCCCTGGGACGCCATCAACGCCTTCGGCGCCGACGCGGTGCGCTGGTACCTCATGACAGTCAGTGCTCCGTGGGCCGACAAGCGCTACGACCCCGATGCCCTCTCGGAGACAACGCGTCGATTCTTCGACACCCTGCTCAACACGTACCGGTTCTTCAGTCTGTACGCCCGAACCGAGTCTTGGTCCCCGAGCGCGGAGGACCCGCCGCCCGAGTCACGGCCCACCCTGGATCGTTGGGTGCTCGGTCGGCTGGACGAGTTGGTGGCGAGCGTCAACGACGGGCTGGAGCACTACGACCTGACGCGCGCCTATCGCGCCGTGCAGACGTTCGTCCTGGAGGATCTGTCCAACTGGTACGTGCGTCGCTCGCGCGCCCGCTTCTGGGGGAACTCGGACCTGTTGGACCAGCGGGCCGCCTTCCGGACCCTGTGGGATTCCCTCCGCACGGTGAGTCTTCTGGTGGCGCCGGTCACGCCGTTTCTGGCGGACTGGATGCACCGTGCCCTGACCGGGTCCAGTGCACATCTGACCGCGTTTCCGCTGGCTGCGGACGCGGAGGCGGACACGGACGCGGACGCGCGCGACGACGCCCTGGATCGGGAGATGGACGCCGTGCGGGAGCTCTCCCGCCTGGGCCGCGCGGCCCGGGAAGAAGTGCGGGTGCGCGTCCGGCAGCCTCTCCGCGAGCTCCAGGCCGTGGTCCCGGGCGGTGTACGGCCGCGAGCGGAGCTGCTCGCAATCCTCCAGGACGAGCTCAACGTCAAGGCTGTGGAGTTCCTGTCGTCCTCCGACGGCCTGGTGGAGGTGTCCGCCCGGCCCAACTACCGCGCGCTCGGGCCTCGCTTCCAGGGTCGGACCGAGGAGGCCGCGAGCCGGATTCGCGAGTTGTCGGCGGACCGTCTGCGCGCTTACCGGTCGGGCGAAGCCACGACGATCGAGGTGGACGGTGAGCCCCAAGCGCTCGAGCCGGGCGACCTGGACGTGGTGGAGCAGGCCCACGGCGGCCTCGCCGTGCAGTCGTCGGGCGGATATACGGCCGCGCTCGACCCGTCCCTCGACGACGAGCTCATCGCAGAGGGGCTGGCGCGAGAGATCGTGAATCGGGTGCAGCGCCTCCGTAAGGACACCGGGCTCGAGATTACGGATCGGATCGAGCTGGCTGTCGGAGGACCCCCGGAGGTTACCGGTGCTGCTCAGACCCACCGTGATTTCATCGCCGGTGAAGTTCTGGCCACGAGCATCCGGATCGGCGGGAACGAGGATCCCCCCGGAGACTACGAAGGACGGGTGGCGGTCGACCTGGACGGACGCCCGGCAGCCCTTGCGCTCCGCAGAGATGTTGACGCGAGCGTCGGCGACTGATCGGGCGGCGGCCGACAAGCGGACGTTGCTCCTGGTTGTCGCAGGAGTCGTCTTCCTGGCGGACCGCTTGACCAAGGCCCTGGTGGCCACGTCGATCCCGCTGTGGGAGAGCTTCCCGCTGTTCGGTGACATGGTCTGGCTCACGCACGTCACCAACCCCGGCACCGCCCTGGGCTTCTGGGGTGGAGAGCGGCTGCTGGTCGTGGGGCTCACCTCGGTGTCGCTTCTTCTGCTCGCGC